>NZ_LJFZ01000008.1:11258-256608 GCF_001420875.1 Frankia sp. AvcI1 | reverse complement strand
AGCCGGTTTCCGTCAGATCGCCTTTGGCGATCTTCCTGGGTTGGTCGGCGGGGCCTTCGGCGATTCGCGGGGCCTCTGGCCTCGGGGGCTGGGTCAGGGCGAGGGGGCGGCGCCGTGCTGGCGGCCGTGCCAGGCGACGGTGGCCTCCCAGAGCGCGTCGGCGACCGCCTCGTTGTCGTCCGCGGCGTCGAGCAGGGTCTCGACGAGCTCGGCGCGGGGGACACGGCTGAGGAACACCCGCATCGCGGCGTGCACCGGATCGTCGGTGAACAGCGAGCTCTCGCCGATGATCCCGCCGTTGTCCTCGTCGTCGTCGGCATCCTCGTCGTCGTCGGCGAGTCCCGCCGAGCCGGTGGCGACCAGGGCGACGGCGACCGCGTGGCGGCAGAACGAGCCGGTCGCCCCTTCGGGGCAGGTGCAGCCGGTGCGCGGCCCGTCGTCGGCGGCCTCCAGCCGGACCTCGTGCGGCCCGTCGTCGTCGACCGTGCCCGAGGCGTTGGTAGGCCGGATGCGCAGCTGCTCGACGCGGCCGAGCAGGGCCAGGTTCACCCCTTCGATGAACACGTCGGTACCCGCGCGCTGTGCGCAGGCACGTTCCTCGAAGGCTGCTTCGAGCGGGGTGACGGCGTCCCCGCCGTGCCCGTTCTCTCCGGACACAGAAATGATCACTGGTCAATCCTACGGAATGCGAGGGCGGATCGTACCGGCCAGGTCCCCGGCGTTACCAAGGNCNTCTTGTCAGACGTAGCATCGCGATATATCGTTAGCGTACGCGATAGCGAGCGGATGACCTCCGTTGGTCTTCCGTGGAGATGAAGGGCAAGATCATGACATCGCAGGCGATTCCAGGCCCATGGGGACCCTGGGGCAAGTGGGGGCGCGCGGCGGGTTTCGATCCCGCGCGGCTGTCGGAGTTCTTCGAGACGGTGGCCGGCTGGGCGGAGCGTGAGGCCGGCGGGTGCGGGACGAAGGAGTCGGCGGCTCGCGAGCGCACCAGCCGCACGGCGCGCGGCGGGCACGGCGGCGGGCGGCATGAGCACGGCGGACCCGGCGAGGGGCGGCCGCGCGGGCGCCGCGGCGGTGGCCCGGGCTGGCCGCCGTTCGGCGGCTTCCCCGGTCCCGGGTTCGGTCCCGGGTTCGGTCCGGGCTTCGGCGGGCCGGGTGGCTTCGGCCGTGGGCCGCGGGTGGGGCGCGGCGACGTCCGCGAGGCGTTGCTGGCCCTGCTCGCCGAGCAGCCCATGCACGGCTACCAGATGATCCGCGAGCTGGCCGAGCGCAGCGGTGGCACCTGGCGGCCGAGCCCCGGCTCGGTCTACCCGGTGCTGTCCCTGCTCGCCGACGAGGGGCTCGTGNGCGCGGAGGAGGCGGAGGGCAAGCGGGTCTTCCACCTCACCGACCTCGGGCGGGCCCACGTCGAGTCCCGGGTGGGGCACCGCAAGCCGTGGGAGACCGCCGCGGCCAGCGCCGACGACGAGCTGACCAGCCTGCGCTCCCTGGCCTTCGCGGTGGGTGCCGCGGTGGTCCAGGTCGCCCAGGCCGGGGACGACGCGCAGATCGCCGCCGCCCGGTCCCTGCTCACCGAGACCCGCCGCAGCCTTTACCGCATCCTGGCCGGCGACGAAGGCGAGCCGGCGACCGCGGAGGGGGCCCACAGCGCCGGGCAGGCCGCCGCCGGGAACGACGCCGCCGCGCAGGACGGTGACGGGACGGTGGACGGTCCCGCGTCGGGCTGGGATGCGAAGTCCTGACTCTGATCCCGGCCCCGGCCCTGGCCCTGGCCGGGGACTGTCGGGACCGCGGCTCAGGATCCGCCGGCGGGCCACCCCTTCGGGCAGGGCGAGGCCCTGATTCGAGGGGGTGCGCCCGGCCGCGGCGCGATCGGCGCGGCGCGGCGCACGGTCCACCGAGGGCCGCGGCACCGGTATGGGACGCTTGCGCGATGGCGGTGGTCGGTGTCGGCGTCGACGTGGTGGACGTGGACCGTTTCGCCGCGACGCTGTCCCGGACGCCGGGGATCGCGATGCGCCTGTTCACCCCGGCGGAGCGCGGTCTGGCCCGCCCGGAGCGGCTGGCCGCCCGGTTCGCGGCGAAGGAGGCCGTGGCGAAGGTGCTTGGGGCGCCGCCCGGGCTGGAATGGCACGACGCCGAGGTCGTCCTGGCCACGGGTGGGCGGCCGTCGCTGCGGATTCGCGNCACCGTGGCCGCCGCGGCGCAGCGGCTCGACATCGCCTCCTGGCACCTGTCCCTCACCCACGACGGCGGGGTCGCCATCGCGATGGTCGTCGCCGAGAGCTGACCGCCTTCCTACCGGCCAACTCTCCTGCTGACCGCCTTCCTGCGGCACCGGCCGCTCGGCGCGGGGCAGCATGGCGGCATGCGGAACGCGCACACGGTCACCCAGATCCGGGACGCCGAGGCAGTGCTGCTCGCCTGCCTGCCGCCCGGAGCCCTCATGCAACGCGCGGTGTACGGCCTGGTCGCCCATGTCGCCCGCCGCCTCGGCCACGTCTACGGCGCCCGGATCGTCGTGCTTGCCGGGGGCGGTGACAACGGCGGTGACGCCCTGTGGGCCGGCGCACGCCTGGCCGCGCGGGGCGCTCGGGTCGACGCCGTCGCACCCGGCCGCACCCATCCGGAGGGCAGCGCCGCCCTGCTCGCCGCCGGCGGCAGGCTGCACGGCCCCGCCTCGGAGCTCGACGACGAGACGCTGCGCGGACTGGTGGACCGCGCCGACCTCGTCCTGGACGGGTTGCTCGGCATCGGTGGCCGCGGCGGCCTGCGGGCGGACCACGCCCGGCTGGCGGCCCTCGCGCCGCCCGAGCGCACCGTGGCCGTCGACGTTCCCAGCGGCGTCGACGCGGACACCGGCGCCGTCACCGGACCCGCCGTGCGGGCCAGTGCCACCGTCACGTTCGGCACGCACAAACGCGGCCTGTGGCTGATGCCGGGCGCCGCCCACACCGGGCCGGTGGAGCTGGTCGACATCGGGCTGGCGCTGCCCGAACCCGACCTGCGGGCGCTCGACGACGCCGACGTCGCCGCCATGTTCCCGGTGCCGGGCCCGGAGTCGTCCAAGTACCGCCGGGGGGTCCTCGGCCTGGTCGCGGGCAGCGACGCCTATCCGGGTGCCGCCGTGCTCGCCGTCGGCGGTGCGCTGCGCGGCGGCGCCGGCTACCTGCGAGTCGTGACCGAGGGCCACGCCCTGACCGAGACGCCCGACNCCCACGCCCACGCCCACGATGACGGAGACGGAGACAGAGACAGAGCCGATGACGCCGGCGGTTCCGCGGTGGGTGTCGCCAGCCGGGCGGGGGAGTTCGTCCGGCTGGCGCACCCCGAGGCGGTGGTGACCGCCGTCCGGGCCGGGGACCGCGCGGCCATGCTCGCCGCCGGCCGGGTTCAGGCCTGGGCGATCGGCCCGGGACTGGACCCGGGGCCCGCGGTCCGGGAGCTGGTGGCCGGACTGCTCGGCACCGACCTTCCGGTCGTGGTCGACGCGGGCGCGCTCGACCCGCTGGCGGAGATCCTCGCGGCGGATCCCGCGGCGCTGCGTGACCGGGGCGCGCCGGTTCTCCTCACCCCGNACGAGGGCGAGTTCGGCCGGCTCACAGCCGCCGCCCTGGGCTGGGATCCCGACCGCACGACGGCGGACCTCGCGGCGGACCGCCTCGCCACCGTCCGGCGGGCCGCCGCGGCGACGGGCGCGGTGATCCTGCTCAAGGGCACCCGTACCCTGATCGTCGAACCGGCCGGGGCGGCCTGGGTGAACACGACCGGTTCCGGCTGGCTGGGCACCGCCGGCACGGGGGACGTCCTGACCGGGCTGATCGGCTCGCTGCTCGCCGCCGGGCTGCCCGCCGCCGGTGCCGGGGCGGTCGGCGCGTACCTGCACGGGCGCGCCGCCGAGCGGGCTGCCGCGCCGCTCGCCGCCGGCGACCTGCCCAACCTGCTGCCTCGGGTCATCGCGGAGCTGCTCGCGTAGCCGGTCGGGGGCACCCGGCGGGCGGTCACGGCGAGTAGCGTGGCGGCCATGAGCGTGCAGGGGCCAGGGGCGTCCGCCAGCAGCGAACCCCGGACGTATGCCGCCGTCGAGCTCGACGCGGTCCGTGATTCGGTGGCCNCTCTCGCGGCCCGCGCCGGCGACGCCGCCACCATGGCCGTCGTGAAGGCCGACGGGTACGGCCACGGCATGATTCCCTGCGCCCGGGCTGCCCTGGACGCCGGGGCGAGCTGGCTGGGCACGGCCGTCCTCGAGGAGGCGCTCGCGCTGCGCGCGGCCGGGATCACCGCGCCCGTGCTGTGCTGGCTCGCGACGCCCGGTGAGCGTTTCGGCGAGGCGATCTCGGCCGGCATCGACGTGTCGGCCTCCGCGTCCTGGACCCTCACGGAGATCGCCGCGGCCGCGCGGCTGGCTGGCCGACCGGCCCGGGTGCACCTCAAGGCGGACACCGGCCTCGGCCGGGCGGGGGCGATGCCCGGCGACTGGCCGGGGTTGTGTGACCAGGCCGCGGCGCTGCAGGCCGAGGGCGTGATCGAGGCGTTCGGGGTGTGGAGCCACTTCGCGTTCGCCGACGCCCCCGGGCATGCGACGGTGCAGGCTCAGATCGGGGCGTTCCGGGACGCGGTCGACATCGCCGAGAAGGCTGGGCTGGCGCCGACCGTGCGGCATCTTGCGAACTCNGCGGCGACCCTGGTCAGCCCCGAGGCCCACTTCGACCTGGTGCGGCCCGGGGTGTCGGTCTACGGGCTCTCCCCGGGCCCGGAGGTCGGCCCGCCCGCGCGGTTCGGCCTTCGGCCGGCGATGTCGCTGGTCAGCCATGCCGCGCTGGTCAAGCGGGTGCCGGCCGGCACGGGCGTGTCCTATGCCCACCGCTACACCACGGCGCGGGAGACGACGCTCGCCCTGGTACCGCTGGGCTACGCCGACGGCATCCCCCGGGCCGCCACGAACACCGGCGAGGTGCTGTTCGGCGGCCGCCGGCGGCGCATCGCCGGCACCGTCTGCATGGACCAGTTCGTCCTCGACGTCGGGGACGACGAGGTGGCCGCGGGCGACGAGGTGCGGCTGTTCGGCCCGGGCGACCTCGGCGAGCCGACCGCGGACGACTGGGCCGTGGCGCTGGGCACCATCAACTACGAGATCGTGACCCGGATCGGCCAGCGCGTCCCGCGCGTCTACGTCTGATCAGCCGCAGCCGCCGGAGGAGCAGCCGCCGCCGGTGGGGGCGCTGCCGCCGAGCGCGCCGCGCTCGATCCGGCGGCGCACCGGACGGGCGGCGGCCTCGGTGGCCTCCCGCTCGGCCTGCTCGATCTTCGAACGGGTGGTCAGCGTCAGCATGACCGGGCCGGGGGCGGCCGGGGCCGCCGCGGCGGGCGTCAGCTCCAGCTCCGCCTCCGGCTCGGACTCGTCGACCATCCCGAGCGCGGCGGCCCGCTCCGGGCCGGTCAGGCCGCGACCGGCGCTCACCGGGATGTCCTTGCTCCTGCGCCACGCCAGCTTCACGATTCCCGCCTCCGCAACGAAAACATCCACCGCCCCCACCGGGCGTCCCGGCCTCGTTCCACGGTAAGGGACTCCGCCCGGCTCGGCCCGGCCCGGCGGCCCGGATGTGACCCGGCCGTGCTGTCGGTCGGCCGACCGATCGGACAGATGTCGGCCGTGCCGGGTCCGGGGAGACCGGTGGCTACACTTGGCTGGGAGTCGCGACTGGCGCACAGAGGTGGAACTGACCACCGGGGAGCGATGAGCGGGTCGGTGCCGTGCGCCTGGGTGCCTCCGGCNGGATGAGACCTGCCGGAGGTCAGCATGCACAATCCCCCGCTTCCCGAACTCNCCGTCGCCGATCCCGAGCTCGCCGGGCTGGTCGAGGCCGAGGCCGCCCGCCAGCACGCGTCGATCAGGCTGATCGCCTCGGAGAACTACGTCTCCACCGCGGTGCTGGAGGCGTCCGGCTCCGTCCTGACCAACAAGTACTCCGAGGGGTACGTCGGCCGGCGGTACTACGAGGGTCAGCAGGTCGTCGACCCGATCGAGACGCTGGCCGTCGATCGGGCCAAGTCGCTGTTCGGCGTCGAGCACGCCAACGTCCAGCCGTACTCCGGCTCGCCGGCGAACCTGGCCGTCTACCTCGCCTTCGCCCAGCCCGGGGACACGGTCATGGGCCTGTCGCTGCCGATGGGCGGCCACCTGACGCACGGCTGGAGCGTGTCGGCGACCGGCAGGTGGTTCCGCAGCGTCCGCTACGGGCTGCGCGCGGACACCGGCCGGATCGACCTGGACGAGGTGCGCGACCTGGCCCGCACCGAGCGGCCGAAGATCATCTTCTGTGGCGGGACGGCGATCCCGCGGACGATCGACTTCCCGGCCTTCGCCGAGATCGCGCGCGAGGTGGGCGCGGTGCTCGTCGCCGACATCGCGCACATCGCCGGGCTGATCGCCGGCGGTGNCCACCCCTCCCCGGTCGGCCACGCTCCGGTGATCTCGACCACCACGCACAAGACGCTGCGCGGCCCGCGCGGGGCCATGCTGCTCACCGACGCCGAGCACGCCACGGCGATCGACAAGGCGGTCTTCCCGGGCCTGCAGGGCGGCCCGCACAACCACACCACGGCGGCCATCGCGGTCGCCCTGNGGGAGGCCTCGACGCCCGCGTTCCGCGACTACGCCCACGCGGTCGTGGCGAACGCCCGCGCGCTGGCCGAGGCACTGGTGGAGCGCGGGTTCGACCTCGTCACCGGGGGCACCGACAACCACCTCATCCTCATCGACCTCACCGGCAAGGACATCGGCGGAAAGCCGGCGGCCAAGGCGCTCGACGCGGCGGGGATCGAGCTGAACTACAACGCGGTGCCCTTCGACAAGCGCAAGCCGTTCGACCCCTCCGGCATCCGGCTCGGCACCGCCGCGATCACCACCCGCGGTCTGACCCCGGCGCACATGCCGGTGCTCGCCGGCTGGATCGACGACGTCGTCAAGGCCGCCGGTGCCGGCGACACCGCGACGATCGGCCGGGTCCGGGAGCAGGTCACCGAGTTGGTCAGCGGCTTCCCGATGCCCGGTTTCGCCTGATCGTCGCGGCGCTCCACGCGCGACCACGCTCCGACCCGCCGGGTCCGGAGCGTGGTTACGCGTGCGTCACGTGACGCCTGCTCCGGGCGCCCCCGCGGTGCATCATCGGTTCAGGGCAGCCCGGAGGAGGGAGCACCGATGGTGAGGACCGTGGGCCCGTTCGCGGGTTCCCGGGCGGCACGCGCCGCCACGGGATCGGTCGGTGTGGTCGGCGCGGCCGTCGCGGCCGGCCTGGTCGCGCAGCAGCGGGCGATCCGCCGCCGCCGCACCCGGCCGGACGGGCCGCCGGAGCCGGCGCTGGAGCCGATCGGCGGCCGTGTCGCCACGGTGATCGCGACCGACGGCGTGCCGCTGCACGTCGAGGAGACCGGTCCGCCGGACGCGCCGCTGACGCTGGTGTTCGTGCACGGGTTCTGCGTGTCCGCCGAGTGCTGGACCCTGCAGCACCAGGCCCTCGCGGACCTCGGCCGGATGGTCTTCTTCGACCAGCGCGCGCACGGGCGCTCCGGGCCGTCCGAGGTTGGCAACTGCACCATCGACGTGCTCGCCGACGACCTCTACCAGGTGATCCGCGAACGGGTGCCCGGCGGGCCGATCATCCTCGTCGGCCACTCGATGGGGGGCATGGCGGTCCTGGGCCTGGCCGACGCCCATCCCGAGCTCTTCGACGACCGGATCGTCGGAGTGGCGCTGCTGTCGACCAGCGCGTCGGAGCTGGCCCAGGTGACCCTCGGGCTGCCCGCGCTGGCGACGGCGGTGGTGCGTCGGGTGCTGCCCGNCATCGCCGTCGGCATGCGGCACACCTCGGGCCTGCTGGAGCGGGTTCGCGGGCGGGGCAGCGACATGTCCTGGGAGGTGACCCGCCGGATCGGTTTCGGCGCGACCGATCTGCCGCCGGCGGTGGTCACGTTCCTGGAGACGATGGTCTCGGACACCTCGGTAGCGGTGATCGCCGCGTTCCTGCCCACCCTGCTCGACAACGACCGGCTGGACGCCGCCGCCCGCCTGGTGGGGATTCCCACCGTGCTGGTCGTCGGCGACGCCGACCTGATCACCCCGGTGGCACACAGCCGGACGATCGCCGAGATCCTGCCCGACGCGGAGCTGGTCGTCGAGCAGGACGCCGGCCACGCCATCATGTTGGAGCGGCCCGAGGCGGTGAACGCCGCGATCCGCAGGCTGGTGCAGCGGTCACTCGCCGAGTTCTCGCTGCCGCTGCCCCGGTCGCGGTCGGGTCTCCCGCCCGCCTCGGTGGGTGCCGCCCCGGTCGGCGCCGCTGCGGATGGCGCCCCGTCGGCCGACCGGGCGGCGGTCGCCGACCGCGACGCCGGCGGGACGGCCGCCTGACCGGTCCCGGTCGACCCGGGCCCGCGAGGAGGTGATGGGCATGAACGCCGCCCGGCAGCGCGACGTGGTCGTCGTGCCCACGGCGGACCGGATGCGGGACTTCGGCGCCCGGCTGAGCGTGTTGCTGCGCCCGGGCGACCTGCTCGTGCTCTCCGGCCCGCTCGGCGCGGGCAAGACGGTCCTCACCCAGGGCATCGCCGCCGGGCTCGGCGTGCGGGAGACGGTCACCTCGCCGACGTTCGTGCTCGCGCGGATCTACCCGGACGGCCGGATCCCGCTCGTGCACGTCGACGCCTACCGGCTCGGCGGGGTGACCGAGGTCGACGACCTCGACCTCGACGCCGACGCCGACACCTCGGTGACCGTCGTCGAATGGGGCGCCGGGCTGGTCGAGGGGCTCGCCCAGGACCATCTCGAGCTCGTGCTCACCCGGCCCACCGCCGACGAGGCCGGCGAGACCAGGACGGTCCGCCTCGTCGCCACCGGCCCGAGCTGGGCGCGCCGGCTGCGCGACCTCGCCGCGGACTGAGCGCGCCGGCTGCGCGACCTCGCCGCGGATCCAGCGCGCCGCCTGCGTGCCGCCACCGCCGCGGATCGAGCGCGCGGCCTGCGCCGGGCCGCGGTGGGGCGGGTACCCGACGTGGCCGATGCGGCGGTCCGTAGTCTGGATGCGTGCTGGTGCTGGCCCTCGACACATCCACGGCCGCGTGCGCGGTGGCGCTCGCCGAGCTGACCGCCTCCGATCCCGCGCGGGCGGGGAGCGCGGCGGCCGGTGATCCCGCCGGCCCCGGCGTGCACGTCTGGCCGCGGGGCAGCGTTGTCACCGTCGACGCCCGCCGCCACGGGGAGCTGCTCGCGCCGTCGATGCGGGCGGTCCTCGACGAGGCGGGCGCGCGCCCGTCGGACCTCGCGGCCGTCGTCGTGGGGGCCGGGCCCGGGCCCTTCACCAGCCTGCGGGTCGGGATGGTGACCGCCGCGGCCTTCGCGGACGCGTTGGACATCCCCGTGCACGGCGTCTGCTCGCTCGACGGTATCGGCGCGGCCACGGCCGGCGCGGTCGGCGTGGTCACCGACGCGCGGCGCCGCGAGGTCTACTGGGCCCGCTACGTCGGCGGGGTCCGGGTGGGTGATCCCGCCGTGGGGCGTCCGGCGCAGGTCGCCCAGACGTTGCGGGAGCTCGGCGTCGGCGCCGTCACCGGTCCCGGCCGGGCGCTGTACCCGGAACCGTTCGCCGGGTTCGCCACCATCGACGACGACGTGACCGAGAATGACGCGACCGGGAATAGCGCGACCGGGAATGGCGGGGCGGCCGGGGCGGGCGCAGGCACGCCGGCGGGCGGGTATCCGCGTCCGGAGCTGCTCGTCGGTCTCGCCGGGGCGGACCTGCTGGCCGGTCGCGATCCGAGCGTCCTGGCTCCGCTCTACCTGCGGCGGCCGGACGCGACCGAACCGCACGCGCCGAAGCCGGTCAGGGTGTGACGCGGCGGCTACCGCAACCCGACGGCGTGGCGCCGAGCGCCGCCACGCCGATCGAACCGGACCGGAACCGAGCGCAGGACGAGAACCGCGAACGGGACCGGCTCCGTGCGTTGGGGCAGGACGGCGAGCGGGGGCCGGACGGCGATCTGGATCTGGTGCTCGTTCCGATGCGCTGGTGGCACGTCGCCACCGTCGCCGAGCTGGAACCGACCGTCTTCGCCACCGACCCCTGGACCGCGGAGCTGTTCTGGTCCGAACTGGCCCAGGGCGACCAGCGGCATTACCTGACCGCGCTGTGGCAGCCCCGAGGGGCGGCCGCGCACGACCTGTCCGCGATCATCGGTTACGCGGGGCTGGCGCTCGCCGACGACGGCGCCTACATCCAGACCGTCGGCGTCGTGCCGCGGATCCGGGGCCGCGGGGTGGGCGCTCGGCTGATGATCGCCCTGCTGCGCCACGCGCGTCGGGCCGGGGCCCGCTCCTGCGGGCTGGAGGTCCGTACCGACAACCATGCCGCGCGGGCGCTGTACACCCGGCTCGGTTTCGTCGACATCGGCGTGCGCCGCGGCTATTACCAGCCCTCCGGCGGCGACGCCTACGTCATGCGGGCCAGACCGATCGACACGGTCGGATACGCCGCGCTGCTGGACGAGGTCGAACGCGCACTGCCCGGCCGGGTGCGCCTGGAGCCGTGACCGGCTCGCCGGGGCGCCCCGGCCGGTCGCGCTGACTCAGGCCGCCGCCCGCGCCCGCAGGGCGCTCTCGCCCGCGGCGCGGCTGCGCTCGTAGACGTCGGTGAAGTCGGCCAGCGCCGGGTTGACGGGGGCGAGCGTCATCTCCACCCGGACCAGCTCGACGTCGGTCGCCCCGAGCGACTCGAGGACGTGGGCGATGAAGGGGAGCTGGTGGTCCCAGCCCTCCTTGGGCGTGCCCACCCCGTACGAACCGCCCTGGGTGGCGATGACGGTGACGCGGTCACCGGTCAGCACCGACTCCGCCGGAGGCTGCTGCAGGGTGCGCCCGACCAGGATCACCTGGTCCACCCACGCCTTCAACGTGGACGGCACCGAGTAGTTGTACATCGGCAGCGACAGCAGGAGCTCGTCGGCGGCCTCGAGCTCGCCGATCAGTTCCTCGCGCAGCTTGACGCCCTCGGTCTGCTCCGGGGTGTGCTGCTCGGGCGGCGTGAAGGCCGCCGAGAGGGTGGCCCAGTCGAGGTGCGGCGGGGGCGTGAGGGCGAGATCGCGGTAGGTCACGGTGCCGTCGGGGTGGGCGGCGCGCCAGGCGTCGATGTAGGTGGCGGCCAGCGATCGGGAGGTCGAGCCCTCCTGAGCCAGGCTCGCGTCCACGTGCAGCAGGTTGGGCATTGCGGCGCCTCCGTTGTTCCACAGGTCGTCATAAGTTGAGATCTTCTGCTGTCGCGAAGATCTGTAGAGAGACTATCTGATGGATAAATCGTCTCTACAAGCACTCATCTGGGGGGAGATTACTCTGACCGGGACGGGTACCCTGGGGCGGTGAGCGACGCCGCAGCGGCCGCGGAGCCCGAGACCGGGGCCGACGGCCTGCCCGAGGATCTCGGGCAGGATCTGGGCTGGCTGCTGGGCCAGGTGCAGTACGGCTACCTCGCGGCCTCGGCCGCCGCGGTCGGCGAACTACCCGGCGGCCTGCGCGCGCTGCACGTCCTCGGCGCGGCTGTCGGCGGCGAGGCGCGCAACCAGATCGAGGTGGCCCGCCGGTTCGGCATCGACCGGACGGTGATGGTGCGCCTCGTCGACGATCTCGAGCGGGNGGGTCTGGTCGAGCGCCATCCCGACCCGGCCGACCGGCGGGCCCGCATCATCACCGCGACCGACCAGGGGGCGCGCCTGTACGCGTCGACCCAGGAGGACCGTCGCCTCGTCGATCAGCACGTGCTCGCCGGGCTGGCCCCGCAGGAGCGGGAGCGGTTCGTCGCGCTGCTGCGCCGGATCGCGGCGCGGCTGCTGGCCGTCGATCCCACCCACGGCGCGGCCGCCTGCGACGCGGCTCGGCGGGAGATCGAGGCGCACGAGGCCGGGTGCCCGTCGGCGGACGACTGCCCCACGGGCGGTGAACCCGCACCGGGCGGCGACCGCGGGCAACGGGCGGCCGCCGGCGGCTGACCGCGGCTCAGGCGGTGGCCACGGAGGTGCCAGGGGCGGGGATGGACCGGCGCGGCCGACACCGGCGTGGCGCTGGGCTCAGTGGGCGGGGTGGACCTGGTGGAACGGCCAGGCGTGGGGGGTACCGGCGACCAGTCCGTCGGGTGGCGGCGGCAGCGGAGCCGTGGCGGGCTCGTTGGTGGTGGCGGTGTCCGGGCCGGCGGCCACGTTGGTCGGTGCGGCGTCGGGCAGCCGGAGGATCATCACGACGAGGTCACCCCCCGGTTGGCGACTGAGATATACCTCACCTTTTCGGCCGCCGAGGGCGGCGACAGCCCAGTCCCGCAGGTCCGTCAGGCGGCCGGGCGTCGCCCTGGCCTCCCACATCCAGATCATGTCCGGGTCCCATCCAGCGTGGCCGAAGGCGGTCGGGGCCGGTTGCGCGGTCCCGCGCCGGGAAGGGGCCGGGGCGAGTCGGCGCGGCCGNCGCGGTCGGGCGGGCGGTGCCCGGTTCCCGGCCGTCTTGACNGATCCGACCTTGTTGGTTGACGTGTGTGGTGCGGGTGCTAGGTTGGCACTCGGCACGTGAGAGTGCCAGCGACAACAGGCGCCTGTTCACCCGCGACGGCAGGCCGCCAGGGTCGCTCTCTCATCCAGCGCAGGAAGGGGGAGGTCGATCGTGACGACCGCCACCAAGGTTGCTATCAAGCCTCTCGAGGACCGCATCGTTGTGCAGCCCTCCGACGCCGAGCAGACCACCGCATCCGGCATCGTGATTCCGGACACGGCGAAGGAGAAGCCCCAGGAGGGCACCGTCCTCGCGGTCGGCCCGGGTCGATTCGAGGACGGCAAGCGCGTCCCGCTCGACGTCAAGGTCGGCGACGTGGTGCTCTACAGCAAGTACGGCGGCACCGAGGTCAAGTACTCGGGCGAGGAGTACCTCGTGCTCTCCGCTCGTGACGTCCTCGCGATCATCGAGAAGTAGACCGCTCGCCGGTAGCAACGCAAGGGGCGCGCCCCGCTGGTGGCCGTCCGGTTTCCGCCGGGCCCGCCGGCGGGGCGCGCCCTTGCGGTTTCCCACCGGTCATCGGTGTCGGGAGGACAACCAGGTATGCCGAAGATTCTCACGTTCAACGAGGACGCCCGCCACGCGCTCGAGCGCGGCGTCAACGCGCTGGCCGACGTGGTCAAGGTGACGATCGGCCCGCGTGGGCGCAACGTCGTCATCGACCAGTCCTACGGCGCGGCGACGATCACCAACGACGGGGTGACGATCGCCCGGCTGGTCGAGCTGGAAGACCCGTACGAGAACCTGGGTGCCCAGCTCGCCAAGGAAGTCGCCACCAAGACCAACGACGTCGCCGGTGACGGCACCACCACCGCGACGGTGCTCGCCCAGGCGATGGTCCGTTTCGGTCTGAAGCAGGTCACCGCGGGGGCCGCGCCGCTGTCGCTGAAGCTGGGCATCGAGGCCGCCGTCGAGGCCGTCTCCGCCGCCCTGCTGGAGCAGGCGATCGAGGTCAGCTCGAGGCAGACGATCGCCCAGGTCGCCNCCATCTCCGCCCAGGACACCCAGGTCGGGGAGCTGATCGCCGAGGCGATCGACAAGATCGGCAAGGACGGCGTCATCACGGTCGAGGAGAGCCAGACCCTCGGGCTGGACCTCGAGCTGACCGAGGGGATGCAGTTCGACAAGGGCTACATCTCGCCGTACTTCGTCACGGACGCCGACTCGCAGGAGGCCATCCTCGAGGACGCGTACGTCCTGCTGTACCCGGGCAAGATCTCGGCGCTGAACGAGATCCTGCCCATCCTCGAGCAGGTCGTGCAGGAGCGTAAGCCGCTGCTGATCATCGCCGAGGACATCGAGGGCGAGGCGCTGTCCACCCTGGTGGTGAACTCGATCCGCAAGACCTTCCAGGTCGTCGCGGTGAAGGCGCCCGGCTTCGGGGACCGCCGCAAGGCGCTGCTGCAGGACATCGCCGTACTCACCGGCGGCCAGGTGGTGGCCGGCGAGGTCGGGCTCTCGCTCGACGCGGTGACCCTCGCGGACCTCGGCCGGGCCCGGCGCGTCGTGGTGGACAAGGAGAACACCACCATCGTCGACGGCGGCGGCGAGGCCGACGCGGTCGCCGACCGGGTGCGCCAGCTCAAGGCGGAGATCGAGACCAGCGACTCCGACTGGGACCGCGAGAAGCTCCAGGAGCGGCTCGCCAAGCTCGCCGGCGGGGTCGCGGTCATCCGCGTGGGTGCCGCCACCGAGGTGGAGCTCAAGGAGAAGAAGCACCGCCTCGAGGACGCCGTCTCGGCGACCCGCGCGGCGATCGAGGAGGGCATCGTCGCCGGCGGCGGCGCGGCCCTGGCGCACGTCACCTCCGTCCTCGACGACGGCCTCGGCCGCACCGGGGACGAGCTCGCCGGTGTCCGGATCGTGCGTACGGCCCTCGACGCCCCGCTGAACTGGATCGCGCGCAACGCGGGTCTGGAGGGCGCGGTCATCGTCGCCAGGGTCAAGGACCTCGCACCGGGTCACGGCTACAACGCCGCGACCGGGGAGTACACCGACCTGATCGCGGCCGGAGTCATCGACCCGGTCAAGGTCACCCGTTCGGCGGTGGCGAACGCCGCCTCGATCGCGGCGTTGCTCATCACCACGGAGAGCCTCGTCGTCGAGAAGCCGGCGGTGTCCGACGGCGACCATGGGCACTCCCACGGTCACGGCCACAGCCACGGGCACAGCCACCCGCAGGGCCCCGGTTTCTGATCGGAAGCCGTCCCGCGAGGCCCGGCCGGGTGACTCCGGCCGGCGCCCCGCCCGCGGCAGCGAAACGGCCCGCTCGGTCCCCGATCAGGGGTCCGAGCGGGCCGTCGCCGTTTCCGGGTGTTCATCCGGCGGCCGGCCGCTCGACGAAGGGCGGCCGGCCGGCGGGCGCCACCCGAACGACTGGGCGAGACCGGCCGGTGGGCCCGCTCACCCGTCGCGGGTGATCGTCATGGTCGGGATCGGATGTCCGGCCAAGTCGTCACCTGCCGCGGGGCCGGTCAGCAGGCCGGCGCGAGCCCCGGCCGCGCGGGGACGCGGCGAGCCACCCCCCGCCGCGAGCGGCCGGTGAGGATCGCCTCCCGTTCCGATTCGCTGAGCCCTCCCCAGACGCCGTAGGGCTCCCGGGCGGTCAGTGCGTACTCCCCGCAGGCGCGGATGACCGGGCACCGGGCGCAGATCGCCTTGGCCGCGGCCTCGCGGGCGGCCCGGGCCGGTCCGCGTTCGCCCTCCGGGTGGAAGAACAGCTCGGTGCTCTCCCCGCGGCACGCGCCATGCAGTTGCCACTCCCACTTCTCCGCGCCGGGGCCGGGAAGTCGTCGGACGTCGGTCATCGGCCTGAGCCCCCCTTTCGACCTGAGCGGCAAGCGCCGCGGGCTCACCGTAGTACGGTCACCCTTTCGGTGATCTTGAAAAAATTCACCCGGGCGACCCCGCGTCGCCTGTCGTCAGGTCCGGTGTGCCGCGCCGGCACAGCCCCCGCCGGGACGCGGCGCGGATCCACGGGTCGTCCGATGGTCGCGTGACCGGGCGAGGCCTCCCGTCCGGTGCCACCGGCCGCCCGGACGGATCCGGAATCGGGAGGGACGTCCGGTCCGTGGGTCCGGCGGACAACTTCGTGGACGGTGGTTCGCCTACCCCGGCGATCGCCTGGTCACACGGCCCGGCCGGAACGTCACCGGCGAAGGCTGCAACTCGGGGCCNCCTGGGCGGCCTCCGCGGCCCGGCATATCCCCGGCGGGGCCACCGGCGCCGGACTAATCGTGCGAAACGGAAGAAATAAACAAAACGGATTAACCGGTACAAGCGACCGATGGAGAGCCGACGTCGGACGGCCGGGGAACGCCCTGGGTCGACCGTCGGCTGGCAGGGACATGCCAGCGGGCGACAGGTGGCGCCGGGCTGCCCGCGGACTGTCCGGGAACGGACAGTCCGGGCTGGCCCGAAAGTCGTAATGGCGGCGGGTCGGCGGGAGGCGCGCGGGCGGCGCCGGGACGCCGGCCGGAGTCGAAGCCGGCCGTCGGGATCGCCGAGAACAGGGCTCGGGAGCCCGCGATGGTGGGCCGGAGGGGGCGTGGTGTGGCGCCGGCGAACCCGGTGATCGGCCGGGTGCACGCCGCCGACCACATGCGCGGCGACGGTCCCGCGGCGAGAACGCGAAGGTGGTCACGGCGGCGCGGGTGCGCCCAGGCGGCCGGAGGGGGAGGTCCGGCGCACAGGCGCTACTGGACCTGCCCGCGGTGGCTCCCGCCTCCACCCGCGGGGGCTCCCGCCAGGCCGGGGACGTGCCCGGGCTCAGCGGGAGTCGGCCTCCGAGGCGGCTGAGGCCTCGTACACGCCGTCGGCGAAGCCGCGGGCATATTCCCAGCTCACGTAGCACGACGGGTCGGGAGAGAAGGCCGGCTCGTGGACGCGCGTCCGCCCCTCGTTGAGGAGGTTGCGCAGATTGCCAGCCAGCAGCTCCCAGTCGAAGTAGTGGGGCTCGGCGCAGCCCTCGCAGTCGACGACGAGGCCGCGGTAGCCGCGCGGCTCGANCAGCGTGCGGAAGACGTCGAGGTCTCCCAGCTCGGCGAGGACCTCCTCCCGCTCGTGCAAGGACAGCGGTTCGAGCAGGTCGAGGTCGTCGACGGAGTCGAGGCGCGCGAGCTCGGCGGCCGGATCCTCGGGGTCACCCGCGAAGGGGTCGACAGGCTCGTCGCTCACGTCGACCACGCTACGCTTGCCCGGACTGCTAAGTGGTCCCGATCAGGAGTCTCGGCACCGTTGTGCAGTGCTTGTGGACAGGTCCGTGTAGGTCCGTCTGCTGTTGCGCGACCCGCGTGGCGCTGGTCGGACCCCGGATGAGCCGCCCGCGGCGGACCTGCCGCGATCTCCGTCACGCCGCGACCGCCCACAAGCGCCACCGACCTCTACGATGGGGTACATGCCGCCGCCTGGCGACCGGCTCGCCGGTGACGGGTTGATGACCCGTTCCGCCTGGTGGGCGGCCGGGCCGGCCGCCCACCAGGCATCCGGCGGGGCCGTGGCCGCCGGGCGGGTTCCCAGCGCCGCGGTACCGGTCAGCGCCGCGGCACCGGTCATCGCGGAACGGAAGGTGCCATGAACGCTCCCGTCGCCACCGATCACTCCCCGTCGGCTCCCCGCACGTCGGCTCGCGCGGCGTCGGCGGGTGGCTCCGTCGACTCCCAGGTGGACCTGTTGGGAGCCGACGCACCGGTGCCGCCAAAGCTGGCAATGCTGGGCCTGACCTTCGACGACGTCCTGCTGCTGCCGGCGGCCTCCGATCTCGTGCCCGCCGAGGCCGACACCACGACCCGGTTGTCGAGGTCCATCTCCCTCGCCGTGCCCCTGGTGTCCTCCGCCATGGACACGGTGACCGAGGCGCGGATGGCGATCGCGATGGCGCGCCAGGGCGGCGTCGGGGTGCTGCACCGCAACCTCTCGATCGAGGACCAGGCGCAGCAGGTCGACATGGTGAAGCGGTCCGAGTCCGGGATGATCACCGCGCCGGTGACCTGCGGGCCGGAGGCCACCCTCGAGGACGCGAACGTGCTCATGGCGCGTTACCGCATCTCGGGTGTTCCGGTCACCGAGCCGGACGGCCGGCTGGTCGGGATCGTGACCAACCGCGACATCCGCTTCGAGCGGGACTACTCCCGCCGGGTGCAGGACGTCATGACGCGAATGCCGCTGATCACCGCGCCGGTCGGCGTGTCGCCCGAGGACGCACTGGAGCTGCTGCGCCGGCACAAGATCGAGAAGTTGCCGATCGTCGACGATCAGGGTCGGCTGTGCGGGTTGATCACGGTCAAGGACTTCACCAAGCGTGAGCAGTACCCGCATGCCACCAAGGACGCCGACGGCCGGCTGATGGTCGGTGCCGCGATCGGGGTGGGCGAGGACGCCTACAAGCGGGCGCAGGTCCTCGTCGCGGCGGGCGTCGACTTCCTCATCGTGGACACCGCCCACGGCCACCAGCGGGCCGTGCCGGACATGGTCCGCCGCATCAAGACCGACATCCCGACCGGGGTCGACGGTCGGCCCCTG
Source organism: Frankia sp. AvcI1 (assembly GCF_001420875.1). Classification (NCBI taxonomy): domain Bacteria; kingdom Bacillati; phylum Actinomycetota; class Actinomycetes; order Frankiales; family Frankiaceae; genus Frankia; species Frankia sp. AvcI1. The sequence goes on along the minus strand of NZ_LJFZ01000008.1, from coordinate 238,502 downwards.
GACGTCATCGGCGGCAACGTCGCGACTGGCGCGGGCGCCGCGGCCCTCATCGCCGCGGGCGCGGACGCGATCAAGGTCGGCGTGGGTCCCGGCTCGATCTGCACCACCCGGGTGGTCTCCGGGGTCGGCGTCCCGCAGGTGACGGCGATCTACGAGGCGTCCCGGGTCGCCCGGGAACACGGGGTGCCGGTGATCGGGGACGGCGGCCTGCAGTACTCCGGCGACATCGCGAAGGCCATCGCGGTCGGGGCGGACACCGTCATGCTGGGCAGCCTGCTCGCCGGCGTCGACGAGAGCCCGGGCGAGCTGATCTTCATCAACGGCAAGCAGTACAAGGCCTACCGCGGCATGGGGTCGCTCGCGGCGATGCGCAGCCGGGGCGGGGCCCGGTCCTACTCGAAGGACCGCTACTTCCAGGACGACGCGCTCTCCGACGACAAGCTCGTCCCGGNGGGCGTCGAGGGGCAGGTGCCCTACCGTGGCCCGCTCGCGGCCGTGGCGCACCAGCTCGTCGGCGGGCTGCGGGCCGCGATGGGGTACACCGGCTCGCCGACCATCCGGCGGCTGCAGGATGATGCGCAGCTGATCCGGATCACTTCCGCGGGCCTGACCGAGAGCCACCCGCACGACATCCAGATGACCGTCGAGGCGCCGAACTACAACTCCTCGCGCTGAGGCCGCCGCCGCGGTTGCGCCCCTCGTCACCCCCCGGCCCCGTCCCGACACCGGCGATCAGGTGCCCGTGACGGGGGCGTCGGCGCGCGGGCGACCAGAGCAGGTACGTCAGTGTCCGGCCGGCGTGAGCCCGCCGACCCAACCAGGAGGCGCCAGCAGTGGCAGAGGTCGAGATCGGTATCGGCAAGAACGCGCGGGTCGCGTACGGTCTCGACGCCGTCGGCATCGTCCCGTCGCGTCGGACCCGCGATCCGCAGGACGTCTCGCTGGCCTGGGAGATCGACGCCTACCGCTTCGACCTGCCGCTGGTGGCGGCCGCCGCCGACGCCGTCACCTCGCCGGCGTCGGCGATCGCGCTCGGCCGGCTCGGCGGGCTCGGCGTCCTGCACGTCGAGGGGCTGTGGACCCGGTACGAGCAGCCCGAGGACCACATCGGCGAGCTCACCGAGATCGGCGCCAAGGAGGGACAGCAGGCGGCGACCGAACGGCTGCGCGCGCTGTACGAGTCGCCGGTGCTGCCGGAGCTCATCGCTCGCCGTCTCGGCGAGCTGCGCGACGCCGGGGTGGTCGTCGCCGCGGCGCTGCGCCCGCAGAAGGTCCGCGCGCTGAGCCAGCACGTGCTGGCGGCCGGTGTCGACCTGCTGGTCATCCACGGCACCGCGGTCTCCGCCGAACACCAGTCCCGGCGCAGCGAGCCCCTCAACCTCAAGCGGTTCATCGGCGAGCTGGACGTTCCCGTGCTGGTCGGGGGGTGCGCGTCGTTCTCGACCGCGCTGCACCTGATGCGGACCGGCGCCGCCGGGGTCATCGTCGGCGTCGGTTCGGGCCTGGGCGACCGGACCCATGACGTGCTCGGGGTGGGGGTCCCGCTCGCCACCGCCATCGCGGACGCCGCCGGAGCCCGGATGCGCTACCTCGACGAGTCGGGTGGCCGCTACGTCCACGTCGTCGCGCACGGCGACCTGCAGACCGGCGGTGACCTCGCAAAGGCGATCGCCTGTGGCGCCGACGCGGTCATGGTGGACGCGGCGCTGGCGGCGGCAGAGGACGCGCCGGGCCAGGGCGGGATGTGGCCGATGGACGTGCTGCACTCCGACCTGCCGCGTGGACGGTGGGCGCCGGCCCCCCCGACGGGCACCCTGGCGCAGATCGTCACAGGGCCCGGCGCGGCCACCGGAACGGGCCTGCTCAACCTCGCCGGCGGTCTGCGGACCGCCATGGCGACGACCGGGTACGCGACCCTCAAGGAGTTCCAGAAGGCCGAGATCATGGTGACCGCCGGCTCCTGACCGGCCCGGGGGCCGTTGGCGCCCGAGCCGGCCGCGGGTATCCCGGNGGGCGATCGGCCGCGCGGCGGGCCGATACCCGACTCCGGCGGAACAGTCCACGCCCCGACGGTGGCGGCGGTACCCGGCCGATCCGGACCCCTGGTGGACATGGCACCCTGGGAGCGTCCGTCTCCGGCACGAAGGACGACAGATGCGCCTCGACGAGCACGGCCGCTGGGTCAGCGATGACGGCGCCTACCTCTGGGACGAAGCCGCCCAGACGTGGCAGCCGTCCTCCGCTGTGCCGCCGGCAGGCTCCAGCGGCGACCCGGCGCGGGCGCAGCCGGCCGGCACCGTCGACGCCGGGTCGCGTGATGGCGGCGATGCGCGCCCGGGCGGCCTGGCCGACGCCACCGCTGCGGGCTCCCCGGCCTACCCGGGGTCGGTCTTCGGGTCCGGCCCGGGTGGCACGCCGGACGGTGGGCGGGGCGCCGCCGCCCCGGCGCGCGGTGCGGGGCTCGGATCGCCCGCCGTGGTGCGCCACGAGGTCCGTCCTGGATCGCCGCGTCCCGGAAGCTCGGCCGCGGGCGAACCGCCGGCCGGTGCGAACCCGCCGGGTGTTCGCGGCCTGTTCGGCGCCGCCGGCCTGACCGGCGGCGTGCGCTCGGCGGGCGGACCGGGCTCGGCCGGTGACCTTGGCGGCCCGGCCGCCGGCTCCGGCCCGGCCGCCGGCTCCGGCTCGGCCCCTGGCTCTGGCATGACCACGGGGGAACTGGCGTCCTACGGCGGCACCGGGCAGTTCGGGCGGTGGGCTTCGCCGGACGCCCCGCCGGACGCCGACGCAGCCGGGCCGAGCGGCCCGCCGCACGTGACCGCGCCGACCGCTGCCACCGGGATGACTTCCGCCGGCACCACGGGCCCCGGCCCCGCCGGCACCCCCGGGGGCTGGCACGACGGCGATGCGACCGGCGAGTTTCGGCGGGTCGGTGCGCCGACGGGTACGGGGGCCCCGCCGGCGCGGGCGGCCGGTGTGGCGGACTGGGACGATGACCTCGACGACGAGGGTGACTCCGGCACCGACGCTTTCGGTGGCGGGAATCCCTTCGGCGGCACGGAGCCTGGCCGCGGCACGAAGTTCGATGGCGAACCCGAGTCCGGTTGGGCACCGTCGGGACCGCGCAGGCCGGCGTCGGCGGTCGCCCGCCCGGCCGCCGCCGGGGGGCTGGGCGAACGCGTCGGCGGGTTCCTCCGGCAGGCCCGCGATCGTCCCCCGCTGCTGATCGCGGCCATCGTCGTGCTGGTCTGCGTGGGCCTTGGGGTCGCGGGATTCCTCGCTTTCGGCGGGGGCGGCTCGGACGGTGGGTCGGCCGTGGGTGCCGCGGCAGCCGGCAAGGGCCATTACAGCAAGGCCGTCCGCGAGGCGTATCTGAGCTCCTGCCTGGACGTCAGCAACGGCAACGAGGGGTACTGCACCTGCACTCTGGACAAGCTGGAGGCCACCTACACGGAGGAGGAGTACAAGCGGTTCAACGCCAGCGTCCAGTCGGAGTCGTCGCGGCGCATCGTGCGCGAGATGTACGCCGCCTGTCGTGACAAGCGATGACTCCCTCCCGTGTACCATGGTCAGTCGGAGCTAAGACCCCATATCCTTCCGGGCTTATGGGCGACCCGCCAGCGAGCTATTGCTTTTTTGNCGGCCGTACGGTAGGACGTCCATCACGCATAGCCACACGATCACGGCCAGGCGGTGCGNGGGGCCGCAGACCGGGATCGCATGCCTCCGAGCGGCGCTGCTCCCGACCGACTGATCTGGCTGGGTGCGGGTTGCGACGAGATGGTTCAGACAATNCACGTCCACACGATGGCTGCCCACATCGTGCTGATCTGGGGGGCAGGAGATGCCGCCCGATGACCATGCACCGTAGCCCGGGGCCCGAGGGCCCTGCGTCTGCCGTTCCGTCCACCCGCGTGCCGAGGCGGGGGGCAGTTCGGTGACGACCCACGATGCCGATGTGAACGGCCCGGCCCGGCCGGCTCCGCCCCGCCGCGACGACGACTTCTTCGCCGTCGAGCGGGTCGGCGAGCCCGAGTCCCGCCCCTCCGCCGCGCCGTCCCAGGTCTCCTTCGCCCCGACCCCCTGGCCACCGCAGTCCGCCGAGCCGCCGAACGCGGGGCCGCCGAACGCGGGGCCGGTGAACGCGGGGCCGGTGAACTCCGGGCCGCGGGCGGTCCGGCCGCAGGACTCCGCCGTGGCGCCGCCCGGCGGGCCGCCGCGCCGCACCGATCCCTTCGACGTCACCAGCACCTGGGACGGTCCGGCGCCGCGACCCGGAGGCGGGTCCTCGTCGATCTCCGTGGCGCCTCCGGTCGACGCCGTCGCGCCGGGCGGTTTCCGGCCGATGGCGAACCTGCCGTCGATGTCACCCCCGGTACCGCCCGCATCCGCCGGCGCCGGCCCGTCCGCCCGTCGGGAGCCGGGCGTCGACCGGATCGGATCGCCGGTGGCAGGTGGCCGGACCGGGCCCGGTGACCAGCGGGCGTGGGGTGGTTCGTCCGCGGACGCGGTGCGCGTCGGTGACTCGCCCCAGCACGGCGCGCCCGCGGCGGACCGGTCCGCCGGCGGTTACACCGACCCGTTCACCGGCGGTTTCCCCATCTCCGCCCGTCCGGTCCCCGCCACCGGTCCCCGTACGGGTCCGACCCCGTTGTCGTCTCAGCCCCCGGCGGCCTACCCGGTCGCGGCGCCACGGCAGGCCGCGTACCCGCCGTCCGCGCCCGCCGGCCCGCCGGCGTCCGCGGGCTTCTCCGCGGCCCCCGCCATGCCCGGCACGAACGGCATGCCCGGTACCAACGGCATGCCCGGCAGCAACGGCATGCCCGGTACCAACGGCATGCCCGTGGCCGGAGCCGCGTCTGCAGCCGCACCGCCGGGAACGGCCGGCCGGGCGACCGGTTCGCCGTTCGGGGGGGCCCGCCAGCCGGAGCCCGGGACGCAACAGCGCGTGGGACCGGACGGCTTCGGCGTGACCGACGCCAGCCCGCATCCGGCTCGGCCGGCGATGCCCGGCGGTCGCGGCCCGGGTTGGACCGGCCCCGGCGGCTACGGACCCCAGGGCGGGGCCGACCTGCCCGCCACCGCGGGCAGTGGGCGGGAGGCCCCTCGGCAGACGGATCCGTGGAACGGCCACAGCTCGCCGCGGCTGCGGCCGCCGGCGTCACCCGCAGCCGACCCGGCCCAGGCAGGCTGGGGGACGGGCGGGCAGGCTCCCGACTACCCGTCGGTGCCGCCGCGCGGCTTCGGTGGGGTGGGTGCCTACCCGTCGCGGGAGTCCGGAGCTGGAGCTGCGGGCCGACCCGGGGACCTCGCCGCGCGCGGCCAGGCCGCGGCCGCCCGCGAGGCGTTCGCAGCCGGGGCGGCGGCGCCCCCGGCAGGAGGTGTGTACGACCGCGCGGGCGCCGGCCCGCTTCTCGGCGCCGGCGCGGCGTCGGCGAGCCTGTCGGGACCGGCCGCTGGGATCGAGCCGGGGCCTGCGGTCGATCGCGGGCGCTCCGGCCCCACCGCGGCGCCCCTCGCTCGACCAGAACGCCCCCGGGATGCGTCGCAGGGTGCGCCCGGCGCCTCGGCCTGGCGCAACCCGTTGACCGACACCGGCAGTTTCGTCCGCCCGCTGCCGCCGCCCGGCGTCCCCGGCTCGCTCGCCGACCGGGAAGATCCCCTGTCGGGGCCGTTGCCGGTGGGACGGCGTCGCCGTGGGTCCGGGGTCGGGATGGCCGGGGCTGGAGTGCCGGAGGCTGGAGCGCCCGGACCCGCCGGGCCTGGAATCGGTGAGTCTGGAGTCGGAGCGCCTGGAATCGGGGGAGCCGGCACCGGCTGGCGTGCGCCCGCCGCCTCGCCGGCGGGGGAGCGCCACCTGTCCCCTGCTCGGGAGGGAGCAGCGACAGGCGTCGACCGAGCCGGTTCCGCCTCGGTCGCGCCGGACGCGGCCCCGGTCGGCATGCGAGCCGGTGGCCCGCCTCCGCGGCGGGTCGAGGAGACGATGACGACAGCCCGGCCGCTGTACCGGCCGGATGCACCGGCTACCGGTGGGCAGCCCGAGGGCAGTCCCGGGCAGCCCGGCGAGGCGGGCGGTCGGAGCCCCGGCGCGGCCGGCCCCACCGGGCGCCGGCCGGAGACGCCGGCCGAGATGACCTCCCTGGTCACCCGGCGAGCATCGGGCCGGGGACGGGGCGGCGCCGCGAACTCGGCGGGGGACGACGACAGCGGTTGGCAGCCGTCCCGGACGGTGCGCAAGCCGAGCGGTCGCAGCGTTCCCGCCGATCGTCGCCGCACGCCGAATCCGGTGACTGACACCGACAGCCTGCAGCCGGTCTCCGCCCCGTCCGCGGGACGGCCCACTGCCGGCGGTCGGGTGGAAGGCCGTTCCGACACCGGCGAGCGGCGGCGGCGCACAGCCGACCGGGCAGCCCGCAGCGGCGCGGCCGGGCCGGGGGCGCGCCGCGCCACGGGTCGGCGAGCGGACACCACCGGCGGCCATGGCGGTGGCGGCCATGGCGGTGGCGGCCATGGGGGTGGGGGCCATGGGGGTGGCGGCCCTGCGAGCCCGCAGCGGCGGTCCGCGCGCGCGGCGACGTCCTCGGGACTGCTGGAACCGACCGACCGCCGGGACGCGACGCCCGACGACGAGCCGCCGCTCGAGGACCGGCTGGCCTGGCTCCGGCAGGGCTGGATCGGCCCGCTGGCGGTCGCGCTGGTCGTGGCGCTGCTGGCGGTCGGCGGCTATGTCCTGCTGCGCGGTGGCGGCAACGAGGGCGGCGGGCCGATCACCGCGAGCCCGTCGGCCGACGCCTCGGCCACCCCGGCGACGACCAACCCGGACGCCCTCACCGGCAAGGCGATGATCGACGGCAGCTGGCAGTGCCGCCTGGTCACCGTCACCGATCCGATCAGCCTGTCCCACGAGGTGGTGGGGGTGCTGGTGGTCCAACGCACGGCGGGCGACTACACCTGGAACGGCGTGGGCGGCCAGTACACGATCACCCCCGTGGCCGGCAACGACGGCGGGAATGTGATCGGCGACGTGAGGTTCACCAGCGGTCCGCTGAAGGACCTCGCGGCGGTGCACATCGCCAAGCCGGGGGACGGAATCCGCGGGAAGGCGCAGGGCACCCTGGATCTCAAGGCCAACGGGACTGCGCCGCATCGAATCTGNGGAGTGAACTGAGAACATCCGTCCCTATGCTGACTGTAAGCGGGAACGGCGAAATGTCTGTTCTAACCGGTGGGTCGGCGATGCCGGCCGGTCGGCGGGCGACCCCGGTTGTCGGGTTTAGACGGCGGTGCGGCAGGATCAGGTGCCATGCTCAGGTCTGACCGTGGTATGGGTGGCTGGCGGCGTTCCGCCGCCGGCAACGAGAAGGATGTGGCCGGCGGGGTGGGCGGCGGTGTCCCGGCGGCTGTCGGGACCGGTCGACCGGCCGTCGACCGGCGCAGTCTGCTCCGCTGGGCCGGGACCGCCGCGGTGGCCGCGCCGGCCGCCGGGTTGCTCGCCGCCTGCGGCGGGTCGTCGTCCTCCGATGGTCCGCGCAAGGTGCGTCTCGGGTACGTGACCTCCCGTACCGGGACGCTCAGCTCCTACAGCGTGGTCGATTCGTACGTCGTCCAGACGATGNGGTCACTGCTCGCCGACGGGGTCAAGGTGGGCGGTCGCAGCTACCCGGTGGAGATCTTCGTCCGCGACGCGGAGTNCGACCGGCACCGGGCCGGGATCGCCGCGACCGACCTGATCTTCAAGGACAAGGTCGACATCGTCCTGGTCGGCGGAACCTCGGACACGGCCATTCCGGTCGCCGATCAGTGTGAGATCAACCAGGTTCCGTGTATCTCGACGAGCGCCCCCTGGCAGTCCTGGTGGAACGGGCGCGGCGGTAACGTCGACATGCCCTTCCACTGGACCTACCACTTTTACTGGGGGATGGAGGACGTCGTCGCCACCTATGTGGCGATGTGGCGCCAGCTCGGGATCACCAAGGTGGGGTTGATGTATCCCGCGGACGATGACGGCCAGGCATTCGCCAACCCCGACTTCGGAATTCCCACCATCCGCAACTTTGATTTTCAGCTCACCTCGCCGGCGACCTCGGGCTACCAGGTGGGAGCGCCGTCGTTCGACTCCTACCTGAGCGCCTTCAAGGCCGCCGGCGTCCAGGCGGTCGTCGGCATCGCCCAGGCAGCGGACTTCGCCACCTTCCGGCGCCAGACCCGAACCGCGGACTTCACCCCGAAGGCGCTGACCGTGTCGAAGGCGCTGAACTTCCAGGAGGACGTCCGGGCGCTCGGGTCCAACGGCGACGGGCTGACCACCGAGGTCGCCTGGTCGCCCGCACACCCCTACCGCAGCTCGCTGAACAACAAGACCTCCCAGGACCTGGCCAGTGACTTCGCCAGCGCCCGCGGCCGCGGCTGGACGCAGTCGCTGGGCTTCTCCTACGCACTGTTCGAGGTGGCCGTGAAGGCGCTCGGCGGCGCCGCCTCGCTGGACCGGGAGGCGATCGCCGCGGCCGTCAAGGAGGTCGACGCCCAGACGATCGTCGGCCCGGTGGCGTTCGGATCCCAGTCGAACGTGCCGAAGAACGTGGCCCGAACCGCGCTGGTCGGCGGGCAGTGGGACCAGGTCGACAACGACTTCGCGCTCAAGGTCGTGAACAACAGCGGCAACAGCAAGGTCGGGGTGGACACGCAGTTGCGCCCGCTCCCGCCGCCGGTCTGAGCGGCGGACCGCCGACGCACACACGCGAGGGGCCCCGGGACACGTGTCCCGGGGCCCCTCGCGTTGTCTGGTGGGTCCGGACTGCGGCAGCTCAGGTTCGCGGCAGTGCAGGTGTGCAGGTGTGCAGCGGTGCAGGGTTGCAGGGTTGCAGCGGGTCAGGCGCGAGCGGCCGCCCGCGACATCGTGTGCTCGACCACGGCGATCAGCGCGCTCTTGGTCGAGTCCCGGTTGCGGGCGTCGCAGGTGATGATCGGCACGGTCGGGCTGATCTGCAGTGCCTCGCGGACATCCTCGATGGAGTGCCGCAGGATGCCNTCGAAGCAGTTGACGCCGATGACGAACGGCAGCTGACGCTGTTCGAAGTAGTCGACGGCGGCGAAGCAGTCGGCCAGCCGGCGGGTGTCGGCCAGGACGATCGCGCCGATGGCGCCCCGGACGATGTCGTCCCACATGAACCAGAAGCGGTACTGCCCGGGCGTCCCGAACAGGTACAGGATCAGGTCCTCGTCGAGGGAGACGCGGCCGAAGTCCATCGCGACCGTGGTCGTGGTCTTGTCGGACAGGTGGGTGAGGTCGTCGACGTGGGCTCCCGCCTCGGTCATGACGGCCTCGGTACGCAGCGGGACGATTTCGGACACCGAGCCCACAAAGGTGGTCTTCCCGGCGCCGAATCCTCCCGCCACCACGATCTTCACCGAAGTCGTGGCGACGGAGGAGTTGACCCGTCTGTTGTCAGAGCTTTCGAAGGCCACTGAGAACCCTTTCGAGCAACGCGAGATCCGGTGCCTCGTCGCGGTCAGGCTGCTGGTGGACGCGGACGAAGCCTTCGTCCGCCATGTCGCCGACCAGCACACGGGCGACTCCCAGAGGCACCCGGAGCCCGGCGGCGATCTCCGCGATGGATCGCACCTGCCGGCACATGGCGGCGATGGTCTGTTGCTCGAGGTTGAGGCCGATGGCCCGTTCCTCGCCGAGCGGCGTCGTGAAGACGAGCGCCTCGATGGCGAGCTCGTAGCGTGACCGAGTACGCCCGCCGGTCATCGCGTAGGGACGGACGACCGGACCGGGCGCGTTCTCGGGATCGATACTCACCCTGACTCCCTGTGCTGCCGCTCGTTCACCGCGGAAGCGTTCCCTGCAGCTCGGCCCGCAGCGCCGGGGTGAGAACATCCTTCGCCCGGCTGACCAGCAGTGCCATCTCGTAGCCGACCAGGCCGATGTCGCACGACGGCGCCGCCAGCACCGCCATGCTCGCCCCGTCGCTGATCGACATGATGAACAGGAAGCCGTGTTCCATCTCGACGACGCTCTGCGTCACGGCGCCCGCCTCGAACACGCGTGCCGCCCCCTGGGTCAGGCTCACCAGCCCGGAGGCCACCGCGGCGAGCTGGTCGGCCCGGTCGCGGGGAAAGCCGTCGGAGACGGCCAGCAGCAGCCCGTCCGCGGACACCACCACGGTGTGGGCGACACCCGGGACTCGATCGACAAAATTGTTGATCAACCAGTTGAGGTTCTGAGCCTCAGAACTCACGGGTGTCACCGTTCCTCCTGCGCGTCACGTCGGGGATTCCTCGTGGTGTCGACTCCGACATCACGTCCCTGCCGCACGCCCTGGTAGAAGCTGGCAAGCCGGCCACCGACGGCCTCGGGAGACCTGGTCGAGGTTTCGGCGGGACGCCGGCTTGGCGCGGGTTCGGCGCTGCCGGNCACGAGATGGGTCATGGGAACTCGCACCGGCAGGCCCGATCGCGTCACGCCACCGCTGCTCGGCTGGCGCAACGACTCGGCTGCCTGCCAGCCGGCGTCCCCGGGAGAGCTCCAGCCTCCCCGGTCCGGCGGCTGTGCCGTTTGGTGCTGTGGTGNCGTCTGGTGCTGTGGTGCCGTCTGAAGCGGTGGTGCAGCCTGAAGCGGTGGCACGGACTGGTTCGGTGCCGGTGGCTGGTGGGACTGCGCCGCCGTGGGCTGTGGCCTGGTGCCCGGTTGCCCGGCCCCCGGCCGCACCGGGCCGCCGGGGGCCGGGGACTGGTGCGGCGCGGCGAAGGCGGCCACCGGCGCCGGCGCGGCCGGCTCGGCCGCCGCCGGGCGGGCGGGTGTGGCGGGCTCGGCCGCCGGACGGGCCGGACCGCGCTGCCCGAAGGCCCCGCCGATGCCGGGACGCCCGACCGGCCGGGCCGGGACCGCGGCCGCCGGCTCGCCGGCCGCACGCGCGGCAGCCGCGGAGGCCTGGCGCTGGGCCGATGCCGCGTCGCCCGGTGTCCGGCGCTGGAACCACGCGGACACCGAGTCGAAGATCGGCGAGGTCTCGACGTCGTCGGTCTCCGACTCGGCCGTGGCCTGCTCGCCGGTGATCTCGGCGGGCGCCGGCTCCGCGACCCGACCGGGAACGGTCGGTGTCTGCGGTCCGGCCTGCGGGAGGGTCCGTGCCTGCGGCTGAGGCCCCGCCTGCGACTGGGGACCGGTCCGTGACTGGGGACCGGTCGGCGCCTGCGGGCGGATCGGCGGCCGCAGGCCGGCCGGTGACGGCAGGCCGGCCGGTGACGGCGATCCGGTGGCGGGCTCGGGGCGTGGCCGCGCCTGTGGTTCGGGCCGGTCGTCCGCGCGGGCGAACACGTCGCCCGGCCGCGGGGCGACCGGCTCGACCGGATGCCTGGGTGCCTCGTGGTCGGCGCGGTCCCGGAGGTTCGGGCGCTCCCGCACGGGCAGCTTCGGCGTCGCCTCGGGCTGCTCGCCCGTGGCGGGCTCGGCGTCCGTGGGCCGGGGGCGGGTCGGCCAACGGTTGTCCCCGAACGACACGGGGCTCGTGACGTCCGGTGCGGGCTGCTCGCGGCGGGCGGCCGGCCCGCGCCGGTCGATGGCCTCGGTGTCGGGGGTGACCCCGCCGGGTGACGCGCCGCGGGGAGCGGTGCCGCCGGCGGTGCCGCCGGGTGGCGTGCCCGCGCGGCCCCGTGGCCCGCTGTCGTGGCCGGGCCGGACGTCGAGGTCGATCTCCTGGCTGTCGAAGTCCCGCGGGCCGCGGTCGTCGTCGGCGGGGCCGTCGGGCGCCCGGTCCTGCGGGCCGGTGCTCGGGAACTGCGCGGCCCGTCGTGCGGTGCCCCCGTCGCCCTCACGTGGCGCGGTCGACGGGGTGGACGCCGTGCCGCCGGTCTCGCTGTCCCGGTCGTTGCGGCCGTCCAGGCCGGGGGAGAACTCCTCCAGACCGAAGTCGCGCCGGTCCGCGGTGGGCATCGGACCGGTCCGGTCGGAGCCGAGCTGCGCGGCCAGCGGGCCGGTCAGCGGAAACGGACCGGTGTTGGGGAAGCGCCGCGGACCACTGGAGTCGTCGAAGATGTTCTCCCGCGTCGCGGGCTCCGACTCGGGCCGGTGCCCGTTGCTCACCCCGTTGCTCGCGCCGGTACCCGCCGGGGTCGGGGCCCCGTTCGCGCGGTCGGGCGCCACGCCGTTACTCGGCCGCTCGGTGCGTTCCGCGGGCCGTCCGCCGCCGATCGCCGGGGCGGTCGCGGGCCGGTTCAGGGCCGGGGGACGGCCGGGCAGGGCGCCGGCGGCGCTGTCGCCGGTGACCAGCTTCGCGGGCAGCCGGACGACGGCGGTGATACCGCCCGACGCCGACTCCCGCAGCTGGACGCGGATGCCGTGCCGGCCGGCCAGCCGGTCGACGGCGAACAGTCCCATCGTGCGCGACACCGACACGTCAACGACCGGGGGATTGGCCAGCCGCTCGTTGACCCGCTCGAGCTCCTTGGCCGGCATGCCGATGCCCTGGTCCTCGATCTCGATCATCGCGCCGGCGCCGGGGCCGAGGGAATGGCTGGTCACGAGCACCTCGGTGACCGGCGGCGAGTACGAGGTGGCGTTCTCCAGCAGCTCGGCGACGAGGTGGACGACGTCGCTGACACCGTTGCCGGCGATGGACACCGGCGCGGCCGAGGTCTGCTTCACCCGGGTGTACTGCTCCACCTCGGAGATGGCGGNCAGGACCACCTCGTTGAGCGGCACGGGGTGCGTCCAGCGGCGGGCGGTGTCCGTGCCGGCGAGGACCAGCAGGCTCTCGTTGTTCCGCCGCATTCGGGTGGCGAGGNGGTCCAGCTTGAAGAGGTTGGAGAGCTGGTCGGGGTCCTGCTCGCGGTTCTCCAGGTCGTCGATCAGGCGGAGCTGGCGCTCGACCAGCCCCTGGCTGCGGCGGGAGAGGTTCACGAACATCGCGTTGACGTTGTTTCGCAGCGACGCCTGCTCGGAGGCCAGCCGGATCGCCTCACGGTGGACCTCGTCGAAGGCCCGGGCAACTTCACCGACCTCCTCGTCGGTGTTGATACCGACCGGTTCGATCGAGTCGTCGATGTCCTGGTCGGTGGAGTCACGCAGGCGGCGGACGGCCTCCGGCAGCCGGCGGTCGGCGATGTCGAGCGCCGCGGTCCGCAGCGCCAGCAGCGGCCGGACCAGCGACCGCGCCACGACGAGCGCGGACAGCAGGGCGGCGGCGAGGATGAGCACGATGAGCAGACCGGACAGCAGGGCCCGGTGCTGGATGTTGCCGCGCAGGGTGTCGACCCGGTCGTCCACGAGACCCAGGAGTTTGTCCGTGGCGTCGGTGCTGGTGTCGATGGTCTCCTGGGTCGCCCGGTTCCACTTCTCCGACTCGACGACGGTCAGGGGCTGGCCGATGGGCGCGTCCAGGACCTCCTCGACGTAATTCTGGGTGTTGCGGATGTCGCCATTGTTTTCGGTGTCGATTGTCGGGTTGTAGATGGCCTGCTGGGCTGGCCCGGCGACGTTTTCGAGGTCGTCGCGTTCCCGTGACCGCTGCGTCTCGGCCGACAGGAACTCGCGATAGTCACCTTCGGTGAAGACCTGGTTGCTGCCGCGTGGAAGCAGGCCGTAGACGAGGGCCTGCTGCTGCGCGAGGAGTTCCGTCCCCGACATGAGGAAGTAGGCCGTATTGACGCCGTCGTCGAGCTGCTGGTCGTCATTTCCCTGCGGGATGAGCTGGACCAGGTTGATCAGCGAGTCGATGATCGGCTGAAAGGCCGTCTGGACGGCTTTCGGGTCGACAACTCTTTGGATCGTCTGCCGCTTCGCGGGCAGCGAGTCCATCCGGGTCTGGACGTCGTCGAGGGCCCGCCGGACCTCGCCGCCGAAGGAACCGCGCCGTCCGTTGGCCACCGCCTTGTAGGCCTGGTAGGCATCGTTCACCGCCGCCTGGCGGGGCGGGACGGCGGCGTCGTCGCGGGAACCGACCGGGCCGCTCGCCACGAAGCCNGTGCTGTACGTCCGTTCCGTCTGCAGGGCATGGGCGAGCGTCGACGCGGACCGGCCGATCTCGGTGAGATCCGAGATCCGGTTGACGTCACGGGTGCTGGTCAACACCGTGCTGGCCTCGATGGAGGAGTAGACCAGGATCGCGATGACCGGCACGGCCAGAATCGCGATCAGCTTGGTGCGGACCCGCCAGTTGGTGGGGTTGCTGGCGGCGCGACGAAGGCGCACCAGACNGGACCCCGCGGGGTCCGGTGGCGCCGCTGGGCGATCGTCGCGCTGCCCGCCGTCTTCGGTGTCCACGGGCAAACCCGGCGCCGAGGTCGGCTCCGGATCTGCGNCGATGCCCGTGCTGCTGGCCATCGGTTGTCTGCGCACGTACCTTCGCAACCTCTCCGCCAGCCTCCCGGAACACGTCGTACCAGGATGGCTCGGTATCGGGCCCTGATGTCCCTTGCCAGGCACCATAGCGGTACGAAGTCGGCATCCGAAAGGCGCCTACCGTAAGCGCCTTGGTGGCCGCACGCCAGTTGTGGTCACGGCGCACGGAGTCACCGTCTGCGTAACCGTCGCGAAGCCCGACAACGTACGCCCATCGTGACGTAGCGGTTGTCCCGGTGAGTGGCACTGAAGGTGCAAAGCAGGCATCTGCGACATCCGCCGTTACGGGTCTTCGGGGGCGCCGCGATGCGCCGCCGGTTCCCGTGAACGGGCGCCGATGGGCGGCGGCCGGGCCCGGAAGGTCGCCCGAGTAGGCCTGGCCCACAGGTGCCGCAGGGTCCGTAGGCTTGCGGGGTGAGCGAGTTGCAGCGCAGCGATGCTGGTCACGATGTGAGACCGGGGGCCGTGGGCCCGGCGGGGGGCGCCCCGACGGCGCCGGTGGCCAGGCCCGGCACGCCCGCGGGCGCCNGTGCGCCGGGGCATCCCGGCTACGACACGGTGTTGGTGATCGATTTCGGCGCGCAGTACGCCCAACTGATCGCCCGACGGGTCCGGGAATGCCATGTGTACTCGGAGATCGTGCCGTGGGACATGCCCGTGGACGAGATCCTCGCCCGCAGACCGTCCGCACTGATCCTTTCCGGTGGGCCGAAGTCGGTGTACTCGCCGGGAGCGCCTCGGGTCGACCCTGCGTTGTTCGAGACCGGGCTGCCTATTCTCGGCATCTGCTACGGCCACCAGGTGATGGCCCAGGCGCTGGCCGGCTCGGTCGCCCGGACTGGAACGGCAGAGTACGGAGCGACTCGCCTGTCGGTGACCGGGCCGGGCGTCCTGTTCGACGGCCTGCCGGTCGCCCAGCAGGTGTGGATGTCGCACGGCGACTCCGTGACCGCGGCCCCGCCCGGCTTCCGGGTGACGGCGTCCACCCCGTCGACCCCCGTCGCCGCCTTCGAGGATCCGACCCGCCGCCTCTACGGCGTCCAGTTCCATCCGGAGGTGGTGCACAGCGAGCGCGGGCTCGACGTGCTGCGGCACTTCCTGCTGGTGGGTGCGGGCTGCCGGCCGACCTGGACCATGGTGAACATCGTCGACGAGGCGGTGGCGGCGGTGCGCNCCCAGGTCGGCTCGGGCCGGCTGATCTGCGGGCTGTCCGGCGGGGTGGACTCCGCGGTCGCCGCGGCGCTCGTGCACCGTGCTGTCGGTGATGCCCTGACCTGCGTTTTCGTTGACCATGGCCTGCTGCGGGCGGGTGAGGCCGAGCAGGTCGAGCGGGACTTCGTCGCCTCCACCGGCGTCGATCTCGTCCACGTGAAGGCGGCCGACCGGTTCGCCGCGGCGCTGGNGGGCGTGACCGACCCGGAGCACAAGCGGAAGATCATCGGACGGGAGTTCATCCGGGTCTTCGAGGAGTCGGCCCGCGAGCTGGAGGCCCGCGCCGAGGCCGAGGGTGCGACGATCGAGCACCTCGTGCAGGGGACGCTGTACCCCGACGTGATCGAGTCCGGTTCCCCGACCGCGGCGAAGATCAAGTCGCACCACAACGTCGGCGGCCTGCCGGAGGACCTGCGGTTCGGCCTGGTCGAGCCGTTGCGCACCCTGTTCAAGGACGAGGTGCGCCGCCTCGGTGAGGAGCTCGGCCTGCCCGAGGAGATCGTCTGGCGCCAGCCGTTCCCCGGCCCTGGACTCGCCGTCCGCATCATCGGTGAGGTCACCCCCGAGCGGCTCGACGTGGTCCGGGCGGCCGACGAGGTGGTCCGCGACGAGATCCGCCGGGCCGGGCTGGACCGGGAGATCTGGCAGGTCTTCGCGGTGCTGCTCGCGGACGTGCGGTCGGTCGGCGTGCAGGGCGACGAGCGCACGTACGGGCACCCGGTGGTGCTGCGCGCGGTCACCAGCGAGGACGCGATGACCGCCGACTGGGCGCGGCTGCCCTACGGGCTGCTCGAACGGATCTCCAACCGGATCGTCAACGAGGTGGGACAGGTCAACCGGGTCGTCTACGACATCACCTCGAAGCCCCCGGGCACCATCGAGTGGGAGTAGCCCGAACGCCCGTCGGCGGCAGGCGCCCGGCGGTCCTGACCGCCGCCGGGCGCCTGCCGGTTTGACGTCCGGGCAAGTCCGGAGCACGCTGAACCTGTGACCGTGCACGAGATGGCCATTACTTAGGCGCGCACCCGAGCTCCGGGTCCGCGCGCCAGCCCTTCCGCCCTCTCGGCGGGGGGCTTTTTTGTTGCCGCGGTCACGGCGAGGTGGCCGCACAGCCGCCGGGAGAGGCATCATGACCGCACCAGCCGCAGACGACGACCAACCGACGCCCGGGAGCGGGGACCCCGGGCCCGGCGAGGCCGACCCGGATGTCGAGGCCGACCCGGGCGTCGAGGCGGACCTGTGTGCCGAAGCGGATCAGCGTGTCGACGCGGATCTGCGTGTCGAAGCCATCGAGGCGGCGGCCGGGGTGCTCGACGGCGTGGCGCGGCGGACTCGGGTCGTGCCTGATCCCGGCCTGTCGGCCGCGCTCGGCACACCCGTGTGGTTCAAGTGCGAGCACGAGCAGCACACCGGCTCGTTCAAGCTGCGTGGCGCCTACCACCGGGTGGCGACCGCGGACCCGGCGGCGCGAGCCCGGGGAGTCGTCGCGGCCAGCGCCGGGAACCACGCCCAGGGGGTGGCGTTCGCGGCGGCCACCTTCGGCGTCCCGGCGACGATCTTCGTACCGGCGGGGGCGAACCCCGTCAAGGTCGCCCGGACCCGCCGGTGGGGCGCGCGGGTCGAGGAGGTGCCCGGAGGGGTGGAGGCCGCCCTCGCCGCGGCCGCCGACTTCGCCGCCCGCGGCGGGCGCCTGCTCGTGCATCCCTTCGACGATTTGGCCGTGGTGGCCGGGCAGGGCACGATCGGTCTCGAGCTGCTCGACCAGGTGCCGGACCTGGGGACCGTCCTGGTCGGTGTGGGCGGCGGCGGGCTCGTCAGCGGGGTCGCCGCGGCGCTGCGAGCGCGCCGGCCCGGCGTGCGCGTGATCGGGGTGCAGTCGGTGCTGGCCCCCGCCTTCGCCGCCTCGCTGCGAGCCGGTCGGCGGCTCACCGCGGTGGTGGGTGCCGATCTGCCGGGCGCCGCGGCGCGCGGCCGGGGCGTTCCCACCATCCCGGGCAGCCGGCTGTCCGGGCGGCCGGTGCTGCCCCGACCGGCGGCGCGGCCCCGCACGATCGCCGACGGCATGGCGGTGAGCGAACCGGGTGCGCTGACCTTCGCGCTGGCCACCAGGCTGGTCGACGAGGTGGTGACCGTGGACGAGGCCGCCTTCTGGGAGGCGATGGTGCTGCTGCGCCGCGCCGGTCTCGCGGTGGAGCCGGCCGGAGCCGCGCCGGTCGCCGCGCTGCTGCGCCACGGCCGCCTCGTGCAGGGGCCGACGGTGGCGATCCTGTCGGGGGGCAACATCGATCCCGGGGTGGCCAGCCGGGTCAAGTCGCTCGCGGCGGTCGCGACCGACGACGTCGGCGAACTGCGGACCACGGCCTGAGGCGGCCCGCCGGGCGGTGGGCGGCCGAGGTGACCATAAGGTGGCGACACGTGGGTCGGCGACGTCGCGGGCGCGTGGCGCTTCACGGCGGGCCGCTCCGCGGCAGGCCGCCGCCGGTCCGGCCGGGAGGCGGCGCCTCCCCGGCGAGCCCGGCTCCGACCAGTCCGGCGTCGAACGTACGATCGAGGTCTGATGAGCACTCTGTTCGGTGAGTCCCCCCGTGCCTTCGGCGAGTCGGCCGCGGGCGTCGGCGGTGGCGTGCCCTACGACCTGTTCGGCCCGGCGGTGCTCGCCCCGTCCGCGGGCGGCGACGCAGGCGGCGGGGCACCCAGGCTCGATGCCGAGGGCCTGCTCGACGGGCTCAATCCGCAGCAGCGTGCCGCCGTGGTGCACATCGGCGCGCCGCTGCTGGTCGTGGCGGGCGCGGGCTCGGGCAAGACCCGGTTGCTGGCCCATCGCATCGCCTACCTGCTGGCGGCCCGGGGCGTGCGGCCCGGGGAGATTCTGGCGATCACGTTCACGAACAAGGCCGCAGCCGAGATGCGGGAGCGGGTCGGCGCGCTGGTGGGCCCGCGGGCGCGGGCGATGTGGGTCAGCACGTTCCACTCGGCCTGCGTGCGCATCCTGCGGTCGGAGGCGAAGCGGCTCGGCTACGGGTCCTCCTTCTCCATCTACGACGCCGCGGACGCGCAGCGGCTGATCACGCTGGTCACCCGGGATCTCGACCTCGACCCGAAGCGGCACCCGGCGCGCGGGCTGGCCGCGCAGATCAGCAACCTGAAGAACGAGCTGATCGACTGGGAGGCCGCCCGGGACCGGGCGAGCAGTCACCAGGAGCGCACCCTCGCCGAGGTGTACGCCGCCTACCAGCAGCGGCTGGCCCAGGCCAACGCGCTCGACTTCGACGACCTGATCATGATGACGGTCAACCTGCTCCAGGCGTTCCCCGACGTCGCCGAGCACTACCGGCGCAGGTTCCGGCACGTGCTGGTGGACGAGTACCAGGACACCAACCACGCCCAGTACGTCCTCGTGCGGGAACTCGTCGGCCAGCCCGCGCACGCCGACGCCGACGCCGACGTGCCAGGGCCGGGGGCGGCGGCGGACGCGGCGGTGTCGACCGTCACGTGGGCGTCGGGCGCCGTGCCGCCCGCCGAGCTCTGCGTCGTCGGTGACGCCGACCAGTCGATCTACGCCTTCCGCGGGGCGAACATCCGCAACATCGTGGAGTTCGAGGAGGACTTCCCCGACGCCGCGGTGATCCTGCTGGAGCAGAACTACCGTTCCACCCAGACCATCCTGTCCGCCGCGAACGCGGTGATCGCGCGCAACAACCAGCGCAAGGCGAAGCGGCTGTGGTCCGACGCGGGCGACGGGGAGAAGATCGTCGGATTCGTCGCGGACAACGAGCACGACGAGGCCGCCTTCGTCGCCGAGGAGGTCGACCGGCTCACCGACGCGGGGCTGGCCCGGCCCGCGGACGTCGCGGTGTTCTACCGGACCAACGCGCAGAGCCGCGTCTTCGAGGAGATCTTCGTCCGGGTCGGGCTGCCCTACCGGGTCGTCGGCGGGGTGNGCTTCTACGAGCGCCGCGAGATCCGCGATCTGCTCGCCTACCTGCGGGTGCTGGCCAACCCGAACGACACGGTGAACCTGCGCCGCATCCTCAACGTGCCGCGGCGCGGCATCGGGGACCGGGCCGAGGCGGCGCTCGCCGGCTTCGCCGAAGTCGAGCGGATCGGGTTCGCCGCGGCGCTGGAGCGGGTCGGCGAGGTGCCGGGGATCGCCACCCGCTCGGCGAAGGCGGTGCGCGAGTTCGCGGCGTTGCTCGCCGAGCTGCGCGCGATCGAGGCGGACGGACCGGTCGCCGTCGTCGAGGCTGTCCTCGAACGCACCGGCTACCTGTCCGAGCTTCTTGCGGAGGACACGGTCGAGGCCCAGGGCCGGGTGGAGAACCTGCAGGAGCTGGTCGGCGTCGTCCAGGAGTTCACCGAGNGCAACCCGCAGGG
The DNA here is from genome assembly GCF_001420875.1 of Frankia sp. AvcI1. Lineage (NCBI taxonomy): Bacteria > Bacillati > Actinomycetota > Actinomycetes > Frankiales > Frankiaceae > Frankia > Frankia sp. AvcI1. Next base: position 218,575 of record NZ_LJFZ01000008.1, on the reverse strand, counting down.
CACTCTCGCCGAGTTCCTCGAACAGGTCTCACTGGTCGCCGACGCCGACCAGGTTCCCACCGATGACGGCTCCGACGGCGTCGTCACCCTCATGACCCTGCACAGCGCCAAGGGCCTGGAGTTCCCCGTCGTCTTCCTCACTGGCCTGGAGGACGGCGTCTTCCCGCATCTGCGGACCCTGGGCGACCCCACCCAGTTGGAAGAGGAGCGCCGCCTGGCCTACGTGGGAGTCACCCGGGCCCGCTCCCGGCTGTACCTGACCCGCTCGGTCGTCCGCAGTGCCTGGGGCCAGCCGGCGTACAACCCGCCGTCGAGGTTCCTCGGTGAGGTGCCCGACGCGCTGGTCGACTGGCGTCGTCTCGTCGAGGCGGCGCCGGAGCCGGCTGCGCGCCCCTGGGGCGGCTCCGGAGGGTCCGGGCCGGGCGGGTTCGGGTCGGGCGGGTTCGGGTCGGGCTCGGCGGGGCAGGGCGCCGGCCGGGCGGGCGGCGGGAGCGCGCCGGCCCGCAAGCCGCTGCCGAACTCACCGTTCGCCGGCCGCGGCCGTCCCTCGGCGCGGCCCGTGCTGGAGCTGCGCCAGGGCGACCGGGTGACCCACGACAGCTTCGGCCTCGGAGTCGTCGTCGCCACCGGTGGGGTGGGGGATTCGGCCGAGGCGACGATCGACTTCGGTGCGGACGCCGGGACCAAGCGCCTGCTGCTGCGCTACGCCCCGGTCGAGAAGCTCTGAGTCCCGCGCACGCAGCTCGGACCCCTGGTCGGGAAGCTCCGAGCCCTGGTCGAGCAGCTCTGACTGCTCCGGCGCCGTCGTCCCTGCCAGCCAGCCCGCAACCCGGCGCGTCACCGCCCCGTTGAACGCCAGCGAGTGATGACCGAGCCCGGGGACGGTGACGTTCACCGCGTCCAGGTCCGGATGGTCGATCGCGGCCTGGGCCGGGCGGACCACCGTGTCCCGCCCGGCGGCGACCGCGACGAACCGCGTCCGGCATCCCGGCGCCGGGCGGCCGAGCTCGACCAGCAGCGGCGAGCCCGGCCGTAACTGGGCGAGCAGGGGATACGGCAGCGCCCGGGGTACCAGCTCGGCCAGGCGGGTGCCGCCGTGCGGGGTGGCGAGGGNGATCAGAGTGTCGACCTGCCGGTCACCGCCCAGCCGCTGGACGTGGTAGCGGGCGACGAGGCCGCCCAGGGAGTGGGCGACGACATGCACGTGGCCGCCGTCGCCCGCCGCGGCCGTCACCGCGGCGGCGAGCACCCGGGCGCCGTCCTCGACGGTGGTGGTCCACAGAGGCAGCTCGACCGCCCGCACCCGGCGAAAGCCCCGGCGGCGTAGCTGATGGTGCAGGCGGGTGAAGATCGACCGGTTGTCGACCAGCCCGTGGACCAGCAGGATCGGCGTCCCGGCCGCGGCGGGCGCGCGCACCAGCAGGCCGCGCTGCAACGGCGGCAGACCGTCGAGAGAGTACGGTTCGTCGTCCCGCTCCGGCTGGCGGCGCAGCGCGCTCGCCGGATAGAGGGCCAGGTGGGCGGCGACCCAGGCGGTCTCGACGGCGAGTCCGCGGGCGTTGTCCCCGGTGGCGCGCAGCCCCGCGACGAGCGCGCGGCGGGTCGGTGCCTGTCGGGGTGCTGGTGGTAGCGGCTCGCCGATGGCCGATCACCTTCCTTCGTCGCGCCGTCGAGGCGTCACGCTGTTGCCGGGTGGACCCGTGCGTGTTCGCCCGACCTCGTCGGGATCGGATCGAGAAACGCAAAGAGATTACAGACTGTCACGTAGTTCTGTCGACCAGCGCTGCTGGCGGCGTTCCCGCCGCTGCGCCGGGTCCTGCCAGGAGACCTCGGCGAGCAGCCCCGCGGCCGCCTGCGCCACCTGGTCCGCGGTCGTCGCGGGCAGCAGGCAGTCGGCGAAACCGAGTCGGTACAGATCCGTGGGACGCAGCCCCGCCCGGTCCGCCGCCTGCTCGACCGGGATGCGCAGGGTCGTCGCGGCGCCCTCCGGGGAGAGCGCGGTGAAGTAACTTTCCGGAGTCATAATCACCATATCGGTGACCGCTGCGGCGAGGGCGCCGCCCGACCCGCCCTCGCCGAGCACCACCGACACGGTCGGGGAGGGGCAGGCCAGGACCGCCGCCATCGCATCCCCGATCGCCGCGGCGATCCCGGCGGTCTCGGCGTGCGCGCCGCCGGCCGCGCCCGGTGTGTCGACGAGCGTGACCAGCCCGACCCCGAGCTTGCCGGCCAGCCGGGCGGCCCGGGCAAGCAGCCGGTACCCCGCCGGGCCCGGCGCGCTGCCGCGTCGGGCCCCGACCGCGACGACCACCGCGCGCATCCCGCCACCGCCGTGCGGCGCGGCCCCTGCACCGGCACCGGCCCTGGCGCCGGCACCGGCACCGGCCCCCGCACCGGCACCGGCCCCTGCGCCGGCACCGGCGTCAAGCAGGGCACCCAGGCGGGCACCGACCAGCGGATCGGGCCCGACGAGATCGACCCCGTCGGGCAGCAGGGCGCGCAGCACCGTCGCACCGTCCGCCCGCTGCGCGGTCCGGGCGGCCATCACCTGCTCCCAGCCGGAACGGGCGGCCACCTTGTCGAAACCCGCCGGCAGATCGGTCCGGGCCGTGCGTACCGGCGGCCTCCCCGGTGCCGGCGGGCCCGGCGGCATCGGCGGCCTCGCCCGGGCCACCGGTTCGATCGGGCCCGGCGGGGTCAGCGCGCGCAACGCCCGGCGCAGCCAGTCCGCGACGCTGTCGGGTGCGGGCGCGGCGTCGACGAGGCCGGCGGCGAAGGCGGACGCCGCCGTGTGGCTGCCGGCGGGCGGCGGCGTCCCGGTCGTCGCCGCGACCACGCGGGGACCGGCGAAGCCGACCGTCGCCCCGGCGACGGCGCAGCGCAGGTCGCAGCGCGAGCCGATGGTGACCCAGACCCCACCGGTCGTCGGCTGGTCGGCGACGGCCACGTGGCCGACCCCGGCCGCGTCGAGGGCCGCGAGGGCGAGGGCGGCGCGGGGCAGTCCGACGAGTCCGGCGACACCCTCCTGCAACCGGGTACCGCCGCTGCGCAGGAACGACACCAGCGGCCGGCGGCTCGCGACCGCTGCGGCCGCCGCCTCGGCGAAGCCGGCGGCGTCCGCCTCGCCGAAGCTGCCGCCGTGGACGGCGAAGTCCCAGACCGCCGCGACCGCCGGCACTCCCGCGATCAGGCCGGCACCCCACCTAAGCGCCGGCCGTCCGTCGTAGTCCGGCCAGCCGAGACGGTTGACCGCGGGGGCGGCCGACGGCCTCAAGGTGATGCCGGCGAGCAGGTCCGTCCGCCAGTCGGCGGACGTCTGCCGCCCCGGTCGGCTGTCACTGTCCATGTCCGCATCTTGGGGCCGACAGCGGCCGTGTCGATGGCCCGGACGGCGGCGGTGTTGCAGGACACGCCGCACCGGGACGCTCACCGGCGGCACCCCGAGCGATGCTCGGATGTCTCCCGACGCCGGAAGGGAAGGGACATTTGTGACCTACCGTGCAGTCTGCTTCACGGCAGTCAGCGACATACCCTTTCGTTCACAGCCCCCTGAGTGGGTGGGTGCCCGCACCACACCCGCGAGATCAGTTCCCGCGAGATCAGTGGAGTGAGGAGAGGGATGCTCACACCGCTGCTGGAGGACGACCCCCGCCAGATCGGCCCGTACCGTCTGCAGAACCGCATCGGCGCCGGGGGGATGGGGACCGTCTATCTCGGCTTCACCCCGGAACAACATCCGGTCGCGGTGAAGGTGGCTGCCGAGGAGCTCGCCGAGGACGTCGAGTTCCGCAGCAGGTTCGAGCGCGAGGTGCACGCGGCGCTGCGGGTGCGGGGCAATGCGGTCGCCGCCGTGCTCGACGCCGACACCGAAGCCCCGGCGCCGTGGATGGTCACCGAGTACGTCGAGGGCATCAGCCTGGCCGAGGCGGTCCGGGCTCGGGGCCGGTTGGAGAACCATCTCGTCCGCGGCCTCGCGGTCGGGCTGGCCGACGCGCTGGTCGCCATCCATGCCGCGGGCGTCGTGCACCGCGATCTGAAGCCGTCGAACATCCTGCTGGCGTGGGACGGGCCGAAAGTGATCGATTTCGGTGTCGCCCACATCAGCGACAGCAGCACGCTGACCCGCACCGGGCACGTGATCGGGACTCTGGCCTGGATGTCACCCGAGCAGATGCGCGGGGACGCGTCGGACTCGTCGGCGGACATCTTCGCGTGGGCGAGCTGCGTGACGTACGCCGCGACCGGCCGCCACCCCTTCCACGCCGAGACGCCGGACAAGCTCGCCCTGCGCGTACAGCGGGACACGCCGGACCTCGACGCCCTGCCCGCCTACCTGCTCACGTCGGTCGCCGGGNCCCTGTCCAAGATCCCCCGACAGCGGCCGACCGCCTCCGCCCTGCTCGCCTCACTGGTCGGCCGGGAGGTCCAGGGGGTGACCGAGGCCGACGCCGTCGCGGGTGACTTCCTCGAACGGACCTGGACCGGCACGGCCCGGGCAGCGAGCGACGGTCTCACCGTCCTGCCCGCCGGCGAGTGGTCCGGCGCGGACCGCGCGCGGGCCGCCGACGGCCCCGAGGGGGACGGGCGGTCCGACCCCGCCCCGTCGGGTGGCGGGCGGCCGTCCGCCGCGGGTGGCTGGTCGCCCTCCGTCCAGGGGCCGCCGCCCGCCTCCGGCCCCTGGCCGGTCGGCCCGCCGCCCCCCGCGTCCGCGTTCCGGCCCGCCGTCTCGCCGCCGCCGACGATCCCGCCGCCACCGCCGCTGCCGGCCTCCCGCCTGACCCCGTTGCCGCCCGCGCCGCTACCGCCGTCCGCGCCGCCGCCGTCCACGCCGCCGGCCCCGAGGCCTTCGGCCGCCAGGGTTCCCCCCGGGGCCTCCCCGCCCGCCGGATCCCAACCGGTCGTCTCGCCCTGGACCTACGACATGGACGAACCCGATTCGCGGGCGCCCGTCCGGCCCCGGCGCGAACCTCCGCCTGACCCGCACGCCGCGGGCGAGACCCGCCCGCGATCCCGGACGGACCAGGCGGAGGACACCATCCGGCCGCCGGACCCGACCCCGCCGGCGCGGCCGCCGGATCCGTCGGAGTTCCAGGTGTGGATCAGGCCCGCGAGTGCGGCGTCGTCGTCGGCCCCCTCGTCGTCGGCCCCCTCGTCGTCGGCCCCGCCGTTGTCGGCCCCGCCGTTGTCGCGCCGGGTCTCGTCGAGCCCGTCGTCGAGTCGGGCGCCGACTCGCCCGACACCTGCGCCGCTGCCTGCCTCACCGCCGCGCCGGTCGGCCGCGGCGGCGCCGGGCGGGATCGCCGCGGCGTCGGGTGGCCGCGGGCACCGTATTCCCGTGGCGGTGGGTGGTGGGGGCGGGGAGGGCTCGGACGCTCGCCGGTTTCCGCCCACCACCCCGGTGGAGCACGGGCTCAACGGTCGGGCGTTGCTGTCGGTTGTCCTGGCCCTGGGTTGGCTGTTCGGGGTGGGCAGCGTCGCCGCGATCGTGGTCGGCTCGATGGCCCAGGCCCAGATCCGTCGGCACAACCAGCGGGGGCGACGGCTCGCCGCCGTCGGGATCGCGCTGGGTTGGACCGGAATCGGGCTGACGGTCGTCAGTCTGCTGATCGTCCTCGCGCTGCGGTGAATTNCGCGCCGATCCGGCCGGAGCGGCCAGAAGGTCGACCACGATCGGTGTTGTTCCCGTGTGATTTCTGACATATATCCGATGGTCAACTCCGTGACCTCGGCCACGGCAGCTCGCGGTGNCGCGTGNGGTGGTCACGCTCAGCGTCTTTTCTCGTACGCATGATCCGTCCCCGCGCGACGTGCGGGTGCCGCTCGGGGCGCGATGTGCACCTCATTTGTCCTGTATCGATGGGCCTGACGTGGGCACCCGGCCAGCCGAGCCCGGGCGATGGCACCATCGACGGCCCCGGCCGGACCCGGTGCCACCCGGCTTGTCGCCGCCGCCGGCCGCGCACGGGGGCACTCCGCGTGACGCGCGCCGTAACCGCCTCGTCAGTAGGCTCGCAGGCGTTCTGTGCCCCCCTACGTAACCCAACCCGTACGACCGCATCCGACTGGACGGACCGTGGATCTCTTCGAATACCAGGCGAAGAAGCTGTTCGCCGAACATGGCGTTCCGGTGCCCACCGGGAAGACGGCGACCACCCCTGAGGAGGCGCGCGCGATCGCCACCGAGCTCGGTGGCAAGGTGGTCGTCAAGGCGCAGGTCAAGGCCGGCGGCCGAGGCAAGGNCGGCGGTGTCAAGGTGGCCGACGGGCCGGATGACGCCTTCGCGAAGGCGACGGCGATCCTCGGGATGGACATCAAGGGCCACACGGTCCACTCGGTGCTCGTCGAGGAGGCCAGCAACATCGCGGAGGAGTACTACGCCTCCTTCCTGCTGGACCGGGCGAACCGGACCTTCCTCGCCATGGCCTCCCGCGAGGGCGGCATGGAGATCGAGGAGGTGGCCGCGACCAACCCGGACGCGCTGGCCCNCATCGCGATCGACCCGCTGACCGGCGTCGACGCGGCGAAGGCCCGCGAGATCGCGGTCGCCGCCAAGCNGCCCGAGACCGCGCTGGACGGGGCCGCCGAGCTGCTGGCGAAGCTGTGGACCGTCTTCGTGAAGTCGGACGCCACCCTGGTCGAGGTGAACCCGCTCATCCTCACCGCTGACGGTCGCGTCGTCGCACTCGACGGCAAGGTCAGCCTCGACGAGAACGCCGACTTCCGGCACCCGGAGAACGAGGCGTTCGTCGACGTCTCCGCGGTGGACCCGCTGGAGCAGAAGGCCAAGGAGAAGGGCCTCAACTACGNCAAGCTCGAGGGCGAGGTCGGGATCATCGGCAACGGTGCCGGCCTGGTCATGTCGACGCTGGACGTGGTGACCTACGCCGGCGAGGAGTTCGGCGGCAAGCGCCCGGCGAACTTCCTCGACATCGGCGGCGGCGCGTCCGCCGAGGTGATGGCGAACGGTCTGTCGATCATCCTCGGCGACCCGTCGGTCAAGAGCGTCTTCGTCAACATCTTCGGCGGNATCACCGCGTGCNACGCCGTGGCCAACGNCATCGTGCAGGCGCTGAAGATCGTCGGTGACGTCACCACCCCGCTGGTGGTGCGCCTCGACGGCAACAACGCCGAGGAGGGTCGTCGCATCCTCAAGGAGGCGAACCTCTCGGTGGTCAAGCCGGTCGACACGATGGACGGCGCGGCGAAGCTCGCCGCCGAGCTCGCCGCGGCCGCGGCCTGACCAGGGCGAAGGGATTGCGAACCGATGGCTATCTGGCTTGACGAGAACAGCCGGATCGTGGTGCAGGGCATCACCGGCTCCGAGGGCACCAAGCACACCAAGCGGATGCTCGCCGCGGGCACGAACGTCGTGGCCGGGGTGAACCCGCGCAAGGTCGGCCAGCAGGTCGAGGGCGTGCCCGTGTTCGGCTCCGTCGCGGACGCGATCGAGCAGGCCGGCGCGAACGTTTCGGTCATCTTCGTGCCGCCGAAGTTCACCAAGGACGCGGCGATCGAGGCGATCGACGCGGCCATCCCGCTCGCGGTGGTCATCACCGAGGGCGTGCCGGTCCACGACACGACCGAGTTCTGGGCCTACGGCCAGTCCAAGGGCACGACCCGGATCATCGGGCCGAACTGCCCGGGCATCGCCAGCCCCGGCCTGTCCAACGCCGGCATCATCCCGGCGGACATCACCCCCGGCGGCCGCATCGGCCTGGTCAGCAAGAGCGGCACGCTGACCTACCAGATGATGTACGAGCTGCGCGAGTTCGGCTTCTCCACCTGCGTCGGCATCGGTGGCGACCCGGTCATCGGCACCACGCACATCGACGCCCTCGACGCCTTCCAGGCCGACCCGGGCACCGACGCGATCGTGATGATCGGCGAGATCGGCGGCGACGCCGAGGAGCGGGCCGCGGCGCACATCGAGGCGCACGTGACGAAGCCGGTCGTCGGCTACGTCGCCGGCTTCACCGCGCCGGAGGGCAAGACGATGGGCCACGCCGGCGCCATCGTGTCCGGCTCGTCCGGTACCGCGCAGGCCAAGAAGGAAGCCCTCGAGAAGGCCGGTGTGCGGGTGGGCAAGACCCCGTCCGAGACCGCCCGGCTGATGGCTGACATCATGCGGTCGTTGTAGACCTTTCTGGATGATGGGCCTCCGCTTCCCGCGGTGGCTCGTCATCCAGGCGGTCCAGGGGTCGTGGGTCGTCGGGAGTGAGGGACGCGGATGTCTTCCCTCATCTCCCCACGACTGCAAGACTCCTGCATCGGTGCGTGGGCGAACCGGCGTCGTCGTGCCGACCGAGCTGACGAAGTGGGGTTCCCGTCGTGGCACAGATCGGNGGTCGTAGCGTCGCGACCAACGACATCGGGGTGATCGCCTCCGGGCTGGTCATGTTCATCGTGAGCTTCCTGCCCTGGTATTCGGTGACCTACTCGTTCTTCGGCCGCGGCACGAAGGCGCACGAGAACGGCTGGGGGCTCGGGTTCAACTCCTGGTTCCCGGTGTTGTTGGTCCTCGCGGTGGCCGGTCTGCTCGCGGCGCGACTGTTCGCGAACGTGCGCATCCCGGACGTCGGTCCGNTGTCCGCCCTGTGGATCCTNCCGGGCGCCTCCGCGTTCGCCGCCCTGCTCCTGCTCATCCGCTGGATCAGGTTCCCCGACGTGCCGAGCGGACTGGACGCCGGCCCGAGCTACGGCTTCTATCTTGCGCTGGTCGCCGCCATCGCCCAGACGGTCTTCGGTGTCCTCGCCGCGCTGGCGAACGGGGCCACCATCCCCGGCCGCGGTCGGGCGGGCGGCCCGGGCACGCCCGGCGGCTGGCCGCAGCCGGGTCAGCCTCCCTACGGCCAGCCCTACGGGCAGCAGCCGACCCCCGGCTACGGCGCTCCGACCGGCGGCTACGGCCAGCCCGGTTACGGTCAGCCCCAGCAGGGATACGGCCAGCCCCCGACCGGTTATGGACAGCCGTCTCAGGGCGGTTACGGCCAGCCCCAACAGGGCGGCTACGGCGCGCCGCCCAGCGGCTACGGCCAGCCGCAGCAGGGTGGTTATGGCCAGCCGCCCGCGGGTTATGGCCAGCCGCCGGCCGGTTATGGCCAGCCGCCGGCCGGCTACCCCCAGCCGCCTGCGGGCTACGGCCAGCCGCCCGCCTACGGCCAGCCGCAGGATGGTTATGGCCAGCCGTCCCAGCCGCAGGCACCCCAGCACCAGGCACCCCAGCACCAGGAGCCGCAGCCTCAGCAGCAGCCTGGTTATGGTCAGTCCCCGCCTCCGGGCACCTACGGCCAGCAGCCGCCGGCGGACCGTTAGCCGTCGGGCCTGGCGTCCCGCCGCCCCATGCCGGGCAGCGCGGACGTTCGGGATGTTCCCGGCATTTCCGGGATCCGGACGGCGTGTTGTCCGGGATGGCGTGCAGCCGCGTGCGAGCGTCCTACCGTGCCCGCCTTCCCCCACCGTCCCGGCCCCGCCGGCCAGCTCCTCGACCGGTTGTGGCAGCGGGTCGGCCGGCCGGCGGCAGCGGCGATCGCCGCGTCGGCGGCCGGACTGGTCTTCATCGAGTTCATCGTCCTGGTCGTGTGGGGCGCGGACACCGGTTCGTCGACCGGGCCCGCCGCGGCCCTGCGCGTCGGCGCCGACCTGTGGCTCGTCGCCCACGGCACGACGCTGCGGCTGCCGGACGGGATCATCTCCTTCCGGCCGCTCGGGCTGGCGCTGTTCCCCCTGGCCGCCGCGCTCAGCGCCGCGCACCGGCGGGCGGCGGCCGCCCCCACGCCGGTCGGCTCCGCGCTCCTGCGTCCCGGCCGGGGCGGTGAGGGGCGGGGCGGTGGGGGTCGGGAGGGCCGCGGCCGGCCGGGTTGGCGCCCGTCGAGTTGGGGCCCACCGGGTTGGGGCCGGCCGGGTTGGGGCCGGCCAGGTGGGGACGGGTCGCACCGGGACGCGATGGATCGGCCCCCGATCGCCGGCGCAGGCGGTGCCGCCGGCGCGAGAGGTGCCGTCGGCGGGGGCAGTGACCCGACCGGCCGGCAGGCGCCGGCGACGGGCCGGGCTCCCGGTGCTTCCGATGTCGCAGGCTCCGGCGAGGGGGGCGGGGCCGACGACCGGGTCCGGCGCGACGGGCTCATCGGCGTTCCCTGGGGGTCGGTGGTGGCCGACATCGTCGGCGTCGTCGGCGCGCAGACGTTGTTCGTCGTGCTCGTCGCGCTTGTCGTGAACTCGGGCCCGGCGCGGCCGACCCTGCTGTCTGCGGCACTCGGCACGATCGCGCTCGGCCTGCCCGCCGCGCTGCTCGGTGCCCTCGCTGGTCGCCACCGGCTGCGGACTGCCTGGCGCACCCTGCCCGGGATACTGCGCAGTTCCCTGCTGTGCGGGGCGGGTGCGTTCGCGTCGTTCATCGCCATCGCCGCCTTCGGCGTCGCCCTGGTACTCGCCGCCACGCTGCCCGAGGTGGCCGGGGCGGAGCGGGCGCTCGACGTCGGGGTTCTCGGTGGAATCGGGCTCGCGGCGACGCAGCTCGCGCTCGTCCCCAACCTGGTGCTGTGGGGCCTGTCCTACGCCCTGGGGCCCGGCTTCCGGACCGGGCCCGGCATGGTCCGGGTCGATGCGGTCCGTCCCGCCGAGCTGCCCGACCTCCCGGTGCTGGCCGCGCTGCCCCCGAACGCGCTGCCGCGGCCCGGGTGGCTTGTCCTGGCCCTGGTGCCGATCGTCGCGGGCATCGTGCTCGTGGCGATGGTCCACCGGGCCACCGCCGGGAGCCGTTCGCGGGACCGGCTCGCGACCGTGCTGGTCGCGGGCGTGACCTGCGGTCTGCTCACCGGGCTGGCGATTCAGGCGTCGATCGGGCGGGTCGGTGGGGCCGCCGCCCACTACGGGCCGACTGCCGGCTGGGTGTGCGGGCTGCTCGCCGGGGGCGAGGTCGCCGCCGTCGGCCTGCTCCTGCTCGGCGGCATAGATCTGGCGGCCCGGCGTGCCGAGCGGCCGTTCCTGGCCGAGGACGCGGAGCCGTCGTTCTGGNGGCGCCGGATGTCGCTGCCCGGATCCGGGCTCTCGGCGCGGCCGTCGCGGCGCACTCAGTAGGCCAGCGCACTCAGTAGGCCAGTGCACTCAGTAGGCCAGTGCACTCGGTGAGCCGCGCACTCGGGAAGCCGTGGCGGCCGAAATCGACCGGCGGGATCGTCGCCGAAAATGTCCGTGGCGCGGGNTAGGGTGCCGGCGTTGGATCATCCTCACGGAGGTCGTCGTGCCGATCGCGGTCGCCCACATCCGAGTCGAGGCCAGGCGTCTGCGGGCACTCGGCTGGTCCTACCGTCGCATCGCCCGCAGGCTCCAGGATCGTCATCGGCTCGGTGCGTTGGTGGCCTTCCGCCTCGCCCACGGCTGGACCCAGGAGGAAGCGGCGCGCCGGTGGAACGAGCGATGGCCGGGGCGGGGACCGGCCAAGACCGGTAAGACCTGGTCGTACTGGGAGAGCTGGCCGGNCAGGGGCGGCCGGGCACCCTCGGCCACGGTGCTGGCCCGGCTGGCCGAGCTGTACCTGTGCCGGCCGGGCGACCTGCTCGACGGGCCCGACTTCGGCCAGCTCGACCCGGGGGCGGACGACGCCGGCGACCGGACCGCTGCCGGCTGCTCGTGCGGTGTGGGTGCTGGCGGGGACGACGACGACCGGCTGGCGGGGCTGCTGTCCATGACCGCGCCCCTGGCTGCCCCGGCGGGCCGCGACGTCCCGTCCGCCGCGGCCATCGAGGCTCGGCTGGCCGAGTTCGTGACCGGGTGGGCCCCGGCGGCGTGATCGCGGCAGCGGGCTGCTCCTGGGCTGTTCCGCGCGCGGCGCAGGTGGTCCAGTCAGTACAGTCGGACGGGTCGTCCTTCGCCGCGGTCGGGGACGTGAGCGTCGCGCGGTGGCGGTGNCACTCAGCGCGCGGCGGCGGCCGTCCCCCTGCGTCTGTGGCGCGTCGACGCTCCGGTCGCTCGGGGCGTCCGGCCCGGGTCCATCGGGCCGTCCCATTCTGGTCACGGAGGGTGAAGTGTCTGCTCGCCTCGTCGTACTTGCCTCGGGCGCGGGAACCACCCTGCAGGCGGTTCTCGACGCGACCGCGGATCCCGAGTTCGGCGCGACCGTCGTGGCGGTCGGCACCGATCGCCACGACACCGGCGCGGAGCGGCGGGCCCGGGAGAACGGCGTCGCGGTGTTCACGGTCCGGCTCGAGGATCATTCCGACCGAGAGGCCTTCAACGTGGCGACCGCCGAGCGGATCGCCGCGTTCGAGCCCGATCTGCTCGTGCTGGCGGGCTACATGAAGATTCTCGGTCGGCGGGTGATCGGCCGGTTCCGGACGATCAACACCCATCCCTCGCTGCTGCCCGCCTTTCCGGGGGCCGCCGCGGTCCGCGACGCGCTCGCCGCCGGGGTGAAGGTGAGCGGGGTGACGGTGCACTGGGTCGACGAGGGGGTCGACACCGGGCCGATCATCGCCCAGCGTCCGGTTCCGGTCGAGCCGGACGACACCGAGCAGACCCTTCGCGCCCGGATCCAGGGTGTCGAGCGAGGGCTGTTCGTCGCGACGATCGGCGAGATCGTGCGGTCGGAGCGCGCGCAGGCGGTTCCGGCCGGGCGTCGGCGTGCCCCCGACCTGCGCGCGCCGACGCGAGGTTCAGGTACCGGCAGAGGCTCAGCTCACGTCCAGGAGGAATCATGACGTCATCGGGCGAAGGCACGGCGGGCGCAGACGGCGCCGCCCGAGGATCCGAGTCCGCCGAGGTGATCCCCACCGGGCGACGGCCGCTGCGCCGAGCGCTCGTCAGCGTGTACGACAAGAGCGGGCTCGACGTGCTCGCCGAGGCGTTCCTGGCCGCAGGGGTCGAGGTCGTCTCCACCGGGTCGACCGCGGACGTGCTGGCTCGCCATGGGCTGGCGGTCATCCCGGTCAGCACCGTCACCGGCTTTCCGGAGGTGCTCGGCGGGCGGGTCAAGACGCTGCACCCGCACGTGCACGCCGGTCTGCTCGCGGACCTGCGCAACGCCGAGCACGCGGCCGTCCTGGCCGAGCTCGACATCGCGCCGTTCGATCTGGTCGTGGTCAACCTCTACCCGTTCGCCGCGACGGTGGCCGGTGGCGCGAGCGAGGACGAGGCGATCGAGCAGATCGACATCGGTGGCCCGGCGATGATCCGTGCGGCGGCGAAGAACCACGCGTCGGTCGCCGTCGTCGTCTCGCCGGACGAGTACGCGCAGCTGGCCGAGGCGGTCCGCGGTCCGGGCTACGACCTGCCGGCCCGCCGCCGGCTCGCGGCCAGGGCGTTCGCCCACACCGCCGCCTACGACGTCGCGGTGTCCTCGTGGTTCGCCGGGGTCGTCGCCCCCGACGAGGTCGCCCGGGAGACCGGCTGGCCCGACGTGCTGTCCGCGCAGTGNCACCGTTCGGACGTGCTGCGTTACGGCGAGAACCCGCACCAGCGGGCCGCCCTCTACGTCGAGGCCGGTGGCGAGGGGCAGCCGGGCCTGGCCACGGCCCGCCAGCTGCACGGCAAGCAGATGTCGTACAACAACTACACCGACACCGACGCGGCCCGCCGCGCGGTGTACGACTTCACCGAGCCGGNGGTCGCCGTGATCAAGCATGCCAACCCGTGCGGCATCGCGGTCGGCGCGACGATCGCCGAGGCCCACCGCAAGGCGCACGCCTGCGACCCGGTCTCCGCGTTCGGCGGGGTGATCGCCACCAACCGGCCGGTCTCGGTGGAGCTCGCCGAGCAGATCGCGGAGATCTTCACCGAGGTCGTCGTGGCGCCGTCCTACGAGGCGGGGGCCGTGGAGATCCTCGCCCGCAAGCCGTCGATCCGCCTGCTGGAGTGCCCCGCGCCCCCGCATCAGCGCGGGATCGAGTTGCGTCAGGTCAGCGGCGGCCTGCTGCTGCAGTCGCGGGACGCGGTCGAGGAACCGGGCGACGAGCCGTCGGGCTGGACGCTGGAGGCGGGCTCCCCCGCGGACGAGGCGCTGCTGGCCGACCTGCGCTTCGCCTGGCGCGCGGTGCGTGCGGTCAAGTCCAACGCGATTCTGCTCNCCAGCGACGGCGCCACCGTGGGCGTCGGGATGGGACAGGTCAACCGGGTCGACGCGGCACGACTCGCGGTGACCCGGGCGGCGGACCGAGCGAAGGGCGCGGTCGCGGCCAGCGACGCCTACTTCCCGTTCCCGGACGGGTTCGAGGTCCTCGCCGAGGCCGGAGTCCGGGCCGTCGTCGAGCCGGGCNGATCGGTGCGCGACGAACTCGTCATCGCGGCCGCCCGGGAGGCCGGCGTGACGCTCTACTTCAGCGGGGTGCGCCACTTCGCGCACTGACGCCGGCCCCTCGGTGGGGCGACGGGGGAGCCTGCCGGCAGGTTCAGCGGAACCGCCGGGGGGCCCACCGCGCCGGTGGCGCCGGCCGCGGATGCTCCGGCTCGATGACAGCTCGACCCGGGGGCGGGGCAGCCGGCGCGTCCGGCGCCGGCGCCGGACGCGGTTCGTGGGCGTCGGCGGGGAGCTCCGGCGGGGGCCACGCGCGCGGCGGCGGTCGCGGCCCGTCCGACTCCGGCTCCGCCGAACCCTCGGGCGGGCTGGATGCGACCGCCTCCGTGCCGTGCTCGGCGGACCACACGCCCCCCGGGGGGACCGGCGCACCAGGCGGCCGTGGATCAGATCCCGGCGCCGATGGACCCCGGGATGACTCGTCGGTGGCGCCGTCCGGCGGCGCGTCGCCCCGCCCGGTGCCACCGCTTCAGGACGCGGCGTTCGCCTCCGCGGCGGCGGAGCCCCGCCGGCCGGTCGCGCTGCCGTTCGCCGTGGTGGCCGTCGGCGCGCTCGCCGCCGCCGCCGTCCCGCCCGGCTGGTCGCCGTTGGGCACGTAGCGCTGGGCGACCCAGTCCAGGGCGTCACGCCAGCTCGCGCCGTACAGCACCGAGATCCGGTCGGCCGTCTGCCGCGCCAACGCCTGGACGAACACCCTGTCGTCGCTGTCCAGGTGTCGGGCGTCACCGAAGGTCTCCCAGGCCCTGAACATCAGTTCCTGAAGCTTCTTGCTGTGAGGCGATTCGTCTGCCACGTCGAACTCCCTCCAAGTGGGCACCGCGGCCGGAAGTCTGCCCTAAGCGCGCGGGAGGCCCACAGGTGGGGGTGTTGAGCATTGTGTTCCCGATGTGGCCGAATGGGGCGATGACTCACTTGCATACCCGCATGTGATATAGGGCCCATCGCCCCGGCGTGCGCTGCTCGGGAGCTCAGGAGTGCTGCATCGGCTCCGCCACGTGCGGGCGAACGATCCCGAGCCGCATCACCTCGTTCGCCAACCGTCCCCGCCGGTTCGGTCCCGGCGCGATGTCGAACTTGCGGTAGAGCCGCAGCAGGTGCTGCTTGACCGCCCCCTCGGTGACGACGAGGTTTTCGGCCACCTCGCGCGTCGATGACGGGATGACGAAAGCACCCGGCGCGCCGGCCGGGCGGGACAGCGCGCGCAGCACGTCCCATTCTCGGCGGGTGAGATCGGGCGGGTCGGGGACGCGCAGTTCTGCGGTCCGGTCCCGGCCCATCAACCCGCCGCCCGCCTCGATGGTGAACTCGATCAGCGGGCGCCGGTCCTGGAAGCGCACGCCCGCCGCGCCAAAGCGGATGACATCGCCGTCATGGAGGATGCGCCGGCCGACGGGCTGACCGTTGACCCGGGTGCCGTTGCGAGACAGCCCCTGATCCCAGACGTAGAGGTACGGGCCCCGCCGCACGATCTCGGCGTGCAGCCGGGAGACGCTGGAATCGGCGAGCGGCACGTCGACCCCCGGTCCCCGCCCCACCGTCGTGATCTCGGTGTGCAAAGAGATGACCTCACCGGTGATCTCGATCCGCAGACTCGGCCCGTCCACTTCTGTCCAACCTCGCTTCCATCGATCAACGCTAGTCCGTGACCTGCCCGCCCCCCGCATCGCACGCGCCGGCTCCCCTGTGACCGCTGGTGACCGCATCCGGGGCGCTGGGGCAATCCTCTGGCCAGTGATCCCCGGTCGGGGGTCAGTAACACGCGACTTTTGGACGATCTGGCCGCTTCGGATTCACAGGTGACCGGTGGACGGCCGGAGCACGGCCTACCGTGTGTCCTGAGGATCCGGTCATGCTGGTTGGATGAGTGTTCTGCAGCGTCCTGTCGCGGTGGGACCGTCGGTGACGGCGTCGCACCGCGACGATCAGCACGGCAGGCCCGTCCGACAACGACACTGACCGGCGCCGGAGGTGGGGGTGACCGACGCGCCACGCCGGCCCGACCCACGCCGCTCCGACCCGTTCCGACCCGACCCGCTCCGACCCGAGGATGCGCGCAGGCCCGGCGATGAGGGTTGGCCCGGTGATGAGGGTTGGCCCGGTGACGTGGGTTGGCCCCAGGCTGGGTACCGGCCCGAGGCTGCAGGCCGGGACGAGGTTCAAAGCCCGAACGCAGCCGCCTCCTGGGATGAGGCTGTCTCCCGGGACGAATCCACTTCCCGGGACGAACCCACTTACCGGGACGGGGTTCTTCCCCGAGACGGGGTTCCCGGGGGCGGGGGCGGGGGCGAGCCGGGGAACCGCAAGGATGCGCGGGGCGGCCCGGCCGGGGAACCCGGCTGGCGGGGTGCCGCGCCGGAGCACCGCTCGGCGCGCGTCCGGCCGCAGCCGTGGTACCCCGACGAACGCGGCCGCGGCGACGCCGACCGTCATCGCGAGCCGCGCCGCCGGGAGGACCGACCCGCGCCGCCGGTGCCGCCGGCCGATCCGGCGTCCACCCGTACCGCGCGCGGCGGGCTGCGCCGCGGCGAGGACCAGCGCGGCGAGGAGCAGCGCAGGGCGGCTCGTGAGGCCGACACTCGCCCGCGACTCGGGGCGAGGGGTCCCGCGGTGGACCGGCGACCTTCCGCCCGGCGCGCGGGGGGAGCAGTCGGACCGGATCCGGCGGAGTTGTCGGTGCGTGCCTGGCCACCCGACGACTCCGCGGACCGCGGGCCGCTCGGGGCACCCGTGGCATCCGTGGCCTCGCGGCCCGATGCCCAGGCGGGGCCGCCGGACGCTTCCGCCGGGCGCGGGCTGACGGCCGGGCCTGCCGCGTCCACGGTGTCCGGCGGGAGCGGAGCCGGTCGGCTCGGCATCGTCGGCTGGCTGNGGCGCGAGATGCTGTTTGCGTCGGTGCTGGTGGGCGTCATGGTCGGGTTGACGCTCGTCTATCAGGACCGGTGGCGTCGCGGCATGCTGGTGGTCGGGGTCGTGCTGGCCCTGGCGGGACTCGCCCGCCTCGTGCTGCCGACGCGGCGGGTGGGTCTGCTCGCGGTGCGCGGGCGGGCGTTCGACACCGTGATCCTGATGCTGTTCGGGGCAGCCGTGATCACGCTCACCTCCGCGGTGCCCTACCTGGGACCGTGAGTCAGCGCCGCCCGGACATGGTGCGCCGCACGGCGAGCCGGGTCAGGGAACTGGTCGGGATCGTTCCCTGACCGAGCCCGATCTCGACGAGGGTGTCGTAGAGCTCGGTGCGGGTGCGGGCGGCTCGCACCGCGGCGTCCATCATCGTGCGGCGCCGGCCGACGAGCCCGGCGAGCAGGGCGGTGTGCCGCAGGTGCCGACCGAGCTCGGCGTCGAGCGAGCGTCGGTAGCGCCGGCCGGCGCCGGTGGGGTTCNCCACGCCGACCGCTGCCTGCCCGGCCAGGGAGCCGGACAGCAGGGCGTAGTAGATGCCCTCCCCGGTCAGGGGATTGATCAGCGAGGCCGCGTCGCCGGCGAGGAGCACCGGACCGTTGGGCTGGCGCGGCCGATGAGTCGACAGGGGCAGGTGGTGGGCCCGCAGCGTGGTCGGGTCCGCCGGCGTCTGCGGCAGCATCCGGGCCAGGGTGCGGTGCAGGACCGTCTTCGCGCTCGTCCCGTCGTCGCCGCCGGTCAGGCGGGAGCGCAGCATGCCGTAGCCGATGTTCGCCCGGCCGTCGCCGATCGGAAACGACCATGCGTAGGCCGGCCAGCCGTCGTCGGTCATGTGGATGAACTGCTCGGGCGGACGCTCGTCGGCGGGGAGGTCGGCATACGCCCGCACCGCGATCGCCATGGCCTCGGGCGGGTTCGCCGCCAGGTTCAGCCCGCGTCGCACGACCGAGTTCGCGCCGTCCGCGCCGATGACGACCCGGGCCGTCAGGGTGCCGTTGACGACGACGACGGGTTCGCGCCCCCGCCCGTCGGGCCGGGGCCGGTCGGCGAGCTCCAGGGTCCGCACCCGGCGTCGCACCAGGTGGGCGCCGCGGGCGCGGGCCGCGGCCACGAGACGGGCGTCGAAGACCTCCCGGGGAACCACGTAGCTGGCCCGGACCGACGGGGTGGCCACCTCCGCGCCACCCGGCGTGCGCAGCCGCATCCGGTCGACCGGCCGGTAGCCGGCGACGGCGTCGGTGACGCCGAGGTCGCGCAGCACGTCCAGGCCGTGCGGGGCGATGCCGTCGCCGCACGTCTTGTCCCGGGGGAACGCGGCGGCGTCCGCGATGACGACGCTGGCCTCGGGGCGTTCCCGCAGTGCCGCCAGCGCCGCCGCGCAGCCGGCCGGACCGCCGCCGACGATGAGCACGTCGATCGTGCGGTCGGGTAGATCCACCGACTCGTCGACGCGCACGATCGGGGTCGCCGTCGTGATGGTGTCGATGTCCTTCGCTGGTCCCGCCGGGATGGGGCGTGGGTCGGACGGGAGGGGCGCTGAGGACGGGGTCTGCACGCCCGCCAGTCTCGCAGCCGACCGCGGGACAGTGCGCCGGCGCCCCCGGTGCCTGGCGTGGGCCCGCCCGCCGCGCGGGCGGGTCGCCCGGGTCGGCGTGGTCCGTTCGGGTCAGGCCGGGTCAGGTCGGATCCGTCCGGGTCCGGTCGGGACCACGGCCCGGCGGCGCAGTTCGTACAGTGCGTGGCGTGGACGCACTGGAGCAGGTTTCGCGGTGGCCGGTCGGGACGGTGGCGGTCACGGTCCTCGGCCGCGAGGACGCTTCCGGCACCGGGACGGTGCGGGAGNTCGGCCGGACCGGCCCGGACGATCACCCGTTCCGGCTTGCCTCGGTGTCGAAGCTGCTCAGCGCCTACGCGGTGCTCATCGCCGTGGAGGAGGGCGCGATCGGGCTGGCCGACCCGGNCGGCCCCGAGTCGTCCACCGTGGCGCACCTGCTCGCCCACGCCTCCGGGTTGGCGTTCGAGGGCGACAAGGTGCTCGCCGCACCGGGCACCCGCCGGATCTACTCCAACGCCGGCTTCGACCGGCTGGCCGAGGTGGTCACCCGGGCGACGGGGATCGCCTTCGCCGACTACCTGGCCGAGGCCGTGTTCGAGCCGCTGGGGATGCGGCGGGCCAGCCTCATCGGCTCGGCGGCCGCCGGGGTGACGGCGACCCTGGCCGATCTGCGCACCTTCGCCGCCGAGCTGCTCGCCCCCACCCTCCTGTCGGCCGCGACGTCGGCGGCCGCGACCTCGGTCGCCTTCCCGGGGCTGACCGGTGTCCTGCCGGGCTTCGGGCGTCAGGACCCGAACGACTGGGGACTGGGATTCGAGATCCGCGGGAGTAAGCATCCGCACTGGACCGGCGGCGCGAACGCCCCGACCACCTTCGGCCACTTTGGCCAGGCCGGCACGTTNCTGTGGGTGGATCCGGTCGCCCGGCTCGCCTGCGTCACGCTCTGCGATCGGGACTTCGGGGACTGGGCGCGCCGCATGTGGCCACCCCTGTCGGATGACGTGCTGGCGCAGGCCCGCCCCCAGGTGGTGAATCCCTCGGCGTGACCGGACCGCGCAGCGACGGGCGGGCAGCCGCCGCCGATGACACTTGTCGGGATCCTCCCACGATCAGCCGCATCCATATGGCGGGTTGTCGCCGTTCTGGCCGGATCTGCGCGTGATCGGGTCGCGGTCTTCTGGTCCGCGGGAGACAGGCGGGGTCGGTGGGCCATGATGTCGGCATGCTTTCCTCGGCGACACCGACCCCGACGGCCGGTCACCGACCCGGTGATGGCGCGCCCGCAAGTACCGAGAGTTACGATCTTCGGCTGGGATGTCACGGGCGCCGCGCGTGCCACGGTGCCGGTCGCGCATGAGTGAAAGGTCGCTCGAACCAGGCGCCGTCGTGCGCGCGGCGGATCCGGCCCGCCNGGCCGACGCGGTGGACCTGGCCGACATCGGCGTCGCGATCGGCATTCCGGAGCCCTACCGGACCGAGCTGCAGGACTGGCGGGAGCGGCTCGGGGATCCCAATGCCGCCCTCATCGTTCCGCATGTCACCCTGCTCGGGCCGACGACGGTCAGGCTGGCCGATCTGCCGGCGATCGAGCGCCATCTCGCGGGAATCGCCCCGCCGAACGCTCCGTTCACGATTCGTCTGCGGGGTTCGGGGACGTTCCGTCCACTGTCGCCCGTTGTCTTCGTCGCTCTCGTCGCGGGTGCGGCCCGCTGCGCCACGCTGGCGGCGGCGGTGCGGTCCGGCCCTCTGGACCGGCCGCTGAACTTCGCCTATCACCCGCATGTCACCGTGGCTCACGACATCGCCGAGGACGGTCTCGACCGCGCCTACGAGGCGCTGGCCGACTATCAGGCACAGTTCGAGGTCCAGGGCTTCGGCCTCTACGAAAGAGGGGTCGACCTCCGCTGGCGGCAACTACGCTTCTATCCGTTCGGTCAGCAGGGGGACGAGTCCGAACCGAATGGCGACGGAGGGCGACGCGCCGGCCTCGGTTCACGGGAATGACCAGGCGTCGGCGGGGGGACATCGACGGGTGTGACAAAACCTCGTGAGGCGGTTCGGGCCGGCGTCGGCACGGTTTCCGACACCGCGGGGGCGGTAAGGGCGAAACGTCCGTTTCTTGACCACATCATTCGGGCGTACTCCCGGTACACGGCCGACGGCGGGGACCGGCTGGCAGCGTCGGCGACGTACTTCGCCTTCCTGTCGTTCTTCCCGATCGTCGCGCTCGCCTTCGCGGTCACGGGGTTCGTGGTCGACGCCTACCCCGACGTGCAGGACAGCCTGACCAAGCAGATCAACGACTACCTGCCGGGGCTGGCGGACCGGCTCGACGTCACGTCGATCGGCAACGCCAAGGTCGGTGTCGGCATCGTCGGCCTGCTCGGACTGCTGCTCGCCGGTCTCGCCTGGATCGACGCGCTGCGCGACGCCCTGCGGCTGATCTGGCACCAGGACATCGACGTCGGCAACATCATCATGCGGCGGCTGCGGGACATCACGGTCCTCGCCGGTCTCGGGCTGACGCTGCTGGCCTCGCTCGTGGTCACCAGCCTTTCGACCTCGGCGACCGGGACGTTCCTGGACTGGATCGGGCTGTCCGGCAGCACGGCCGCCGCGTGGGTCACCGGCATCCTGGCGCTGCTCGTCGCCCTCGCGATCGATACCGCGGTGTTCCTCTACCTGTTCTGGCGGTTGCCCGGGCAGACCGACCGGAGCCGGTCGGCGCGCGGCGCGGTCCTCGGCGCGGTCGGGCTGGAGATCCTCAAGGTGGTGGGGACCTGGCTGATCGGCAAGACCACGGGCAACCCGGTCTACGGCACGTTCGCGGTCATCGTCGGACTGCTCATCTGGATCAACATCGTGATGCGCTGGACGCTGTTCGCCGCCGCCTGGACGGTGACCGCGCCCTACGCCTCGGACGTGTACCCCTCGGGGACGGCGGTGCCCCCCGAGGCTCACCGGCCGAACGGGTCCGCGAGCCGGGACGCCTCGCGGCCCGCCGTGCCCCACGGGGCCGACTCCCCGTCCGCTCGGGGCACCGCCCCGGCGGACCCGCCCGGGTCGGACCCGTCGCCGTCGCACGGGTCCGCGTCGGACCTGTCCCGGCCGAAGCGATCCTCGCCGGGCCGCCAGCCCTCCCGCCTGGAGCCCGACGAGTCGACCTCCACGACGCCGTACTCCTCCGGCGGGTCCGTGGCCACCCGCTCGGACGCGACGCTGACCGCCAGGCTGCGCGCCCTGCTGCGCCGGCGCCATCCATCGGAGACCTCCGGCGGGTCGGGCTGAGGGGGCACGGCTCGGCGCGGCCGCGCGCCGAGCCGACTCGCGCAACGGCCCCGTGGCACAGCCGGTGAGGTGCCCACCACCACCGGCGGGCCCGACTCGCGGTGCCGGCGACGGCCGCGGGCCGCGCGTCGGGTGAGGACGGTCATCACGCAGGCGCCCGCTGTGAGCGCAAGCGCGATCCAGGTCATCGGGCCGATGTCGCCGGCGAGACCGCCCGAGTGGTCCGCTCGATGGACGGGCGCCGCCGCGGGCCGCGCGACCGCCTGCGCGGCGGCCACCGGCCGGGTAGCGTCGCCGGCCACGGACGCCGCGGGGTTCGGCAGGTAGCCGACCGGCGTCACCTGATCGGCGTGCGCGAATCCCCAGTCGAGCAGGGCGCGTGCGTCGGTGCCGTAGGCGGGGGCCGCGCGCAGCAACGCGACGATGAGCGTCCGGCCGCCACGGGTGGCGGCCCCGACGAACGTCGCACCGGCCGCCACCGTGTACCCGTTCTTCACCCCGACGGCGCCATCGTAGGTGCGCAGCAGCGCGTTGTGGTTCTGGATCTCGAAGCGCTGGTCGCCGCGCCCGGCGAGGGACGCCCGCGGGATGGTGAGGTATCCCCGCACGCTCGGGTCGTTGAGGGCGGCGCGGCCGAGCACGGCGAGGTCATAGACGCTGGTCACCTGCCCCGGACTGTCCAGCCCGGTCGGATCGCCGGCCACCGTNTCGCGCGTGCCCAGTGACCTGGCCAGCGCGTTCATCCGGGCCAGGACCGCCGCGGTGCCGCCGGCGGCCTCGACGAGGGCCACCGTCGCGTCGTTGCCACTGGAGATCATCATCGCCGTCGCCAGGTCCCGGACGGTGTACCCGACGCCGGGCACCAGACCGACCTTGGTGCCGTCCACGCGGGGGGCGTTCTCGTCGACGGTGATGACCCGGTCCGGCGGCAGGCCGGGGAGCACGGTCAGCGCGGTGAGGATCTTCATGGTGCTGGCCGGCAGATCCGGCGCGTGCGGGCGGGAGGCGGCAAGGACGGCGCCGCTGCCGGCGTCCGCGACCAGCCAGGCCTGCGCGGTCAGCCCCGCCGGTGCGGGCGGGGCGGGGGAGCCCGCGGGCGCCGGCGCGGGTGTGTCTGGAGCCGCTGGAGCCGCCAGGGCCGTCGGGGCGTCGACGCCCGCCTGGCCGCCCGCTCCCGTGGTGCCTCCGGTGCCGGCCTGAGCACCGCCGATGGCCTGGCCTCCCGCCCCGGGAGCCGCCGGCGTCGCGGCGGCGGCGGCCAGGGCGGGGGCGAGCCACACCGCTGGGGCAAACAGCAGGCCCACGGCTGTGAGGGTGAGGACCAGGGCGCGACGGGCCGGCAGAGTGGGACGGGCCGGCAGAGTGGGAGGGGCTGACGGTGTTGAACCGGCTGGCAAAGGTGAACCGGCTGGCAAGGGCGAACCGGCTGGGAAGGTTGGACGGGAGCGACACGACCGGCCGGCACGCACCTACAGAACGCTACTGGCTTGGGCCGCTCTCGCGCGGGCGGTCACGAGACGTGTCGCGAAGTGGCGTTCACTGTGGGCGAATCGGCTGATTTCGGGTGTTCCGTCGATCGGCGGGCCGATCCGGCGTGCAACGGGGATCGATGATGTCCGCGGCTCGGTGCCGCCCGGCCCGCCCGATGGGTGGCGGAGCCACTGGCGCCCGTGTCTGCCCTGGCCGCGTCGGTCGCCGACGGGTCGGCCTCACCAGGTTCGGTCGCCACCGGCGCGCCCGGGATCCCCGCGGCGGTGGGTCGGGAACCGTCGATCGCAGTCGCGACGAGGTGCGCCGGCGCCGGCTCGGGACCGGCGTCGACCGCCTCGACCGCCTTGGTCTCATCGGTCTCATCGGTCCGGGAGATACCACCGGCGTGCCCGGCCGGGCTGACTCCGCCGGCCGGGCTGACTCCGGAGGGTGGCGGGGAGAGCTCGTCGGCGCCGTCGCGGCTCGTCATGTCCGCCGGCGATCCCTCGGCCGGCGACTGCTCGGCCGGCGCTCCCTCGGTCGGGGAGCCGCTGCCCGTCGGGGTGTCGACAGGCATGTTCGCCGACGCGATCTTGGCGATACGGGCACGCTTGGCGCCCTTGGGACGCTTCGGCGCCCTGGGGCGGGGGAGGCCGGGCCCGTCGGCATCCTCGGCGGAACCCACACCGCCGTCGCGGACCGCGGAGGGTGCGGCGGCCGAACCGGCTGGCTTCCGGTCGTCCGCGCCGGAACGGGCCGAGGTACCGGGGTGGGCCGAGGTACCGGGGTGGGTCGACGGACCGGGGTGGGTCGACGGACCCGGGCGGACGAACGCGCCGGGCTGGGCGGGTTCGCCGGATCGCCGGGCGGGCTGGGGCTGACGGGGGAGCTCGACGGCCTCCCGGAGCAGGCTTTCGAGGTCTCCGCGCAGCGCCTCGAGCTGACCGGCCAGTTCCCCCCGTACGTACTGGCGCGTCGCCGCCTCGCTCTGCGCGAGCCGCAGGGCTGCGACCTCGCGGGTCAGGAACTCCGTGTCCTCACGCATGCGGCCGGCGACGGCCCGGTCCTCGGTGAGCGAAGCCCGGTCGCGGTCGTCCTGACGGTTCTGGGCGAGCAGGATGAGCGGCGCAGCGTAGGCGGCCTGGGTGGAGAAGGCCAGGTTCAGCAGAATGAACGGGTAGGGATCCCAGCGCATCAGCGGCACCGCGATGTTCAGGGCGATCCAGACGATGACGATGGCTGTCTGGATCGCGAGATAGCGCCCGGTGCCCAGGAAGCGGGCGATGGTCTCCGCGACGCGGCTGACCGTCTCCCGGTCCACCCGGGGAAGGAGCGCGCCCCGGCCGGAGACCGGCAGATCGAGACGATCGGTGCCCAGACCTCGACGGTCCGTCGTTCGCGTTGCTGAGATGGTCATGGAAGCTCCCCACCCGCGCGCAGGCGGCCACCGCCGACGTGCGCGCGCTCCTCGAGCAGGCCGCACGCGCCGTTGCCACGGCGGCCTCAGGTCGACACGACATCAATCGACCGCACCTGCTCGTGCACTGCCCGATCAGATCCGCCGACCGAGGGCGACACGGATCCAGAGGTCGGCACCGGCGCGCGGATGCGCCGGTCAGGCCGCGGCGGGACAGGTGAACGTCACCCCGGGCCGGAGAAGCAGCGGTCGACCATGCGGCACCCCGCGTGGGGACCGGGGCCGACCCTCGACCGACTTCCGAGCAGTGCCCCGGGAGTCGTCAACCCCGGGTTCGTGGACGCGGGCCGGAGGCGCATCGCGCTCCGGCCGGAGCTCAACGCCGGCTGGCGTCCACTAGCAGGAAGCGGCCGTTACTGGAGCACCCGCCAGGACTCACAGCGGCCACCTCCTCGCGTTGGTCCTCCGTGGAGGATTCTTCGGGGGCGTGTCAAGGATAACTGCCCCATCCGTGACCGGACCTACCGGGGTATCCGTGACGTCCGTCGCGAAGGCGTCACCTGTGGCGCGTGGTCGGTAGGGTCCCCGGGGCGCCTCATCCTCTTCGGGTCGCCGCGCAGTCACTCGCAGTGGGATTGCGCATGATGGGGTCGTTCGGGGTGGGGCGGGNTATNCCGTGGCCGATTGGCGCCGGTACACCGCGGATCTGGGGTTTCGTCCCGTTGCCGTCCGCGGATCGGCGCCGTGAGATGAGGGGAACACGGTGAAGGTCAACGGATGCGCTCGGTGCGGGCAGCTCGTCTTCTTCGAGAACACCGCCTGCCTGCGGTGCGGGGCGCCGCTCGGCTTCGAGCCGGAGCGTGGCCGGGTCCTCACCCTGGTACCCGACTCGCCGCCGACGCCGGGCACCGCGGACCCTGCCGATGTCCTCGAACCCGCGACGGAGTTCTTCGAGCTGCCGCCGGTCGCGGAGGTGGGGGCGGGGCTCGACGACGGGCCGGCGACGGAGGGGCCGGCGGTCCACCAGCCGGGCGCGGTCTCGCAGCCGGGCGCGGCGCCGGACGCCGGCGCCGGGACGGATCCGATCGCCCGGGATCTTCTCGAGGCCGTTCCGGCGTCGCGCCGGCGCCGCTACCGACGCTGCGCCAACGCCCGGCTGGCCGGCTGCAACTGGCTGATCCCCGTGCCGGCCGGTGGGCTGTGCGTCTGCTGCCGGCTCACGCGGACGCGGCCGGCGGACACCGATCCGGTGGGCAAGGAGCAGTTCGAACGGGCGGAGGCGGCCAAGCGCCGGCTCGTGGCCCAACTGCTCGAACTCGGCCTGCCCGTCGTCTCCCACCTCGACGACCCGGCGACCGGGCTCGCGTTCGACCTGCTGAGCAGCACCAGGCAGAAGGTGATGACCGGGCACAGCGACGGCGTCATCACCCTGGACCTGGCCGAATCCGACGACGCCCACCGCGAGACGGTCCGCACCCAGCTCGGGGAGCCCTACCGCACGCTGCTCGGGCACTTCCGGCACGAGACCGGCCACTACTACTGGTCCTCGCTGGTCGACGCCGATCCCGAGCGTGCCGCGCGGTTCCGAGAGCTGTTCGGCGACGCTGGCCTCGACTACTCCGCCGCCCTCGACCGGCACTACGCCGACGGTCCCCCGCCGAACTGGCGCGACACCCATGTCAGCGCCTACGCCACGATGCACCCGTGGGAGGACTGGGCCGAAACCTTCGCCCACTACCTGCACATCCGCGACACGCTGCGAACCGCCGCCGAGTTCGGTCTGCGGGTGGCCGGCCCGGACCTCGACGCGTTCGGGGTCGCGCCACGCAGCCTCGCCGCCGAGCCCGCCGACCTGCCGCCGCTCGGTGTGGACGGGCTCGACCGGAGCTCGGGGGAGCTCGCCGAGATCGTCGCTCAATGGCTGCCGCTGACCTACGCCCTCAACGCGATCAACCGCAGCATGGGGCGCGACGACCTCTATCCGTTCGTCCTGACGCCCGCGGTCCAGGCGAAGCTCTCCTTCGTCCACGACGTCATCGCCGCCGCCCGGCGCGCGGAGGGTGCAGCGAGCGCAGCATCGGGACGAACGTCTTGACCGCCGGATCGTCCGTGATCGGCCGCGCACCGCCGAGGACGACGAAGCCGTGACGAAGGTACAGCCGTCGCGCCGGTGAGTTGGTGGGCGCGACCCACAGCTTCACCGCCTCGGCGCCGGCGCGGGTGGCCCAGGTCACCGCGGTCGCCAGCAGGACGTCTGCGGCGCCGGTGCGCCGGGCCGGGGGCGCGACCCACATGGCGCCCAGCTCGCGTAACCAGGGCCNGTCGGTCGGGGTGAATCCCTGGACCATGCCGACCGCCTCCCCGGCCTGTTCCACGACCGCCACCAGCTCTGCGGGGGAGTCGGCCCCGGCGCCGGCACGCCGCGCCCATTCGGCCGCCGGCTGGGTCCGCGCCGCCTCGAGGGTCTGCCAGAAGGCGGCGGGGGAGTCGGCGAGCGCGGCCAGCCGCAGCCGGCGCAGCAGCGGCCCCTCGTCCGGCCGGATATGACGACCATGGCTACCGTCCGTCACGGTATTCGACTCCTCTGTCGTGGCGGTGTCTCGGGTATCGGGTCTCGTCTCGCCTGGGATGCCGTGGNCACGACCGGCGCCGGTCGATGTCCCCACGTCCCGCGGTCGGCGCGTCCGTCGGCGTGATTGTTGCGCGGGGAAAGAGCCGTGTTGGGCGTAATCGGCACGACCTTTAGCGCAAACGGCTCCCAGGCGCCCCCGCNAGCGCGGATACTNATCAAAGCGGCGGGACGGCGGAGGAGTTCGCTGGAGATGATCCATCGTGGGTAGGCCCGTCACACTCATCGTGCGTCAGGACGGCCCCTCGTGGTCGGCCTGGTCCCCGCAGTACCCGGGGCTCGCCATGGTGCAGCNGGCCGCGGCGGACCTGCGGGCCGTGCTGCCCGAGGTCCTCGCCTGGTACTTCGGCGAGGACGCGGCGATCGAGCCCCAGGTCCACTGCGAGCGTGAGCTGCACGGCGTCATCGTCCGGCTGGCGCAGGACACCCAGCTCTACGAGCGCGAGCGGGTCGCCGAGCGGCTCGGTGCCGCCCTCGGCGTCGCGAGCCAGCGGGCGCAGCTGCGCTCAGGCCCCGTGAGCGGCGCGGGCGAGGTCACCTTCGTCTGCGCCCTCCAGTCCGATCGGATCAGCTGGCTTACCGCCCAGATGGAGGACGACAACGACGCCGTGGTCGCCCTTCTGCCGGTCGCGGAGACGATGCTGTGGGCCATCCGGTTCGGCCCGGCGGGCGACGACTCCGCCGCGGCGGTCCAGCCCGCGGCCTACCCGCCCGACACCACGCTGGGCGAGGTCATCCGCACCTTCGCCGGCCCCCGCCAGCAGCTACGCACCTGAGCCCGCTCGAACACCAATCCCTCCGGCCGGGCCCGTCGGCGAGCCGCTCGCCAGGCGGGCGCACGCGGCGTCAGGCCTGCGGCGTCAGGCCTGCGGCGCCGGCGCTGACGGGGCTGGGCTCGACAGGTTCGCGAACTCGGCCAGGTAACGGGCACGATTNGTCGGATCCAGCTGCGCGGCCTGGTCGAACGACTTCTGCGCACCCGCGCGGTCACCGCTGATGTACTGGACGTGGCCGAGCAGGGACAGCAGTTGGGCGCTGCGCGTCGAGCCGTCCGCGAGGGCGACGGCGTTGCGGTAGGCGTCGACGGCCCGCCGGTAGGCCGCCGGATCGGCGACCCCCCGCGGCGGAAGCTCGACGAGCGCGAGGCCCACCCACGCCTCCGACTGCACGGTCCGGCCGGCGGGATCCCCCGTCCCCTCATCGATGGCGAGGCGGAAATGGCGCCGGGCCGCGTCCCAGTCCGCGCTCACGGCCGCCTGACTCAGGCACGCATAGACCCGCCCGAGGCCAAGGTCGATCTTGCTTCTCGTGAGCCTTTCATATGGAGGGGCCACCTCGCCGGCCGCCAGGAGGTAGACGTCGATTGACTGGCGCAGATCGGTGACTTTCACCGTGTCGGTCGTGCACTGTCCGCGGGACAGGTGAAAGCGGGCCTCGGCGGCGCCGGTGTGGGCGCGGCCGAATCGCGGATTGATGCCGGTCGCCTTGCCGAACCAGCCGATCGCCTCGTCGTACCGACCCTTCTTGTCGGCGGCGTTGCCCAGAAACAGATAGAGGATCTCCTTGCCGTCGGCGTCCTGCCAGCCGGGCATGCCCGCGGCTTTCCGCAGATCGGCGGCGGNCTCGTCATAGTGGCCCAGCGCGTAGTGCCCGACACCGAGGACGAACCAGGCCAGCGCGCCGGCACGGGCGGCAAGAACTGTGCGTATTTCGCGCTGGAAGACCGGATTGTCGGCCAGCCCGGCGGGAGCCGCAACGGGCGTGCCGAACTGGTAGTAGCCGGCCAGTTCCTCGGCTCCGGGGACGAGGCTCCGGTCGATGAAGAACTCCGGGGTGAACACGACGCGATCGGCGCCGGCCGGCCGCAGGACGCCCCGCACCACGATGTTCGCGTTGCTCCTGTGGACTATCTGATCCGCCCAACCGGCCTGGTCGCCGCGGCCGGAGGGCGCCCGTCCGATCTTCGACGGTCCCCAGACCTGGACGGCGAGTGACTGCTGGACGGGTTGGAGGCTGCGCACCATCTGGTCCGCGACCAGCGTGGCCGCGTCGGTCGTCGATGCCGACGGATGGCGCTGGCCGGCATCGTCGACCTCGTCGAACGCGGTGACGGCGACCCGGAGATCGCTGACCATCCGGGCGGATGGCACCCCGTCGGAGTTGCCCCTGATCATGAGCAGGCCCGCGACGGCGCCTGCGACGACTATCGCGACGCCGACGGTCACCATGAGCGCCCGCGTAGTCAGCAGGGCAAGGCCGGCCCGCGGCAGCCGCCGTCGTAACCGGGCGGCGTCAGCGCCGGACGAACGACTGGGGGGCGCGTCCGCCGATACCGGCGGAGTATCGGTCGGCGATGCCCCGACCTCGGCGGTCGGCGATCCGACTTCGGCGGTCGGCGATCCGACCTCGGCAGCCGACGATCCGACCTCGGTAGCAGACGACCCGACCTCGGACGGCGGCGGGGCGCCCGGGAATGTCGTGGGCTCGATCCCGACGGTAGACCGATCCGTGGGAAAGCCGCGCGTCGCGACTCGCGCGACCGTCTCGACGCCGGCGGCGACGAGAACACGGCGTCGTGCCTCGGTCTCGTCCGCGTCGAACAGGTCGACGTGGGCGATCGTCGCCAGCATGCCGGGCAGCGGACAGGCCTCCACCCGCAGCGGGATCACCGATCGGGACACGAGTGCCCCCGTCCACACCTGCGAACTCCACGGAGTGTCGAAGTAGGCCGCGGAGGAGATCACCATGGTGAGCCGGGCGGCCGCCATCTGGGCGTCCGTCCACAGCACATAGTTGACGCCGGGAGGCAGGTCCCAGGCGAGCACTCGCGCTGACAGGCCCCGTTGCTCCAGGACGGCCGCGACCCAGGTGGCCCACGGGGCGTCGTCGGACACATGAGACACGAAGACGTCCACGTCCTTCGTGTCGCCAGNCTCGACGGGCCGGCGCTGTGTCGGCCCCATCCTCATGTTCCGTCGAGGGTCTTCAGCCGGGGTCAGCCCCACGTCCGTCCCCGTGACCGGTCAGCCAAGGTGGAAAGGCACCATGATGTCGGCGAGCGGCGGCTTCGAGGGGAATCCCCCTGCCGGTCGGGCCAGCAGGTTCCATCCGCCCCGGGGATCATCCTCGTCGGTGACCAGCCGGTACCGCGCGTTTCCCTGGTCGTCCGCCCGTAGGACGACGCTCGTCCGATACTCGCCCTTCGCCTGTGACTCGCCGGCGAAGAAGAAGTCGATCGCCACCTGGTCCCCCGNCCGGAAACCGGCGAGTTCCACCACGGCCTCGTCGCCGGGATGCAGATCGTTGTCGTAGTCACGGATGACCATCAGCGGGCTGGTGGCTCCTGGGAGCAGGGTGAACGCGGTCCGCCAGACCTGGCGGCCGTCGGTCGCCGTGACGGTGTACCGGCCGGCCGGGGTGCCGAGAAAGGGCGTCCAGTACAGCGCGTCCAGCAGCTCGGCATCTGCCGGGGAGTCACAGACCATGCAGATTTCGGTGCTACGTACGACCTCGCCGGAGGCCGCGGTCACCGCGACGGCCAGGCGCGTGCCTGGATCGAATCCGACCGGGCAGACCTGGTATTTCCGCAGGAGGCCCAGGTCCGCGCCGGTGNGGTCCACCCCGTTGACGAGGATGACCGGGGCCGGCCCGCTGTATTCCTGGGCGATTTCCCGGCAGGTGGGAAGATCGCCGCCGATGGCTGCGCCAAGGCTGAGATCCACTCCTGCGGGCGGAAGATCGTGGGCGTTGAGGACGCTGGAGCCAGCGGGGGACGGCGTGGCGGGCTCGGCTCGGCTACGTGCCGGTTCTGCCTGGTCACCGGCAGCCGCCGGCCCTGCGGGCTGGTCAGCGGCCGTCTGGGAGGGGGCACGGGCGGCCGAGGGCATCGGTGTCGCGGTCGGCGAAGGCCCACCCGCTGCCGGACGCGCCTGCACTGCGTCGGGGGACGCCGGTCGGGTCGGGCCAGGCGTCGGCGCACCGTGATGCGCCGAGCTGGCCGGCCGCGGGCTGCCGTGACCCGGTAAGCCGACGTCCTGCCGAGGAACGTGGGGGGACCGGGAGGGGGAGTCGGCCGGCGAGGGAGACGCGGCGAGCGGCGACCAGGCGGAGCCGGCCGAGGGCGAGGCATCGGCCGGTGTGGGGTGCTCCGGACGCGGCGCGACGGTGTCCGCAGGCGGGGAATGGTCCGCCGGTTCCGACGACCCTGACAGTGCGATGGGAGTGGATGCCGCCGGCGCTCCCGCGGGACCGGACGACGACCCCGAACATGCGGCCACCACCAGCGGAAGGATCGCGGTGAGCAGAAGGCAGCGGTAACGCTGCGTAGAAAACCCTCGCGACGTCATGCAGCCCCCGGCACGCACATCATCACTGCTTTACGGCGATACTCGCCGGAGGTGAACTATACCGGCCGCACATCGACCGCGATGCGGGGCGGCGCGCTGGTCCGACGGGCTCGCCCGAGAAGAACGTGGTGGACCGGAAAGAGAAATCGGCAGTGCACCGGGACGCTGGGCGTACCTCCGGAGCGAAATGACCGAAATTTGGCGTCTCGCAAACGCTTGATGAGNCNGCGAGAACGACGACAACCGCTGCGAGGGTCGAACGGTGGGTTACTCGCGAAGGAGCGTCTCGCTGGACGCGTGTGCACGTCACATTCCGGAAGCCACGCCGCCCCGATCGGTGATCGACTAGGACAGGAGTGTGAGCGTCCGACTGGCTTTGACAACGGTGAAGTGTCGGCGGTCGACGGTGGCGACCTCATCGACGCCGAGTCGTTCCGCGCAGGCGATCACTGATGCATCCACGGTGCCCAGGGCAGGTTGCGGTCCTGGTTGACCAGGTCCGCGATCCGCAGCCAGTCGGTCGGGTGGACCGATGCAAGACAGCTCGAGCAACGAGCCCGTCGCGACTCCGGCCGCTATCTCACTCTATGTCGATCAACGTGGCTGAAATCGCGCGCCCACAGAGCGGCCACGGGGGGCTGTGGGTGCGAGGCTGGTGGGGTGACTCTGTCGAAGCGCGCGTCCTGGTTCTTGATCGCGGTTGGCGTCTGGACGTGGGCGATCTGGCCGAATTTCCTGCGGAACATCTGGAAGGATGATCGTTCCTGGGATGACGGCCCGACCNGATTCTTCACCGTCCACCTGGTTCTGACCGTCGTCTCCCTCGCGGTGGGCAGTGCGGTCGGGTGGCTTGGTATCCGCGCGGTACGCGCCGGTCGTTCGAGCGTCGCCGAAGACGTCGCCCCGTCCAAGCAGCTGATCGGCTCGGATTCTTCTATGACGTAGGTACTTCGGTATCGGCCGGGGATGACTTTCGGCGAGATCATGCCGACCTTCGCTGGCCCACGGCCCACGGCCCACGGCCCATGGCTCAGTGCCTGACCTGGGCCGTTCCGGCTTTGTCGGTGGCATCGGGTAGACACCTGGGCATGGCAGCAGACGAGACGACCTCAGCGCATCCGGGGGCCGACGGGTCCGTGGCGGGGACCAGCTCACAGCCGGCCGGCGTGGCCGTCGTACCCGCGGCGGCGGCCGCGCTGGCGGCTGGCGGCGGGGCGCTGCGGACGCGGGCGGAGGAGCTGCTGCGCGCGTTGGCCGGGCCGGCCGCGGTGCTGCGGGAGGACCAGTGGCAGGCGATCGACGCGTTGGTCACCCACCGGCGTCGGGTGCTGCTGGTGCAGCGCACCGGTTGGGGCAAGTCGGCGGTGTACTTCCTCGCCACCGCCCTGCTGCGCGGCGAGGCCGGACTCGGTCCGGCGGACCTGGGTCGGCGTACCGGGCCGACGGTGATCGTCTCGCCGCTGCTCGCGCTCATCCGTAACCAGGCGGCGGCCGCCTCCCGGCTGGGGATCCGTGCGGGTGAGATCCACTCTGGCAATGTCACCGAGTGGGACGAGGTCTACGCGGCGTTGCGCGCCGGCGACCTCGATGTGCTGCTCGTCGGGCCGGAACGGCTGAACAACCCGACCTTCCGCGACGACTACCTGNCCGAGCTCGCCGCGACCACCGGCCTGCTCGTGGTCGACGAAGCGCACTGCATCTCCGACTGGGGGCACGACTTCCGCCCCGACTACCGCCGCCTGCGGACCCTGATCGCCGGGCTGCGTCCGCAGGTCCCGGTCCTAGCCACCACCGCGACCGCCAACCAGCGGGTGGTCGAGGACGTCAGCGAGCAGCTTGGTGCCGGTGCCGGTGCCGGTGCCGGCGCCGGGGCGGGTGCGGGTGCCGGCGCCGGGGCGGGGTCAGAGTCAGGGGCGACGCCGGGCACGCTGGTACTGCGCGGGTCGCTCGACCGCGAGAGCCTGCGGCTCGCCGTCGTCGACCTGCCCCGGGCCGAGCATCGCTTCGGTTGGCTCGCCGAACGGCTGGGTGAGCTGCCCGGCTCCGGGATCGTCTACACGCTGACCAAGGCGGCGGCGGAGGAGCTGACCGCCTTCCTGCGCGGCGAGGGGTACCCGGTCGCCTGCTACCACGGGGGCACCGAGGCCGCCGAACGCATCGCCGCCGAGGAGGACCTGCTCGCGAACCGGGTGAAGGCGCTCGTCGCCACCAGCGCGCTCGGGATGGGCTTCGACAAGCCGGATCTGGGCTTCGTCGCGCACGTCGGGGCGCCGTCGTCGCCGATCTCCTACTACCAGCAGATCGGCCGGGCCGGCCGGGCCGTCGAGACCGCCGAGGTCGTCCTCCTGCCCGCGGCGGAGGACCGCGCCATCTGGCGCTACTTCACCGACACCTCCTTTCCACCCGAGCACGTGGTCCGCGCGGTCCTCGGGGTGCTCGCCGACGCCGACCGGCCGATGTCCACCCAGGCGCTGCTGGCCGCCGTCGACCTCGGCCCCAGCCGGCTCGACCAGATGCTGAAGGTCCTCGACACCGACGGCGCGGTCCGCCGGGTCAAGGGCGGCTGGACCGCGACCGGAGCGCCATGGCTCTACGACGAGCCCCGCTACCGGCGGGTCGCCGCCGCGCGGGCCGCCGAGCAGCAGGCGATGCTCGACTACATCGCCACCCCCGGTTGCCGGATGGAGTTCCTGCGCCGCCAGCTCGACGATCCCCACGCCGCTCCCTGCGGGCGGTGCGACCGGTGCACCGGTCGCACGTGGCCGTCAGCCGTGTCGACGGCGGCCAGCACGCGGGCCCGTGAGGAGCTGATGCGCCCGGGGGTCGTCATCGAGCCGCGCCGGATGTGGCCGACCGGCATGACCCGGCTGGGCATCAGCCTGTCCGGCCGCATCCCGCCGACGGCCGGCGCCGAGCCCGGACGCGTGGTGGCGCGGCTCGGCGACATCGGCTGGGGCAACCGCCTGCGGCCGATGTTCGCCGCCGACCCGGCGACCGGCCCCGACCGGGGCCCCGCCGGGGGACCCGGGCTCGGCAGCGGGGGCGACGGCCCGTTGCCGGCGGACCTGGTGGAGGCGGTCGTGGGCACGCTCGCCCACTGGGACTGGGCACGTCGGCCGGCCGCGGTGGTCGCGATCGCCTCGCGCGCCCGGCCCCGGCTGGTGGCCAGCCTCGCCGAACGCATCGCCGCGATCGGCCGGCTGCCGCTGCTGGGCCAGCTCGACCGGGTCGGCGGCGGCCCGCACGCGGGCCAGGTCCACAACAGCGCCCATCGGCTCGCCGGCCTGTGGGAGGCGTTCGCCGTCCCGCCGGACCTGCAGGGCGCGCTCAGCTCGATCGATGGCCCGATCCTGCTCGTCGACGACCGGATCGTCACCGGCTGGACGATGACGGTGGCCGCCCGCCTGCTGCGCAGGGCCGGCGCGCCCGCGGTGCTGCCGTTCGCACTCGCCGTCGACACCACCTGACCACGCCGCCGCCCGCGCCGACGGCCAAGGCTGCGGCACGCTGGTTGGACGCGGCGGACGGCTCCGCGCGAGAGGTAATCGGGGCGGGCAGCGGCATGAATAAATGTTCAACTCATGGACGTTTCGGCAGCCGGCTTGGCACGCTGTGCGCACACCGAACATCACCCCGGTAAATGGTGTGACATCGAGGTGAAATCGGCCGGCTGACCATGGACAACCCCGGTATTCGTCCTAGCCTTGTCTCGCGGGGGTTTCGGGGCCGACCGATCGACGGGCGGACGAGACGGAGAGCGGGCACTGATCAAGATGTGGGATGGCGACCGTTGCACCGCGACGGTGATGGGGGGCGGGCGGGGATACGTCGCTCACCGGTGTGGCAAGCGAGCGGTCGGGAAGGACCCGGACGGCCTGTGCCGAACCCATCGCCTGGAGCGAGAGGGTGCGCAGGACACCGACGTCGGCGAGCGGAACTGGCTGCGGGACAAGGATAACGAGCGGCGGCTGAATGAGCTCGCCCGCCATCTCGACGACTTCTACAGCCTGCGCGTTCGGCTGGAGTACGCCGACTCCTCGCCGACCCGCCCGCCGACCGGGCGACTCCTGGTCGACGCCGACGATCTGCTCCGGGTGCTGCGCGCCCAGGACCTGATGCCACGTCGCGCCATCTGATCCGTACCTGGCCGATTCCGGCAGAGGACGGGAAACACGAGGACTCCCGGGAATCGGGACGAGGATCGCGGGTTTCCCGCGCGCCGGTTTCGGTCGATCAGAAGCGGCGGAACAGCAGGGCCCGCTTGACCTCCTGGATCGCCTTGGTGACCTGGATACCCCGCGGGCAAGCATTCGTGCAGTTGAAGGTGGTCCGGCAGCGCCAGACGCCCTCACGCTCGTTGAGGATCTCCAGCCGCTCGTCGGCGCCGGCGTCGCGNCTGTCGAAGATGAAGCGGTGGGCGGCGACGATCGCCTGCGGCCCGAAGTAGTCCCCGTCGTTCCAGAAGACCGGGCAGGACGTCGTGCAGGCCGCGCACATGATGCACTTGGTGGTGTCGTCGAAGCGGGCCCGGTCCTCAGGGGACTGCAGCCGTTCCCGGGTCGGCTCGTGGTCATCCGTGATCAGATAGGGCTTCACCGCCCGGAACGCGTCGAAGAACGGTTCCATGTCGACGATCAGGTCCTTCTCGACCGGAAGGCCTTTGATCGGTTCGATGCTGATCTCGGGCCCGAGATCCTTCACGAGCACCTTGCAGGCGAGCCGGTTGACACCGTTCNCCCGCATCGCGTCCGAGCCGCACACGCCGTGGGCGCAGGAACGCCGGAAGGCCAGGGAGCCGTCGAGGTTCCACTTCACCCACATGATCGCGTCGAGCAGGCGGTCGCTGGGATCGAACGGCACCTGGTAGCTCTCCCAGCGTGCCTCGTCGGCGAACTCGGGGTCGAACCGGCGGATCTTGAGCGTGACGGTCACGGGCGCCGGGCCGGTTGCGGCCGGACCCGGGGCCGCGGTGGGCCGGGAGTCGACGACGGTCATCAGTACTTGCGCTCCATCGGCTCGTAGCGGGTGACGACGACCGGCTTGTAGTCCAGCCGGATGTCCGCCTCCGGCGAGGCGGCGGCGAGCGGTCCCGACCGGTAGGCCATCGTGTGGCGCATGAAGTTGACGTCGTCCCGGCTCGGGTAGTCCTCCCGCGAGTGGCCGCCGCGGGACTCGTTGCGCGCCAGCGCCCCCACCACCAGAACCTCGGCGAGGTCGAGCAGAAAGCCGAGCTCGACCGCCTCCAGGAGTTCGGTGTTGTACCGGCGTCCCCGGTCGGACACGCCCACCTGCTGGTAGCGGACCTTCAGCGCGGCGATGTCGCTGAGCGCCTGCTTGAGCGTCGCCTCGGTGCGGTAGACCGAGGCGTTGACGTCCATCGACTGCTGCAGCTCGGCGCGGATCACGGCCGTGTTCTCGGTGCCGGCACCCGCGCGCAGCCGGCGGAGCATGTCGTCCACGAACGACGCCGGATCTGCCGGCAGGTCGACGTGGTGCGGGGTGGCGTTCGCGTACTCGGCGGCGGCGATGCCCGCCCGCCGGCCGAACACGTTGATGTCGAGCAGAGAGTTGGTCCCCAGGCGGTTCGCGCCGTGCACGGACACGCAGGCCACCTCGCCGGCGGCGTACAGGCCGGGGACGACGGTGTCGTTGTCCGCGAGGACCTGCGCGTCGATGGTCGTCGGGATGCCGCCCATCGCGTAGTGTGCCGTCGGCTGGATCGGGATCGGGTCGTCGTAGGGCTCGATGCCGAGGTAGGTGCGGGCGAACTCGGTGATGTCCGGCAGCTTCGCGTCGAGCTGCTCCGGCGGCAGATGGGTCAGGTCGAGGTACACGTGGTCGGCGTCGGGGCCGCAGCCCCGGCCGGCGCGGATCTCGGTGTAGATGGCCCGGGCCACCATGTCGCGGGGGGCGAGGTCCTTGATGGTCGGCGCGTAACGCTCCATGAACCGCTCGCCGTCGCGGTTGCGCAGGATCCCGCCCTCGCCGCGGGCGCCCTCGGTGAGCAGGATGCCCATCTTCCAGATTCCCGTCGGGTGGAACTGGAAGAATTCCATGTCCTCCAGCGGAATGCCGCGGCGAAACGCCAGGCCCATGCCGTCGCCGGTCAACGTGTGCGCATTCGACGTGACCTTGAACACCTTGCCGAACCCGCCGGTGGCGAAGACCACGGACTTGGCCTGGAAGACGTGGATCTCGCCGGTCTTCAGCTCGTAGGCGACCACGCCGGCCGCCGCGCCATCCTGCAGCAGCAGGTCGAGGACGTAGAACTCGTTGTAGAACTCGATGTCGTGCCGGACGCACTGCTGGTACAGAGTCTGGAGGATCATGTGGCCGGTGCGGTCGGCCGCGTAGCAGGATCGGCGGACCGGCGCCTTGCCGTGATCGCGGGTGTGGCCGCCGAAACGCCGCTGGTCGATCCGACCCTCCGGGGTGCGGTTGAACGGCAGCCCCATCTTCTCCAGGTCGAGGACGGCGTCGATGGCCTCCTTCGCCATGATCTCGGCGGCGTCCTGGTCGACCAGGTAGTCACCGCCCTTGATCGTGTCGAAGGTGTGCCATTCCCAGTTGTCCTCCTCGACGTTGGCCAGCGCGGCGCACATGCCGCCCTGGGCCGCGCCGGTGTGCGAACGCGTCGGGTAGAGCTTGGTGAGCACGGCGGTCCGGCAGCGCTGCCCCGCCTCGAGGGCGGCGCGCATCCCGGCCCCGCCCGCGCCGACGATGACCACGTCGTACCTGTGGAGCTGCACGCCTACCTCCTCACTGGACCGGGGTCGCACCTGCTGGATCGGGGTCACACTCACAGATTGGGGTCGAAGGTGAAGATGACCAGCGTGCCGAGGGTGACGACCAGAAACGCCGAGGTGTAGAGCAGCATCTTCAGCCAGAACCGGGTCTGTGCCCGTTCCGCGTAGTCGTTGATCACGGTGCGCAGCCCGTTGGTGCCGTGCAGCTCGGCCAGCAGCAGCATCACCAGGTCCCACGTGCGCCAGAACGGCGATGCCCAGNGGCCCGCGACGAAACCGAAGTTCACCCGCTGCACGCCGCCGTCGAGCACGTTCATGATGAACAGGTGGCCGAGCACCAGGAAGAACAGCAGCAGGCCGCTGATCCGCATGAACACCCAGGCGTAGAGCTCGAAGTTGCTGCGGGCCTTCGCGGCGCCCGGCTTCGTCCGCCGCCGCGGCGAGCGCGGGGCGGCCAGCTCCGGCGCGCCCCGGTCCGCCGGCACCGCCGTCGTCGCCATCAGGTCGCGCTCCCGAACAGCGTCTCGGCGGTGTGCAGCAGCATCCGGTAGGCCGCGGGAACGAGCAGCACCACGAACAGCACGAGTTCGATGTACAGCATCTGCTTCTGGTACTTCGGTCCGGACTCCCAGAAGTCGATCAGGATGATCCGGATGCCGTTGAGCGCGTGGAACAGCACCGCGGCGACCAGGCCGACCTCGAGCAGGTTCACGATCGGGCTCTTGTAGACCTCGATCACCTCGTTGTACGACGAGGGCGAGACCCGGACGAGCGCCGTGTCGAGCACGTGCGCGAACAGGAAGAAGAAGACCAGGACGCCCGTGATCCGGTGGGCGACCCAGGACCACATCCCCTCGCGACCGCGGTACAGCGTGNCCGCTGGTGCCTTCGGCAATGAAAGCTCCTCCGGATCGGCCCAGCCGCTCGGCCAGAAAGGGTCACATCCGCGGCGCCCGCGGCGCCACGGGGCGGCGATGCGTCGCCGGGGCGGCCACCGCGCGCCTGCGGCAGATGCTAGTGCCGGGCCTGGTCAGCGGCGGGTCCGGGCCCGGCGCCGGCGGGTGAACTATGCCACAGCGGGCCCGCCCGCCGCCGTCACTGCGCGGCCGGCGGCGGGCCGGTCGACGGCGGTGGCGCAGGCGCGGTGGCCGGCGTTGTCCGGATGGTCGGAGTCGGCGCGGGGGTGGTCGGTGCCGGCTTGGTCGGCGGTGGCGCCGTCGTCGGGAGCGGCTGCGTCGGCGACGCCGGCGGCGTTTCGACCGCGGTGCTGGCCTGCGCGGTCGGCGTGGCCTCCAGGATCGGGGAGGTCGTCGACGGCGCGCGGTGGGTGCGGCGCGGCGTCGACGGGGTCACGACCGCCGGGGCGGAGGTGTCGGGCTGCGAGGTCGTCGCGAGCGGGGAGGAGGGTACGGCGGAGACGGTCGGGGCGGTCGTCTTCGGCGCCGTCACGTCGTTCGGCTTGGCCGGCGAGCCACCCCCGGCCAGACCCACGGTCAGGGCGATCGCCGCGCCGGCCAGGATGGCGACCGCGGCAGCCGCGATCGCGATGGTCCGCCGTCGACGCTCCCCGGCACCGCCGGACCCCCGACTGTGGCCGTGGCCGTTGCCGTGGGGACCACGCTGATGTGCGGCCTCGGAGCGTCGGCGGGCCTCGTCGAGCGGGACGAGCCCGGCGGCGTGATCGTCGTCGAACATCCCGAGGCTGGCCGTCGACGCCACGACGGGGACCACGCCGATGCGGGTCTCGTCATCGTCTCCACCGTGCGTCGGTCCTGTCGCCTGGGCGGGCGGCCCGATCCTCGTCTGCGCATCGTGATCGACCTGGGGCCGGGTCCGGTTCGGCGCGGTGGATCGGAGCGGTTCGTACCGGGGCGGCCGGGGACCGCCACCGGTGGCGGGCGAGATGGCGGTCTCGTCCAGCGCCCCGAGCACCGGATCCGCAGTGATCTCCGAGTCGGCGGACTCGGCTGGCCCGTCGGGCGAGACGGGGCCGCCGGGGGGCGGTACCAGACCACCCGTGGCGCGCGGGCCGGTGCCGCCGTGCTGGCCGGACGCCGCGGC
This sequence comes from Frankia sp. AvcI1, assembly GCF_001420875.1. Classification (NCBI taxonomy): domain Bacteria; kingdom Bacillati; phylum Actinomycetota; class Actinomycetes; order Frankiales; family Frankiaceae; genus Frankia; species Frankia sp. AvcI1. Next base: position 177,878 of record NZ_LJFZ01000008.1, on the reverse strand, counting down.
ACCCGTCATCGGCCCGCTCCACGCCGAAGGGCCGGTCCGGCCGGCGCTGCGACCCGCCGCCGATCCGCCGCCGCCGCCATCGGTCGATGCCGACGGAGCCGCCGGTTCGTCGAGGTTCTCCAGACCGACGTCGGCGGCGCTCGCACCCGCGTCGTCGTCCTCGGAGCGCGGCCGGGCGTGCATGACGGAGGCCGGCACCGGGTTGGCGTTGCGGGCCACGGGAATCAGCCGCCGGCGGATCTCCGTGACGTCCGGGCGTTCCTCCGCCGGCCGGTCCATCAGATCGCTGAGCAGGTTGCGCAGGGGCCCCGCCAGGCGGAAGGCGCGGCGGCGGCCCTCGACCACGGCGGTCAGCACCGCGTAGGTCTCCGGGCCCTCGAACGGTGGCTGGCCCTCGACCGCCGAGTACAGGGTCGCGCCGAGGCCCCACAGGTCGCTCGCCGGGCTGCCCGAGGAGCCTCGGACCCGCTCGGGGGCGATGTAGGCAGGGGAGCCGACGAGTGCGCCGGTCCCCGTCAGGGTCACATCACCTTCGGTCGCGGCGATACCGAAGTCGGTGAGCCGAACCCGGCCGTCCCGGCCGAGCAGGACGTTGCCGGGCTTGACGTCGCGGTGCAGCACGCCGGCGGAGTGCGCCGCGGCGAGCGCGTCGGTCAGCGCCAGCCCGATCGCCGCGACCTGGTCGAAGGGCAGTGGGCCGTGGCTTCGAATCACGTCGCCGAGGCTGTCCGCGTCGACGAGTTCCATGATGATCCAGTGTCGCTGGTGCTCCTCGACCACGTCGTACACCGAGACGATGGCGGGGCTGTGCAGGCGGGCCAGCGCGCGGGCCTCCCGCAGCACCCGGGCCCGGATCGCGTCGCGCTCGTTCTGCGCCCCGGCCATCGGGACGAGAATCTCCTTGATGGCCACCGGGCGCTGGAGTAGTTCGTCCTCACCGCGCCAAACGACACCCGCTCCACCACGCCCGATGGGCGTGTCGAGACGGTAGCGCTGAGCTACGTAACGAGGCGTGCCGTGCCGAGAGGTGTCCGGGGGCACGCTTGCCGATTTGGCCATCGTGTCAAGTCTGACAGACGGATGGATCCGCGCGCCCGACGGCTGGCGTGTTTCCGGCCGCCGCGCGAGTCGGAAACCCGACGAATGCCGACATCACGGACCGGGCCGGAAGGTGCTGAAGAGCTGGTGCATCAATGCTTGATCCTGCAACCACAGATCCTCCCGGGTATGCCAGTAGAGGGCATATCCGTGGCCGTTGCGAATCGCGCCCCGGTTGAGCACATGCACCATGACCCCGTCCGACCTGCGGTACCCGAACTCCCAGTCGGCCTGCTCGGTGCCATCCCCACCGTCGCTGGGAGCCAGCCGTACGCGCCGATAGTCCTGCACACTCCGAACGAAACCGGCCTCGTTGTGTTGCCAGTCACCGATCGCGGAGGTGTTTGCCCGACTGACGCTACCGACCCGCAGGAACGCCCTGGTAGCCGGGTCCACGAAATCGACGNTTCCGGGGCCGCCGGGGCCCTGCTGGCGCTGCCAGGTCGACGGGTAGGCCACCGACCAGCCGGCATCGGGATCGACGTAGGAGACCCAGCCCGCAGGCGCGGTGACCGGGCTGGTGTCCCTGGCCACGGGATCGGCGGCTCCGGTCGGGGGATCGGCCGGACGGATGCTGGCCGCGCCGCTGACCGCCGCGGTCCCCCCGACTCCGGGCGTCCTGGCGGTGGCGCCGGAGCCTGGGCCGGTCGTTCCCGCGGGTGCGCCGGCTCCGTCGCGCCCGGCGGAGACACCGGCGGTCCCGGAGCTCCCCCCGCCGCTGATCAGGATCAGGACCGCGATGATGATCGCCGCGGCCAGCACGGCGAGCGCCGACACCGCGACGAGGCGGCGGCGCGGGTCGGCCTCGCGGTCCGCAGGCAGGCTGTCGTCCATCGGTCCTGCCGGCGTGGACGGCCTGCCGCTCGGACCGCCCGCCCGGCCCGCCGCGGTGCCGCCGGGAGGAGTCGGTGCCCCGGCAGCGGCCGGTCTGATCTGTTGTGGGACGCCACCGGCAGCCGAGCGGATCTCGCCCCCCTCCGCGGCGCCGGCCGGCTCCATCGGCATGACCGCAGCGGCGGGCCGAGCGGTCGTCGGGGTCGACTCGGCGGCGGGCCGAGTGGCCGTCGCGGGGAGCCCGGAATCGGTCGCCAGGGCGGCGGGTCCGGCGGCGGCCGCGGTGCGTGGTCGGGTCCACGGCTGGCCGAGCCGTCCGCGCCGCGCTGCAGCGGCGGGCGCGGCCGTCGCAGCCCGTCCCGCGCCGGCGTTCCCCGCAGCTGCGTCGCCGGACGCCGTCGCAGCTGCCAGGCCGGGGCCCGGGGTGGTCGGGAGCGGACCGTCGCTCGTGCCGGGTGCACCACTCGCGCGGCGTGCACCACCGGTTGCGGCCGTAGAGTCCCAGGACTCACCCTGCCGAGCCGCTACCCCGGCGCCGGACCCACCGCCAGCCCCGGCGCCGGACCCACCGCCGGTCCCGGCATCGGACCCGGTGCCGCGACCCACCAATCGCGCCCGCGCGGGAATCCCGCCGAGTGCCCGCATCCGGTCCATCGAACGCATGCGCTCGAGCGGGCTGGTGAGGCGAGTGCGCATCGGCTGCGCGCGCGGGGGCGCGGGGGGCGCGGCCGCCACAGGCCCAGCCGTCGGTTCCACCGACTGCGCAGGTTCCACCGACTGCGCAGGGGCCGCCGACTTCGCAGGGGCCGCCGCCGGTGGAGGGGCCGCGGGTGGCGGATTCTCGGCCGGACCCCGCGCCGGTGCCTGTCCGGCGGAGCCGGCCGGCGGTGCAACGGCTGCGCCCACTCGGTCCTCGTCGAGCTCAGGCCGGCTCGCCGGGGCCTCGGCCGGTTCGGCCCCGGCCGGTCCGGTCCCGTCGGCGTCGGTCTGTCCCCTGTCGGTCCATTGCGTGTCGGTCCGCTGCGTGTCGGTCCGCTGTGTGCGGGTCAAGGCCGCGCCGGTCGGGGTTGTCGCAGTCTCGGCTGTCCGGACCTCGGCGANGTTGGTGGCGACGGGATTCAGCCCGTGGGTCTCACGTGCACCGCTCTCACTCGCGACGGTCTCGTCTGTGTAGGCCTCGGCCGCAACGGTCTCCGTAGCTGTGCCGGGCGGGGCGGGGGCGCCGCCCGCAGACGCGGAGAGCGGCACGGCGGCCGATTCGATGTTTCCCGTTGGGGAGACCGTCGGTAGGCCGATCATCGGCGCCGGGGGCGCCCATGCCGTGACCGCCGGTTCGGAATACCCGGGGCCGGCGGCGCCCGCCGAGGAGCTCGCGGTCGAGGCGGGCGCGACGGATTCCGCGACGTCGGGGNGTTTCGTGGCCAGCGTCTCGCCACTGTCGTCCCGACGGCTTTCGACCGCGCCGCGTTGTTCGGCTGCACGGCTTTCATCGTCAGTGCTGTGCTCTTTGGTTGCCTTCGATCGCTGCCGAGGGTGAGCGGTGTCCCTGCCGTCAGGGTGGGGCGTGTCGTCGCCGGGAGCCTCGTCGAGCATCGGCCGCGGGCCGTGGCCGGTGGCATCGCCGCCCGGCTCGTCCAGGGCTGCTGCATCGTCTCCGCCGTGGGAGCGACCCGCGCCACCGGGATCGGCCTGGCGGTGCGGATCGTCCGTGCCCTGCGCAACGGTCCCCTCGGGGAGCTCGTCGACCGCCTCGACGGGATCGGGGCGGTCGGCCGCGTCGGGCGGCCCGGTGGAGATGCTGCGGGCAGACGGGCGCGGCCGGGTGGGGCGCGTCGGTCGGCCCGTCCGGGACGAGCGCCGCTCGCCGCCACGCTCCAGGATCTCACGCAGCCGCTTGCGCACGATGGACAGCGGGGGCCGGCTCAGCTCGTGCGGCGCCATCAGATCGTCGATCACCGGTGCCAGTGGGCCGGCGAGGCGGAAGGGCTGGCGCCGCCCCTGCATGAGTGCGGCGAGCACCGAGATCGGGTCGCTGCCGGCGAAGGGCGGGCAGCCCTCGACCGTGGTGAACAGCGTGGCGCCCAGCCCCCACCGGTCACCGGTGGCGCTGCCCGCGTCCCCGCGAGCTCGCTCGGGCGGCAGGTAGGCCGGCGAGCCGAGCACCATCCCGGTGCTGGTGAGCCGGGGATCACCGTGGCTGACCGCGATGCCGAAGTCCGTCAGCCGGGCCCGACCGTCGGGGGTGACCAGCACGTTGCTCGGCTTGACATCCCGGTGGACGATCCCGAGCCGGTGCGCCGCCTCCAGGGCGTAGGCGAGACTGATGCCGACGCGGCAGGTCTCGTCGACCGGCCGAGGGCCGAGATCCGCGATGATCCGCGACAGCGACTGCCCCTCGACGTACTCCATGACGATCCACGGCAGATCGCCGTCGTCGATGACGTCGAGCACGGCGACGGCTCCGGGATGGTGCAACCGCCCGGCGGCGCGCGCCTCGCGCAGGACCCGCTCCCGAGCCCGGTCGCGCTCCAGACCACTTTCGGTGATCGGCAGCCGCACCTCCTTGACGGCCACCACCCGCTGGAGCAGCTCGTCAGTGGCCCGGTGCACGACGCCGAAGCCGCCATGCCCGAGGACGCCGTCGAGCCGGTAGCGCCCTCCGACGAGGGCCACCGCCCCGGCCGGACCCGGGTTGTCCGGGGACTCGCCTGCCATCCCTTCGTCCCTTCCCGATCGCCAGTGAGGCTCGCGTCAATGGGATCACATCGTGGCCGGCCCGCGGAGGTCGGGCATGCTGGCGTCAGCGCCCGATCGGACCACGGACTCCGACGAGAACACGAGGTGGCAAGGCCGCGGGGTGTCGCGAGGCCGCGGAGTGTCGCGACGCCGCGGAGTGTCGCGAAGCCATGAAGTACGGCGGGACCAGGGGGNGCAGGAACATGGGGTGGAGTGTGGACGACAGAGACTGGGAACGGCTGCGGAACGCCGCTGTCCGTGTCGCGCAGAGTGCCTACGCGCCGTATTCGGGCCTCCGGGTCGGCGCGGCGGCGCTGGTCGTCGACCGTCCGGATGCCGAGGGCCGCACCACCGGGGACGAGCCGTGGATGGTCGTCGGCTGCAACGTCGAGAACGCCTCGTACGGCCTCGCGCTGTGCGCCGAGTGCGGCCTCGTCTCGGCGCTGCACGCCCGGGGAGGCGGCCGCCTGGTGGCGTTCGCGTGCGTCGACGCGGACGGACGGCCGCTGGCGCCCTGCGGCCGGTGCCGGCAGCTCCTCTACGAGCACGGCGGCCCCGACCTGCTCGTCGCGACCGCTGACGGCGTGCGGCGGTTGGCGGAGCTGCTGCCCGGCGCGTTCGGTCCGCTCGACCTGCCGGTCCCGCCGCGGCGGGCGGATCTTGCGGCGGTGGCGGCCGGCGATCCGCCCGTTCCGCCCGGCCCTCCCGTTCCGCCCGGCCCATCCCCCACCGGTGCTACCCCGTCCGGCGGATCGGGGGCGTCGTGAGCGCCGACTTCGACGTCGTCGATCTCATCCGCGCCAAGCGGGATGGCCGCTCGCTACCGCTGGCGGCCGTCGACTGGCTGGTCGACGCCTACACCCACGGCCGGGTCGCCGACGAGCAGATGTCGGCCTACCTGATGGCGGTGGTGTGGCGGGGAATGTCCCCGCCCGAGCTCGACCGCTGGACCGCGGCAATGATCGCCAGCGGCGAGCGGCTGGACCTGGCCGGAGTCGGCCGTCCGACCGTGGACAAGCACTCGACCGGCGGGGTCGGCGACAAGGTCTCGCTGGTGCTGGTGCCGCTGGTCGCCGCGTGCGGCGTCGCCGTCCCGCAGCTGTCGGGGCGGGGCCTCGGGCACACCGGCGGGACGCTGGACAAGATGGAGTCGATCCCGGGTTGGCGCGCCGACCTGCCGGTCGAACGGATGCGCCGTCAGCTTGCCGAGGTGGGCGCGGTGATCTGTGCCGCCGGGGCCGGACTGGCTCCCGCCGATCGCCGGCTCTACGCGCTGCGGGACGTCACCGGGACGGTCGAGTCGATCCCGCTCATCGCCTCGTCGATCATGAGCAAGAAGATCGCCGAGGGAACGTCCGCGCTGGTCCTCGACGTGAAGGTCGGCTCGGGGGCGTTCATGACCTCGCTGGACGACGCCCGGGAGCTGGCGCGGACCATGGTCGGGCTCGGCGCGGCCGCCGGTGTCCGGACCGAGGCGGTGCTGACCCGCATGGACCACCCGCTGGGGCGGACCGCCGGCAACGCGCTGGAGGTGGCCGAGGCGGTCGACACGCTGCGTGGCGGCGGGCCCAGGGACCTGGTCGAGGTCACCGTCGCCCTGGCTCGGGTGATGATCCAGCTGGCGGGCGCGGGGCGGGCGGTCGGCGCCGGCGGGGCGCCGGCGGCTCCGGACGCGGGCGGGCCGCGGGCGGTTCGTGATCCGGCCGAGGTGCTGGCGGCCGGGGACGCCTACCCGGTGTGGCGGGAGATGGTCGCGGCGCAGGGCGGCGATCCCGACGCGGTCCTGCCACGGGCGACCCACATCGAGACCGTGCCCGCCCCGGCGTCCGGCTACCTGGCGCATCTCGACGCCCGGGCGGTCGGCATCGCGGCCTGGCGGCTGGGCGCGGGGCGGGCCCGCAAGGAGGACGCGGTGTCCGCGACGGCGGGTGTGCGCTGGCGGGCGGGCATCGGCGACCGGGTCACGGCGGGGGAGCCGCTGCTGGAAATGCACACCGACGATCCGACGACCCTCGGCCGCGCGCTGGCCGCGCTCGCCGGCGCGGTGACGGTCACCCCGCAGCCGCCGCCGCCCACCCCGCTCGTCGGAGACCACATCCGCGCCTGATCTGCTCCTGAGCGCGTCCGCGGGGGAGGGAGACGGCCCGGCCGCCCTCGCGGCGTCGCGGTTCTGTCGGACCCGTGGCCTACGGTCTGCGCAGGAGACGGAGGAGCCGATGACGAACGACGCACCGCCCGGTCCGATNACGGTCGACGAGATCCGCCGGGTGCCGAAGGTCCTGCTGCACGACCATCTCGACGGCGGGCTGCGGCCGGCCACNGTGGTCGAGCTCGCCGACGAGACCGGTTACCGGGACCTGCCGTCCACGGACGCGAAGGCCCTGAGCACCTGGTTCCGCGGCGGGGCGCACAGCGGCTCGCTGGTGCGCTACCTGGAGACCTTCCGCCACACCGTCGGCGTGATGCAGACCCAGGAGGCGATCCGGCGGGTGGCGCGCGAGTGCGCCGAGGACCTCGCGGCCGACGGCGTGGTCTATGCCGAGGTGCGGTTCGCGCCCGAGCTGCACGTCGAGCGCGGCCTGTCGCTGGACGCGGTCGTCGAGGCCGTCCTCGACGGCTTCCGTGCTGGCTCGGCCGGCACGCCGCTGCGCATCCGCGCGCTGCTCACGGCCATGCGTCACCAGGCCCGCTCGCTGGAGATCGCGGAGCTGGCGGTGCGCTGGCGCGACGCCGGAGTGGTCGGTTTCGACATCGCCGGCGCCGAGGCGGGCAACCCGCCGACCCGGCACCTCGACGCCTTCCAGTACATCCAGNGGGCGAACGGGCACTACACCATCCATGCGGGAGAGGCGTTCGGGCTGCCGTCGATCTGGGAGGCGGTCCAGTGGTGCAACGCCGACCGGCTCGGCCACGGGGTGCGCATCGTCGACGACATCACGGTCGATCCGGACGNCAAGGCGACCCTCGGAGACCTCGCCAACTACGTGCGCGACGTCCGGGTGCCGCTGGAGATGTGCCCCACCTCGAACGTGNACACGGGTGCCGCGCCGAGCATCGAGCNCCATCCCATCGCCCTGCTGCGCCGGCTGCACTTCCGGGTCACCGTGAACACGGACAACCGGCTCATGAGCGACGTGTCGCTGTCGAGCGAGTTCGCGACGCTCGTCGACGTCCACGGCTACGACTGGTCGGACATCCGCTGGCTCAGCCTGAACGCGATGAAGTCGGCCTTCCTGCCCTTCGACGAGCGTCTCGACCTGATCAACGATGTCATCAAGCCGGGCTACGCGCCCTACGTCCGTGAGGAGCTCGCCCGATGAGCACGAGCGTGGCAGGAACCGAGCCCCTCGGCGCCCTGACGGTGCCCGCCGGCCCGATGCCGAACCGGCCCGCCCCCGCGGGCGCCGTGGTCGGAGCCGACGGGCGGNCGCGTTGCCCCTGGGGCCTGTCGGCGCCGGAATACGTCGAGTACCACGATGAGGAGTGGGGCCGCCCGGTCCGGGACGAGGTGAGTCTGTTCGAGCGCCTCACCCTCGAGGCGTTCCAGTCCGGGCTGTCGTGGTTGACGATCCTGCGCAAGCGACCGGCATTCCGGTCGGCCTTCGCCGGGTTCGACCCGAGTGTGGTCGCCGGGTTCGGGGCCGCCGACGTCGAGCGGCTGCTCGGCGACGCCGGCATCGTGCGTAACCGCCGCAAGATCGAGGCCACGATCGTCAACGCCCGGGCGGTGCTCGCCCTCGACCGGCCGCTGCCCGAGCTGATCTGGTCGCACCGGCCGCCGCAGCGGGCCAGGCCGGCCACCCTCGCCGACGTCCCGGCGAAGACCGCCGAGTCGGTGGCGCTGGCGAAGGGGCTGCGCGCGACCGGCTTCGTGTTCGTCGGCCCGACCACCGCGTACGCGCTCATGCAGGCCTGCGGTCTGGTCGACGATCATCTGGCGGCCTGCTGGGTTCCCCAGATGTCCGCGTAGCCGCGTCCCGGGGCGGGGACGCCGGGGTCGGATCAGGCGGGGAAGCCGGCGAGGACGTCGGCGGAGGCGGACAGCCCGAGGCGGGTTGCACCGGCCTCGAGCATGTCCTTCGCCTTCTCCGCGGTCCGGATGCCGCCGGAGGCCTTGATTCCGAGCCGTCCCCCCACCGCCTCGGCCATCGCCCGCACCGCTCGCACGCTGGCCCCCCCGGCAGGGTGGAATCCGGTGGACGTCTTGACGAACTCGGCGCCGCCGGCCTCCGCCGCCCGGCAGGCTGCGATGATGTTCGCGTCGGGCAGCAGGGCGGTCTCCAGGATCACCTTGAGGATCACATGCGGCGGCACCGACAGGCGGACCTCGGAGATCTCGGTCTCGATCGCCCGCCAGTTCTCGTCCAGCGCGTTGGCGATGTCGATGACCATGTCGATCTCCGTCGCGCCGTCCGCGACGGCCCGGCGGGCCTCCTCGGCCTTGATGACGGTGAGATGCGTGCCGTGCGGAAAGCCGATCACCGAGGCGACGGCGAAGGCGGGCTCGGCCTCGTGGCTGCTGCGGTACGTGCTCGCCGCGGCGAGGTAGACGTGGGTCGGGGCCACGCAGACCGCGCCGACGCCCAGCCTGGCGGCCTCGGCACACAGCGCGAGCACCTCCTCGTCGGTCGCGGCCGGGGCCAGCAGGGTGTGGTCGATCAGCCGGGCGACCTCGGCCCGCCGCAAGGTGGGCCGGGCGCCCTCGGCCGTGGTGGGGGCGCCGCCCGCCGCTTCCTCGGCGGGACGGTCGGGTCCGGCGGGGTCGGTTGTCATACGTTGCATCATTGCCGATCCCGTCCCGCGCTCGAGGAGTCAGTCCGTGCATCTGCACGTCGTGGACCATCCCCTGGCGGCCTCGTCGCTCACCGTGCTCCGCGACGAGCGCACGCCGCGCTCCCGTTTCCGGCCGACCCTGCACGACCTGGCGACGATGCTGGTCTACGAGGCGACCCGGGCGCTGCCGACCATGCCCGTGACGGTGACGACGCCGCTGGCGACGACGGCCGGGGTGCGACCGGCCGCCGAGGCGGTCGTCGCCCCGGTGCTGCGCGCCGGCCTCGGCATGCTGCCGGCGGCGCTCGGCCTGCTGCCGGACGCCCACACCGCCTTCATCGGCCTGGCCCGGGACGAGACCACGCACCGACCCACCGTCTACCTGGAGGCCGTGCCCGCCGATCTGACCGGCCGGCCCGTGCTGCTGCTCGACCCGATGCTCGCCACCGGTGGTTCGGCGTTGCACTGCCTGCGGTTGCTGCTCGACCGCGGGGCGCGGGGCATCACGGTCGTCGCGGTCGTCGCCGCGCCGGAGGGGCTGGCGGCGCTGGAGTCCGGCCTGCCGGTCGCGGCGGCGGCGGAGCTGACTGTGGTGGCCGCAGCCGTCGACGAGCGGTTGAACGACACCGCCTACATCGTCCCCGGGCTCGGCGACGCCGGCGACCGGATCTACGGGGAGATGTGATCCACGGGAAGATGTGCGGAGTGCGGAGTGCAGAGTGCAGCGGTGCCGGCGGACGGCCTGGGCGTGCACGGTTGGCTGCGGGTCACGGGGCGGCTACCCGAGCTGGCCGAGTAGATCGTCGACGGCGGCGGTGAGCTCGGCCAGCCGGGACCGGGCTCGCTCGCGGGCCGCGGTGACGGCGCTGACCACCGTGTTCTCGGTGTCCTCGGTGTCCTCGGTGTCCTCGGTGTTCTGGGGGGTCGCTGTGTCGTCGACCGGCTCGACGACCTCGAGGTAGACCTTCAGCTTCGGCTCGGTCCCGCTCGGCCGGAAGGTCACCCGGTCGTCGCCGAGGAACAGGACGAGAATGTCGGCCGACGGCAGGGCATCCGCCGTCGGCAGGGCATCCGCCGTCGGCGGGACGCCGTCGTCGAGGAGATCGCGCCGGCCCGTCACCGCGCGGTCCGCGAGTCGAGGCGGGGGCTGGGCGCGCAGTCGCCGCATCGCCGTGGCGATCCGGGCGGCGTCGGCGAAGCGGACTGAGCGCTGCCCGGTCTCGTGTACGCCGATCCGCGCCGCCAACTCGTCGAGGAGATCCAGCAGGGTCCGGCCGCGCCGCTTCGCGGCGGCGGCGATGAGCGTGACGGCCAGCGCCGCGGTGATGCCGTCCTTGTCGCGCACCAGGTCCGGGACGAGGGCGTAGCCGAGCGCCTCCTCGTAACCGAAGACGAGTCCCGGATCCGCCCGCATGATCCACTTGAAGCCGGTGAGCGTCTCGCGGTATTCGACCCCCCAGCTCCGCGCCAGCGCGCGCNGGCCGGACGAGCTGACCAGGGTGGTCGCCACCGGNCCGGGCCGGTGGCGGAGCACCTGATCGGCGAGGAGCAGGCCGATCTCGTCGCCGGTGAGCAACCGCCCGCCCACCGCGACGGCGCAGCGGTCCGCGTCGGGATCGGTTGCCAGCACCAGATCCGCGCCGATGCGGTCTCCGAGAGCCAGCGCCCGGTCCATCGTGCCCGCCTCCTCGGGGTTCGGCCGGGAGACGGTCGGGAAGTCCGGATCGGGTTCGGCCTGCTCGTCGACGAGTGCCGGGGCCGCGAGCCCGGCGGCGGCGAAGACGGCGGCGAGAGTCCGGGCGCCGACCCCGTGCAGCGGGGTGTACGCGACGATCGCCGGCACGGGCACGGGCACGGGCACGGGCTCGGGCTCGGGCTCATCCGGGCCGGCCGTCGGCGCAGGGTCGGCCGTCGGTGCCAGGTCGAGGACTGCCGCCACGGCGGCGTGGATGTAGTCCTCGACGAGCCGTCCGTCGAGCTGGCGCCAGGTCTCGGCCATCGGTATTGCGGCGGCCGGACCGGCGGCGGCGATGCGCCGTTCGATGTCGGCGTCGGCGGGGGCGACGAGTTGCGCACCGCGACCCGGGTCCGGCTCGGCGCCACCCAGGTAGACCTTGTAGCCGTTGTCGGTGGCCAGATTATGGCTGGCGGTGACCATCACGCCGGCGTCGGCGCGCAGGTGACGCACGGCGAAGGCCAGCACCGGCGTGGGCAGCGGCTCGGGCAGGACCAGGGCGCGCAGCCCGGCCCCGGCGAGGACCCGCGCGCTGTCCAGCGCGAACGCCTCGCTGCGGTGCCGAGCGTCGTAGCCGATGACGACCAGGGCAGGCGCGGCCGGGGTGCCACCCCCCGCTCCCGCCTGCGCTCCCGCCCGCGCCGTCGTGTCTGCCTGGGCGCCCGCCGGCGCGACCGCCTCTGCCGGCACCGTGGCGCGCAGCCAGGCGGCCAGGCCGGCGGCGGTACGGCGCACCACGGCCGTGTTCATCCCGCCGGGTCCGGCCCGCAGCGGCCCGCGCAGCCCCGCCGTCCCGAACCGCAACGGCGCCCGGAACCGGTCGGCGAGTTCGTCGAGCGCCGCCGGGTCGCGGACGGCCTCGGCGCACAGCCGGGTCAGCTCGGCCCGGTCCGCGTCGTCCGGGTCGTCGGCGAGCCAGGCCCGGACCCGTCCGGCCAGCGGATCGGGCAGCCCCGGCGGCAGGTCGGTGGCCGACGCCGTCATGGTCTCGCCGTGGCCGGTGCCGTCACGATCTCGCCGTCTCTAGAGCCGGGCGGCGACGTCGGCGAGCAGAACCCCCATGCGTTCCGCCGCGGCCGCCCCGGCGGCCAGCACTTCCAGGTGGTTCAACGGCTCGCCGGTCATGCCCGCCGCAAGGTTGGTCACCAGTGACACGCCCAGCACCTCGGCGCCGGCGGCCCGGGCGGCGATCGTCTCGTGCACCGTCGACATGCCCACCAGATCGGCGCCCAGCACCCGCAGCATCCTGATCTCCGCGGGCGTCTCGAAGTGCGGTCCGGGCAGGCCGGCGTAGACACCCTCCGACAGCGACGGGTCGNCCTCGCGGGCCAGGGCGCGCAGCCGTGGCGAGTAGGCGTCGGTGAGATCGGTGAAGGCGGGTCCCACGAGCGGTGATCGTCCGGTCAGGTTGAGATGGTCGGAGATGAGGACCGGCTGGCCGATGGTCATGTCGGCGCGAAGCCCGCCGGCGGCGTTCGTCAGCACGACCGTNGACGCACCCGCGGCGCAGGCCAGCCGCACGGCGTGCACCACCTGTGACAGCGCGTGGCCCTCGTACGCGTGCACCCGGCCCAGGTAGACGAGCAGCCGGCGGTCCTCGAGGCGCAGCGACTGGGCGACCGGCCGATGACCGGGCACCTTGGTGCCCGGTGGAAAGCCCCCGAGCTCGGCGAAGGTGACTTCGGTGACCTCCCTGGCCCGTCGCGCGAGCACGTCCGCGGCCGGGCGCCACCCCGAGCCCAGCAGAATCGCCACGTCGTGCCGCCCGGCCCCGGTCAGCTCCGCCAGCCGCGCGGCCGAGGCCGCCGCATCCGGTTCCTCCGCCTGCTCTCGCACCCGGCGACTGTACGGGGTGCGTGGAGGAGACTGGCGTGCGTGCCCCTGTTGCCGTCCCACCGCCGGCTCCCGTCCGTGCCGCTGGAGTCCGGTGAGTTCACCGAGGTCGTGTTGCGGGGACGGCTGACCGATCCCGACGGGCCGGGACGGCTGACGTCGAAGGTGGAGACGTTCGTCGGCCATCGGGTCGGTGCCTCCCGGTGGATCGTGCTCACCGACAGACGGCTGCTCGTCGTCGCNCCGTTTCCCCGGGACGGCGACTGGTTCGACGTCGTGTTCGACCGTCGCGAGGTGAGCGCCTCCCGCGGGGTCAAGCACGGCGACGTCATCACGGTGGAACTCAGCACGCCGCGCGGACGCCAGGTCCTGCGCGTCCCGGCCCGGCTGCGCACCGAGGCCGGCCGCTTCATCCGCGCGCTGCGTCGCTAGGCGACCGGTCGGGCGCGCCGGACGGCGGACGACCGGGACCACCTCCTCGGGTGGGGGCGAGCCTCTCGCGTGGGTGCGCGACCTGACGCGAGGCGCGGCGGCCTGACCGGACCGTCCCGACGCAGCGGCCGATAAGGTCGGGACGGGATCCCGCGGCGGGCGTGACGATATCGCCACAGCACTGGCGTGACACCGCGCCCGGTGGGCCGAACCGGACAGCGATGGGAACAACGGACCGATGACTACAACCCAGCCGGCCACCGGCGAGCTACCGATCCCGGAGCCGGGGGTCTCCGCGGCCAGCGGGCAGCGTACGGCCATGCGCACGCATCTGTGCGCTGACCTGCGGGCCNATCACGTCGGCCGGACCGTGTCGGTGTGCGGCTGGGTGGCCCACCGCCGCCAGCACGGGCAGTCGCTGACCTTCGTCGACCTGCGGGACCACTCCGGCCTCCTGCAGGTCGTCGTCGACGGATCCGTCGACGTCCGCTCCGAGTACGTGTTGCGAGTCACCGGCACGGTGGCCATCCGGCCGGAGGGCACGGCGAACCCGGCGCTGGCGACGGGGGAGGTCGAGCTGCGCGACTGCGCTGTCGAGATCCTGTCGGTCGCCACCCCGCCGCCGTTCCCCCTCGACGACCGGGCCGACGCCGTCGACGAGTCCACCCGGCTGGCCTATCGCTACCTCGACCTGCGTCGGGAGCGGATGCAGCGCAACCTGCGGACCCGCTCCGCGGTGCTGGGCGCGATGCGCGCCGCCCTGGCGCCCCTCGACTTCGTCGAGGTGGAGACGCCGCTGCTGATGCCGTCGACGCCGGAGGGTGCCCGGGAGTTCATCGTCCCGTCCCGGCAGTTCCCGGGAAGCTTCTACGCCCTGCCGCAGTCGCCGCAGCTGTTCAAGCAGCTGCTCATGGTGGGCGGGACCGACCGCTACTTCCAGTTCGCGCGTTGCCTGCGGGACGAGGACCTGCGCGCCGACCGGCAGTACGAGTTCACCCAGCTCGACCTCGAGATGAGCTTCGTCGACCAGGACGACGTNCTCGACGTGATCTCCGCCGCGGTGCTGGCCGCGGCGCGGGCGGTGCGGACCGACACGGTGCCGCCGATCGAACGGATCACCTGGCACGAGTCGATGAACCGCTTCGGCGTCGACAAGCCGGACCTGCGATTCGGGATGGAGCTCGTCGAGCTCACCGCGATCTTCGCCGGCAGCGGCTTCAAGGCGTTCGCCGGCGCCGAGGCGATCAAGGGCATTCGGGTGCCCGGTGGCTCGGCCGCGCACAACCGGCGCCGGCTGGACGATCTCACCACGCGGGCCAAGGCACTGGGCGCCAAGGGCCTGGTGTGGATGCGGGTGGGCGCCGGTGGTGAGCTGGAGTCGCCGGTGGCGAAGTTCCTCTCGGCGGACGAACTCGCCGGGATCGTCGCCGCGACCGACGCCGTCGAGGGCGACCTGCTGCTGCTGGTCGCCGACGCGTGGGCGACCACCTGCGAGGTGCTCGGACAGCTCCGCAACGATCTCGGTCGCCCGCCGNCCGGCCAGGGGCCGCTGCGGTTCGTGTGGGTGGTGGACTTCCCGCTGTTCGTCGGCGTCGACCCGGCCACCGGGCGGCCCAAGCCCGGGCACCACCCCTTCACCCGCCCGCATCCCGACGACATCGCGAAGCTGGAGAGCGAACCGCTCGCGGTGCGCAGCCGCGCCTACGACCTGGTGCTCAACGGCTGGGAGCTCGGGTCCGGTTCGATCCGGATCCACGAGAGCGCCCTGCAGCAGCGCATCTTCGGCCTGCTCGGGATCA
The DNA here is from genome assembly GCF_001420875.1 of Frankia sp. AvcI1. Taxonomy (NCBI): domain Bacteria; kingdom Bacillati; phylum Actinomycetota; class Actinomycetes; order Frankiales; family Frankiaceae; genus Frankia; species Frankia sp. AvcI1. The sequence goes on along the minus strand of NZ_LJFZ01000008.1, from coordinate 162,638 downwards.
CGCCCGACGAGGCGAACGCCCGGTTCGGCTTCTTCCTCACCCCGTTTGGCTACGGTGCGCCGCCGCATGGCGGTTTCGCGGTCGGCATCGACCGGTTGGTCGCCATCCTCGCGGGTGAGGAGAACATCCGTGAGGTCATCGCCTTCCCGAAGACCCAGTCCGGTCTCGACCCGCTGACGGGGGCGCCCACCCAGGTGACCGACCGTCAGCTTCGTGAACTGGGCGTACGAGTCATTGCCGCGGCCCCCCCGGCTACGGCGGCTGCGCCGGCCTCCGCGGGAGGGGAGCGGGGGTAGGAACGGCTCGAATGGGTACTCAGCTCCTGCTGTCCGTGAGCCGAGCGGAACGGTGACGGCCGCCCGACACCGGCATCGGCCCCGATCCGAGGAGCCCAGGTGCAGATTCCCTTCTCGTCCTCGACGAGCTCCAGTCTCGGCATCGAGTGGGAACTGCAGCTCGTCGACCAACAGTCCCGCGAGCTGCGCGGCGAGGCCACCCTCATCCTCGACGAGCTGCGGGCGAAGGTCGGCGAGCGGGAGGCGGCCAAGGCGAAACACGAGCTGTTCGAGTCGACCGTCGAGGTCATCACCGGGGTCTGCGGGTCGGTGGGGGNGGCGACCGCCGACCTGGCCGGCACGGTGTCGCTGCTGCGTGACCTGGCGGAGCGGCGCGGGGTCGGCCTGATGTGCAGCGGCACCCATCCCACCAGCGACTACGCCGGGCAGCGCATCACCGACGACAACCGGTACTCGCGGCTGGTCANCCAGATGCAGTGGCTGGCCCGCCGGCTGCTCATCTTCGGCGTCCACGTGCACGTCGGGGTTCGTTCGCCGGACAAGGCGATGCCGATCATGAATGCCCTGATGGTGTACATCCCGCATTTCCTCGCCCTGTCCGCCTCGTCGCCGTTCTGGCTGGGCGGGGACACGGGCCTGGCCTCGTCGCGCTCCCAGGTGTTCGCCAGCCTGCCCACCGCGGGCCTGCCCTACCCNCTGGAGGACTGGCCGCGCTTCGAGTCCTTCATGGAGACGCTCATCGCGGCGGGCACGATCGAGACGATCCGGGAGGTCTGGTGGGACATCCGGCCTCATCCCAACTTCGGGACCGTGGAACTGCGGATCTGTGACGGGCTGCCGACGCTGCTGGAGGTCGGTGCGGTCGCCGCCCTCGCACAGTGTCTCGTCGACCGGATGAACACCCAGATCGACCGCGGATACCGGCTCCCGACACCGCAGCGGTGGCTGGTGCAGGAGAACAAGTGGCGGGCGGCCCGTTNCGGCCTTGACGCGCAGATCCTGATCGACGACCGCGGCGGGGTGCGATCGGTCCGCGACGACCTCGTGGACCTCGTGGAGGATCTGCTTCCGGTCGCCCACCGGCTGGACTGCGCGCAGCAGCTCGCCGACGTCCTGGTGATCCTCGAGACCGGGGCGAGCTACACCCGGCAGCGGGCGGTGGCCCGGCGGGCCGATGGAGATCTCACCCGGGTCGTCGATACCCTGCTGGAAGAGATGAATACCGGCCGTCCGGTCGTTGCCGGATAGGTGCGTCGGCGCGCACCCGACGGTCCGGTATCCGANACGGCGCGCGTCAGGGCCCGTGCGGCGCCCGCAGGGAGGAGCCCGGCCGNCAGATGGAGGCCAACGAGACCGCGGCCGTCGCCCGATGGGTGACCGCGCATGAATCCGAGCTGGTCGCNCTGCGCCGTGACCTGCACGCCCACCCCGAGCTCGGCCGGCAGGAACGGCGGACGGCCGGGCAGGTGGAGGCGAGGCTGCGCGCCGCGNGACTGTCCCCGCACCGGTTGCCGGACGTGCCGGGGCTGTGGTGTGACATCGGCGTCGGGGCGGATCGCGATCCGGCGGCCCCGGTGGTGGTCGTCCGGGCCGACATGGACGCGCTCCCGCTGCCGGACGGCAAGGACGTCGTGTATCGCTCGACGGTGCCCGGCGTGGCCCACGCCTGTGGGCATGACGTGCACACCACCGTGGTGCTGGGCGTCGGTCTGGCTCTCGCCGAGTACACGCGTACGGCGTCGCTGCCGGGGACCGTGCGTCTTGTCTTCCAGCCGGCCGAGGAGCTCATGCCCGGCGGGGCGCTGGACGTGATCGACGCCGGCGCGCTGAAGCCCGCCTCGGCGGCGATCGCCGTGCACTGCGATCCCGCGCTGGACGTGGGCACCATCGGGCTGCGGACCGGGCCGATCACCTCCGCGGCCGACGCCATCGAGATCACGATGGCGGGGCCGGGTGGCCACACCTCGCGACCACAGAACACGGTCGACCTGGTGTACGCGATCGTCCGGCTGGCCGCCGACCTGCCAGNCGCGCTTGGCCGGCTGGTCGATCCACGGTCGGCGTTGTCCCTGGTCTGGGGGCAGGTGCAGGCCGGCACCGTCGCCAACGCCATCCCCCGCACGGGGCAGCTGCGCGGGACCATCCGCACGCTGTCCCGAGAGACCTGGGAGTCCGTCCCCACCCTCGTGACCCGGGTCGCCGAGCAGCTCGTCGCCCCCTACGGCGCGCAGATCGTGGTCGACTACNGGCGCGGCGTGCCTCCCGTCGTCAACAGTGCGGAGGTCGTCGACGTGTTCCAGAGCGTCGTCGATCGCGCCCTTGGCCATGGCGCGTCCACCACGGTGGCGCAGTCCCTGGGCGGGGAGGACTTCGGCTGGTATCTCAACCACGTGCCCGGTGCGCTGGCCCGGTTGGGTACCCGCGTTCCGGGGGGTCCCACCTACGATCTGCACCAAGGGGCCTTCGACGTCGACGAGCGGGCCGTCGGCGTCGGGGTGCGGCTGCTGGCCGGCGCCGCCCTGGAGCTGCTGCGCCGCCCACCGGCCTCCCTCTGACCTGCGCTCGCCCGGCCGACTATGCCGTCGGCCGGGTGCGGAGCTCCTTGACGTAGTCGGCAGGAGCCCCTGCCTTCTCGGCGGAATCGGCGATCATGTCGAGGTACCACCGGGAGGGCAGGCCGCCCTCGTAGGAGTTCAGCACGTAGGTCCAGGCGAGAGCCTCGCCGTCCAGGGTGGACACCCTGACGCGGATGCGGGTGTACAGGCCGGTGTCCGCGCCTTCCCACACGTCGAGCCGCTCCAGGTCATAGCGGTCGAGGTCGTACAGCAGCACATACGCATGGTTGCCGGGTGACTCGACGATCGTGGCCAGCGCCCCGTCCCAGCCCACGTTCTCACCGCCGAAGGTCAGGCGCCAGCCGTTGATCCATCCAGTGCCGGTGACGGGCGAGTGGGGGGCNCGCTCCTTCATCTGCGCCGGGTCGAGATTGCCGGCGTACGCCGCGTACAAGGTCATCGTCGTCTCTCGGGGTGACGGTGCGTGGCTATAGCTGCTATGTCCGTCTCAAAGGTGGAAGAAGGATGTCTCGTGGACTTCGCGCATGGTGGCTTCCGCCTGTGATCCTACGGAGCTNTCCGCACCGGGAGGAGCGCAGCCGCCGAGGCAGGGGAAGATGAAAGGAGGAGATGTCAGATCGGGAGGGCACGTGACGCGCATCGTCATTCTCGGTGGAGGGCCTGGCGGCTATGAATCGGCGCTCGTGGCTGCGTCGCTGGGCGCGACGGTCACGGTCATCGACTCGGATGGGATCGGCGGCGCCTGTGTGCTCACCGACTGTGTTCCTTCCAAGACGCTGATCGCGACTTCGGAGACTATGACCAATATCGCACTGGCGCCGGGGCTCGGTATCCGCCCGCATGGACCGGGCGCGGGGACCGAAGCGGTGCTGCCCGCCGTGGCGTGGGGCATGCGAAGTGGTCTGGACGGGGGTGTTCCTCCGCTCACGCCGCCGGAGGTCGTCAGTGTGGATCCGGAGCAGGTGTACGAAAGGGTTCGGGAGCTTGCAAAGGCCCAGTCCCTGGACATCGAACGCCGACTCGAGCGAGAGAAGGTCGAGGTGGTCCACGCGGCGGGCCGACTGGTCGGGCCGCATGCGATCGAGACGAACACCGGCGAGACCTTCGTGGGTGACGTGATTCTCGTCGCCACCGGGGCGAGCCCGCGGGATCTTCCGACCGCCCGCCCGGACGGCGAACGCATACTCACCTGGCGCCATCTCTACGATCTCAAGGAGATTCCGGAGCATCTGGTCGTCGTCGGCTCCGGCGTCACCGGCGCCGAGTTCGCCAGCGCCTACCGGGCGATGGGCGCGGAGGTCACCCTCGTGTCGTCTCGCGAACGGGTCCTGCCCGGCGAGGACCCGGACGCCGCGCGCGTCATCGAGGATGTGTTCGTGCGGCGTGGCATCGAGGTGCTCAACCGCTCGCGCGCCGCCTCGGTCCGCCGCATCGGCGACGGCGTGATCGTCGAGCTCACCGACGGTCGCACCGTCACGGGGAGCCACGCTCTGATGGCGGTCGGATCCGTTCCCCGCACGAAGGGGCTCGGCCTGACCGAGGTCGGTGTTCGCCTCGGTCCCGGCGGGCACGTGAACGTCGATCGGATGTCGCGCACCTCCGTGCCCGGCGTGTATGCGGCCGGCGACTGCACCGGCGTTCTGCCGCTCGCTTCGGTGGCCGCCATGCAGGGCCGGATAGCAATGTGGCACGCCCTCGGGGAGGCGGTGAGNCCGCTGCGACTCGGGACCGTCTCCTCCAACATCTTCACCGAGCCGGAAATCGCCACGGTCGGAGTCACCCAGGTGATGAAGGACACGGGTGCCGTCGCGGCCGAGGTGACCACCGTGCCACTCTCGCGCAACCCTCGCGCGAAGATGATGGGGATTGAGGACGGTTTCGTCAAACTGTTCTGCCGGCCGGGCAGCGGCAGCGTGCTCGGTGGCGTGATTGTCGCCCCGCGCGCGTCGGAGCTCATCCTTTCTGTCTCGCTCGCGGTCGAACACGGTCTCACCGTCGATCAGATCGCGCACACCTTCTCCATCTACCCCTCGTTGTCCGGATCGATCACCGAGGCTGCCCGGGTTCTGCGCCCCCGGGACTTCTTCGCGGGCTTCGACAACGCGGGGTGAAATCGACCTCGGCCGGCGTCGACCTTCGGTGGAGTGATGGCGACGGCCGCGCCGGTCGGCGCGGCAGCGGTCGGTGCTCGCTCCTCGCCGCCGGGACTGGTTCGGATGACGGTGTGAGCATAGGCCGCTCCCGCCGCCGGATCCACCGCCCGCCGCGTTTTCGGCACCGTCTCTAGGTTGTGGTCGCCCTCTGGTCGGTCCCGAGTGCACTGGTCGAGCATCAATGATGGCGCGAGCATTTCCTAGGGGTTGTGGTCGTGCATCTCGCAGGGCGCTCGTCGTGGATGCGGAACCTGCTTGGCGGAGGCGGCCGGCATCGACTATGCTTGCGAACGTGTGTTCGATGGCTGGAGTCGATGCTCTCGCGCGACTCCNGGCCGCCGATCGCGCAGACATGGATCGGGCGTATCTTTTCCGGAGCCTGACCCTTCCGGCGATCTACCNGCGGCAGGTGGCGCAGTGTATTCATTTTCTGAATTCTGGAAAGCGAATGATCCGGGCGGAGGGTCCGGCGGGGAGAAAGACGCTGGTGCCCCGGATCCGCAAGCAGCGGCTGTGGACGAACGTGACGTGGCCGGCATACTGGAATCGCCGTTCGCGCAATGGGTGGAGAATCTCGACGCGAGCGCCTGTCTGCATCTCGACGTGCAGATCGAGCGGGAGATCGCGCGCTGGGAGGCCGCCCGGCTGGTTGTCCGGGCGAGGTTTGCTCGGCTACGGCCGCCCGAACTCGACGGCGGCGAACAGCGCTACCAGGCCTTCGACGAGTTCGCCGGGGACGAACTGGCTGCCGAGCTGAGGCTGTCGCCGGCGGCGGGCGGCAGGCGGCTGGCCTTCGNGGTCAGCGCGGTTCGCCGCATGCCCGCTGCGGTCAACGCTCTCGGCTTCGGATCCATCGACCTGGAGCGTCTGAGCGCGCTGGAGCGACTGACGGCGAACCTCACGGACGAACAGGCGGACGAGGTCGCCGGAGGAGTGCTGAGCAACGGCGGCGGCCGCCCCAGTCACAGCGCCTTCGCCGCCGCCGTGCGGCGCCGCGTCATCAAGGTGGACCCGGAGGGTGCCGAACGTCGGCGTCGAAAGGCGGCGAACGCACGTCGGGTGACGATCCGGGCCGAGGCCGACGCGATGGGACGCCTCTCGGCCCTGCTGCCCGCAGACCGCATGGTGGCGGCCTTCCAAAAGGTCGACGGGCTGGCGAAGAAGGCCGGAACGACGCAGGACGAGCGAGACCTCGACCAGCGGCGTGCCGACGTCCTCTACGACCTGATCATGGGAGATGACCGCGATCGCATCAATATCGAGATGCAGGTCATCGTGCCGGTGGAATCCCTGGCGGGCCTGTCGGAGAAGCCCGGCGAAATCCCGGGCTACGGGCCGATACCCGCCGAGATCGTCCGCGAGATGGCGGCCAACCCGCGATGCACCTGGCGGCGGATCCTCACCGACCCGGCGGAGGGACGGGTGGTGGAGACGGCGAGTCGGCGATTCCCATCCGCCGCGTTGGCCCGGTATATCCGGGCTCGTAATCCCACCTGTGTCTTTCCAGGTTGCGACAAACCGTCAGCCGCCTGCGATCTCGACCATACTCGGCCGCGCAGCCACAGCGGCAGGACGGAGGAAGGNAACCTTGGNCCGGCGTGCCGCCGCCATCACCGGCTCAAGCACGCCGCGGACCGGCCGCGCGGAGCCGCACCTTCCGCCACGACCAGCCCGGTGACGCGGTGGAAGGTTTGCCAGGTCAGACCCGGACACTTCATCTGGACGAGTCCGGAAGAGCGCACCTATCACGTCGGCCCGGTGCACCATGAGCAGGAATGATCATCCTTGGGCGCCGGTCAGGCCGGGGACGGCGTGGAGCCGACGGTTACTCGTCATCCTCGTCCTCGTGCGGCGGAATCACGGGTGGCAAGCCGTGTTGTTCAAGCCGCCGGTTCCGGAAGAAGCCGCTGGTGGCGAAGCCCAACCCCGCCCCGGCGACCAGGAGGAACGCGACCGTCGCCGCGCGAACGGCCAGCTCGCCCGGAAGCAGAGCGAAGACCACGGCAAACGGCAGCATCAGAACGAAGGGGCGTGCCGCCTGCCGCGTCCGCCAGCCTGGGGCGGTCAAATCCTGGGAGATCCACGCGTTGTAGGTCGGAGGAAGTGTCCCGCCGAGGAGATAGTGGACACGGCCGGTCAGCGGTGGCCGTCGCGCCACCGCCGGCGGGGCTGTCGCCGTGTCCTGCCCGCGCACCGTCGCGCTGTCTTCGCCGCCGTCCATACCCCGCAGCTTATGAAGTGGACGGCCGGCAGGAAGACAGCGCGGCGGGCGGAGAGGCAGATCAGTCCTTGATCTCACAGAGAACGGCACCACTGGTGACCACCGCGCCCACGGCTGCGGTCAGACCGGTGACGGTGCCGCCGCGATGAGCATTGATCGGCTGCTCCATCTTCATCGCTTCCAGCACGATGATGAGGTCGCCGGCGGCGACCGTGTCGCCGTCGTTGACAGCAACCTTCACGATGGTGCCCTGCATGGGACTGGTCAGGGCGTCACCGGTCACCTTGGTGGCCGCCGCGCCGCGGGAAGACCGCTTGGGCGCGGCACCACGCGACGCGGACGAGGTCGAGGTGGCGCCGAGCCCCGCCGGCAGCACGACCTCGAGACGCTTGCCGCCCACCTCGACGATGACCGACTCCCGGGGCTCGGGCGTGGTGTCGGCGTCCGTGCCACCGCTGAAGGCCGGGATGGTGTTGTCGAACTCGGTCTCGATCCACCGGTTGTGGATGCGGAACGGCTCCGCGGCGTCCTCGGGAGCGAAGGCCGGGTCCCGCACGACCGCACGATGGAACGGCAGTGCTGTGGCCATGCCGTCGACAACCATCTCGTCCAGCGCACGCCGGGCACGCTCCAGCGCCTCCTGGCGGGTCGCACCGGTGATGATGAGCTTGGCGAGCAGGGAGTCGAAGGCGCCCCCGATCACGCTGCCGCTCTCGACTCCGGTGTCGAGACGTACGCCCGGACCGGCCGGCGAGACGAACGTGGTCACTGTTCCCGGAGCGGGAAGGAAGTTGCGGCCGGGGTCCTCCCCGTTGATCCGGAACTCGATGGCGTGGCCGCGGGGAGCGGGGTCGGTGAAGTCGAGCGCCTCACCCTCCGCGATCCGGAACTGGGCGCGGACGAGGTCCACGCCGGACACCTCTTCGGTCACCGGGTGCTCGACCTGGAGCCGGGTGTTCACCTCGAGGAAGCTGATCATGCCGTCGCGGGCGACCAGGAATTCCACGGTGCCAGCGCCGACGTAGCCGGCCTTCTTGCAGATCGCCTTGGACGCCTCGTAGAGCTCGGTGAGCTGCTCCGCGGAGAGGAACGGCGCCGGCGCCTCCTCGACGAGCTTCTGGTAGCGCCGCTGCAGCGAGCAGTCCCGGGTGCCGACGACGACGACGTTGCCGTGGCTGTCGGCGAGGACCTGCGTCTCCACGTGCCGGGGCTGGTCGAGGTAGCGCTCCACGAAGCATTCGCCCCGGCCGAAGGCGGCGACCGCCTCTCGGACCGCGCTGTCGAACAGTTCGGGCAGTTCCTCCGCGGTCCAGGCGACCTTGAGCCCGCGGCCACCGCCACCGAACGCGGCCTTGATGGCGACCGGCAGGCCGTACTGCTCGGCGAAGGCGACGACTTCATCGACGCCGGCAACGGGATCGGCGGTGCCCGGCGCGAGCGGCGCGCCGACGGCCAGTGCGATGTGGCGGGCCGCCGTCTTGTCTCCGAGGCGGCGAATGGCCTCGGGCGGCGGACCGATCCAGGTAAGGCCGGCACCGATCACAGCCTCGGCGAAATCCGCGTTCTCCGAGAGGAAGCCGTATCCAGGATGAACAGCATCCGCTCCGGACGACTTGCAGGCATCGAGTATCTTGTCGATGCGTAGATAGGAGTCGCCAGGGGTCGTACCACCCAGCGCGAATGCCTCGTCGGCGACGCGCACGTGNAGTGCGTCGATGTCCGGTTCGGCGTATACCGCAACGCTCGTGTATCCGGCGTCGCGGCATGCGCGGGCCACCCGAACCGCAATCTCTCCCCGGTTAGCAATGAGGATCTTACGCACGTTGCTCCCGTCCTCGTCCGGCCTGCCTGAAGTCTAGGCGAGTCGGGCCGCACAGTTCGCTCTTGTTGTGCCTGGATGTGATGCCACCGACATCCCGGCGTCACCTGTCGGTTCGGTTACCAACCAGCTCGGGTGCGTACACCCGGGCTCATCCCGGAGCGTCGCCACGAACCTGCTCCGGTAGCGAGTGGGGCACGCAGCGCCTGAGCCGGATCCGCCCAGGCGGAGCGCACGGGAGACGGACCTTCCACCGGAACCGCGCGCGCCGCCAGAAGCGCGACCACCGCGGCAATCTCTTCGGGTGTCGCGTTCCCACGGATCAGACGTAGCCGGGGCCGGCTGGTCTGTCCGTCGTCGTCCTGGGCCACGGTCCTCTCCTCACTCGACCTCCGGCCGCGCACCGTGCGCAGCCTGCCGTCCATCGTCGTCCCTCGTCGCGTGTTCGCTCGTCCAGCGGGTGCGCGCGTGGGAAGCGGACCGGCTGCGTGCCGGCGAAAGTCCGGGGCCGAACTACAGCGGGATGTTGCCGTGCTTCTTCGGCGGNAGGGACTCCCGCTTGGTACGCAGCAGGCGCAGGGCTCGAATGATCTCCCGGCGGGTCTCGGACGGGTTGATCACCGCGTCGAGGTACCCGCGTTCCGCCGCGATGTACGGGGNCGCGAAGTGNTCGTTGTAGTCCTCGATGAGCTCCGCCCGGCGGCTGTCCGGAGACTCTGCCTTGGCCAGATCGCGCCGGTAGATGATGTTCACAGCGCCCCGGGCACCCATGACGGCGATCTCGGCGGTCGGCCAGGCGAGGTTGATGTCGGCCCGCAGGTGCTTCGACCCCATCACGTCGTACGCGCCGCCATACGCCTTCCTGGTGATGACGGTGACCTTGGGGACGGTCGCCTCGGCGTAGGCGTAGATCAGCTTGGCGCCTCGCCGGATGATCCCGTTCCATTCCTGGGAGGTACCGGGCAGGAAGCCGGGCACATCGACCAGGGTCAGCACCGGAATGTTGAAGGCGTCGCAGGTCCGGACGAAGCGTGCGGCCTTCTCGCTGGCGTCGATGTCGAGGGTGCCGGCGAACTGCATCGGCTGGTTCGCCACGACCCCGACCGATCGGCCGTCCACCCGCCCGAAGCCGACGATCAGGTTCTGGGCGAACTGGGCGTGGACCTCGAGGAAGTCCCCGTCGTCGACCAGGCGCTCGATGATCTGATGCATGTCATACGGCGTGTTCGGCGAGTCCGGGATGAAGGTGTCGAGCTCGGGATCGATCTCGGCGCCCGGGTCGTCCACCGCGTCGTAACTCGGGGTCTCGTCGAGGTTGTTCGACGGCAGGAACGACAGCAGTGCCCGGGCGAGCTCCAGGCACTCCGTCTCGTCGGCGGCCTGGAAGTGCGCGACCCCGCTGCGCGAGTTGTGGGTGGCGGCACCACCCAGCTCCTCCATCCCGACGTCCTCGCCGGTGACCTCTTTGATGACGTCCGGGCCGGTGATGAACATGTGGCTGGTCTGATCGACCATCAGCGTGAAGTCCGTGATCGCCGGGGAGTACACGGCGCCGCCGGCGCACGGCCCCATGATCAGGGAAAGCTGTGGGACGACACCGGAGGCCATGACGTTGCGGTAGAAGATCTCGCCGTACAGGCCGAGCGAGACGACACCCTCCTGGATGCGGGCCCCGCCGGAGTCGTTGATACCGACGACCGGGCAGCCGGTCTTCAGCGCCAGATCCATGATCTTGACGATCTTCTCGCCGAAGACCTCGCCGAGGCTNCCCCCGAAGACCGTGAAGTCCTGGCTGAACACGCAGACCTGGCGGCCGTCGACGGTGCCGTACCCCGTCACCACGCCGTCGCCGTACGGGCGGTTGGCCTGGACGCCGAAGTCGTGCGCCCGGTGCCGCGCGAACGCGTCGGTCTCGACGAACGAGCCCGGGTNGAGGAAGGCCTCGATCCGCTCACGCGCGGTCATCTTGCCCTTGGCGTGCTGGGCGTCTACCGCCCGCTGCGACCCGGCGTGGACCGCGTCTTCGTTCACGCGCCGCAGTTGGGCAAGTCNCCCTGCGGTGGTGTGCGGGTCGGGAGCAGAATCCTCGGCGGACGCGGGAAGAGCCATAGGCCGCAGCGTACGACCCCTGTGGGCTCACGTGCGCGACTGTTGTGGAGTTGATCTCATCGATTGACCGGAATCTGGGGCTCGCCTCCGGTGGGCCGTATCGAAGGTCACAGCATCCCACTTCTGGTATCCCCGGTCGGGTACCAGGAGCGCTCTGCACGTCGGCGCACTGGCCGACTCGTGNCATCCGGCACAGATCGGACGACGTGAGGTTGGTCTCGTATCGCCCGGACCATCGGTGTGTCGATGCGCGCCCCGAGCCTGCGCTCGTGAGACGAACCGCTCTGGCAGGCTGTCTGCCGTGAGCTCGACGCCGGATTCCGCCCCTGCGGAACCGCCCCAGGATCCAGCTGCGCCCGCCGCCGCCGCCGCCGACGACGACGACGCCGCCGACGCCGGCCGAGGTCGGTCACCAGGCCCGGCCGGTGACCGGGGTCCCCTCGACGCCACGCGGCTGACGGCTGCCGCGGCGGCGGCCGGGATGGACCTGACCGTGATCCAGGAGATCGACTCGACGAACGCGGCCCTGGCCAGAATCGCGCGGGGGGAGACCGGCGATCCGGCTCTGGGCGGGCTCTCGCGACAGTGGCGCGAAGGCTCAGAGCCCGGGGTCGCCCCCCACGGCCGCGCTCTGGTCCTCGCCGCGGAACGGCAGACCGCCGGGCGTGGGCGGCTCGACCGCTCCTGGGAGTCCCGACCCGGGGCCGGCCTGACCGTGTCCCTGCTCATCCGACCGCGGACCGCGGTCTCCCGGCTCGGCTGGCTGCCGATGGTCGTCGGCACGTCGCTGGTCGCCACGGTGCGGGCCGTCGCCGGCGTGCCCGCGGTCCTCAAGTGGCCCAACGACGTCCTGGTCGAGGGCGGGAAGCTGGCCGGCATCCTGGTAGAGGTTGTTCCGGTGCCGGCGTCCGCGCCATCGGTGGTCATCGGCTTCGGGCTCAACGTCAACGCGGAACCGGACGAGTTGCCGGCCCGGTCCACGAGTCTGCTGCTCGCCGGCGCCCATCCGGTCGCCCTGGACCGCACCGAACTACTCGGACGGATCCTCACCGGGCTCGTCGACGCGCTTGCCGCCTGGGAGGCCGATCCTCAGGCGGCCCGCGCCGCCTATCTGGCGGTGTGCGCGACGATCGGTCGGGAGGTCCGCGTCGAGCTCCCGGACGGCTCGGCCGACATCGGCAGGGCGACGGATGTCGATCTCGAGGGGCGGCTCGTGGTGGCCGGTCGTGCTTACAGCGCCGGAGACGTCGTCCACCTGCGGTGACGGCGGGCAGGGCGGACTCCGCAAGCCGGCCCGCCACGCGACGGACCCGAATGTGGCCTGTCGGTGCCGGATGCGACGATCGTCACCGTGGCGTTCCCCGACGACATCCTCACCCAGGACGAAGAGGTTGTCCTGCATCTGCACCCGCACTGGGTCAGCCTGATCATTCCGGCGCTCTGGACGGTGGTGGCTCTCGTCCTCGCGGTGCTGGGCGTCTTCTTCGCGCCTGGCGGCGTGGTGCAGAAACCCGTCCAGTACCTGGTGCTGTTCCTCGCTCTCGGGGCGATCGCCTACCTCGGCGCGATGCCCTGGCTGCGCCAGCTCACGACCCACTACGTCGTCACCAGTCAGCGGCTCGTGATCAGAGAAGGCCTGATCACCCGTGCCGGCCGGGACATCCCGCTCGCCTGGCTGGTCGCAGCGACGGTGCGGNAGAACGCCATCGACCGCCTGCTGGGATCGGGCAGCCTGATCGTCGAGACGGCCGGTCAGCGCGGCCGGGTCGTTCTCTCGTGCATGCCGCACGCGCACAGGGTCCAGGAGACCCTCGCCGAGCTCTCGGCGCCGTACCGGCCGCGGGGCCGTCCCGACTACTGAGACCACCCCGTCGACCAGGTCAGGGCTCTGTTCAGAGCGGGTCGTACTCGCGCCACCAGGCCAGGAGCCGGCCTGCATCGGGATCCTCGGTGGCGAAGCCGACCAACTCGTCGTCCACGGTCCAGAACACCGCGAACCGGTCCGCCTCGGCCGTGCAGAGGAAGGTGCCGCGGCGCCGAGCGCTGTGGGCCCAACGCTCGATGCTGGTCTGACCCCGGGCGCAGTCCCCGGCGTCGGTGAGCTTCGCCGACCGGCGTTCGACGTCGCCTTGCAGCGCGGCAGCGTCCCGGTACCGCAGGACCGACAGTCGCGCCGGCGCCGGGGTCTCGGTCGAGACCCCGGGGGCGCAGGTCAACGCCGCCGCCACCCCGTCACCATCACGAGGGGCGGCCCGGCAGTCGGTGACCGCGAACGGCCGCAGCGAGGCCAGCAGCCGGGCATCGGCCGGATCGAACGTCACGCTCGGCGCCGGGCTCCCGACCGTGCGGCCGCCGCTGGAACGATCAGAACCCGAAACGGCGGTGCTCGGGGCGGGCCGCCCGGTGGAGGCCTGATCCGAACCGCCGCTCACCAGCAGCCCGACGGCGACGCCCGCACCGATGATGACCGCGCCGGCGAGGCCGGCCACAACGGCTCGCCGCCGTCCGCCGCCGGTGCCCGCAGCGCGGTGATCCCCGTCCCCGACCAGCGACCCCTCGGGGTCGTCGACCGGTTCCGGCGAGGTGGTCTCGTCGGGATCCTGCATGCCGTCCGCCCTCCCGAACGATTGTCACTCAGCGGCGCAGCGGGGTGAACGAGTGCCACCAGTCGTTGATGCGAGCAGCCGTCGGATCGTCGGCGGAGAAGGCGATCAGATGGTCGTCGTACGTCCAGAACTCGTAGAACCTGTTCGCGAAGAAGTAGCACAGGCGGCTGCCACCGGTAGCGTCGGCGGGCGAGCTCCACCGTTCCGAGCTCTGCTNCCCGTCGTCGCAGTTTCCTTCGTCGAAGTAGAACGTTTCCCGGGCGCCGATCTGTCGATCCAGTGCGGAACGGTTCGGGAAGTGGAACGCGCTGACCTCCATCCCCGACGGCGCTTTGCAGATGAGGGTGGCGTCGGCGTAGGCGCTGTCGCTGCGTGCCGGAGCAGTACAACCGGTCATGACGGCGGGATTGAGCAGAGATCGCAGGATCTCCCGCGGATCGCCCCCGGCCTCGGCCCCCGTGCCCGTGGTGGCCGTCCCGGCGCCCGCGGGGCGGCCCTGGGCGGCGGTGGTCGACTCACCGCCTCCGTTGCCCCCGGTGAACGCCAGGACTCCGAACACGATCACCAGGACCAGCAGCAACCCGCCGCCCCCGATCAACAGGCGCCGGTCGACCAGCACCTTGTTCCGGTCGGCTGCGGGCCGGCGGGCGCCCTCCCGGGCTCCACCGGCCGTGGGCTCGGAGCCGTCGCCGGCCGGTGGCGGCAGTCCGGGCAACAGGCCCGGCAGGGACGCCGGGCGACCCCTGTCCGGGACGGGCGCGGTGGGGGCGGCGGGCAGGGGGAAGGCGTTGTCGCGGCCGGGTACCGCGCCCGGCGGGAACCCGTTCGGACCGGCCCCGGCCGGGAACGGGCCATAGGGCACGGGACGGTGCTCCGGCACCGCACGGGGACCGGCGCCGGCCGGCGGCGGGTACCCGCCGATCGGCCCGGGCGTGGGAAAGCCGGGCGGGGGAGCGCCGCCACCCCGGGCAGCGCCAGCGGCCCTCGCGGCGTCGAACGCGCCAACATCCGGGGTCACCGTTCCGGCGGCGCTGGACACTCCGGGGCCGGGGCCAGGGCCGGGGCCAGGGCCGGTGGGCGTGTCGCGCGCACCGCCGGCGGGTCCGGTGGCTCCACCGCGGGCCCCGAACGGTCCGAGGAAGGTCGTGTCGCCGTCGCCGTCGCCGTCGCCGACCAGGCTTCCCCTGGGCTCGTTCACCTGGTGGGCGGGTCCGGGCTGGGGACCGGCGGGCGGCCGGACACCCGGACGTCCGGGAACGGTCGAGCTGGGTGGGGTCAGCCGGTAGGTGAGGTCACCGTCACCCTCCCAGGGCGGGACCGTGCCGCTGGGACCAAGCCCTGGCGCAGCGCCGGGCGAGGCCGGTCCGCCGAGGTCGGAGCCTGGTGTGGGAGTGCCTCCGGGGCCGGCGGGGAGCGGTCGGGCGGTGAAGGCGGGGTCGGCCGGCGGGGTGAGGCTCCCGGGAAAGCCGACCGGCGGGGGGCCGGGCGTGGGTGTCCCGGGTGCCCCTGCTGCGCCGGGTGGGAGGGAACCGGGTCTGATCGGCGGAGCGTAGTAGAGCGGACCGGGCGGTCCGGCCAGTCCGCCGGGCGGACCCGGGGGAGCCGGTGGCCCGGGCGGACGCGGCTCCGAGCCGACGGCCCCGGGTAGACCGGTGATGGGCACCTGTCCAGGCTGCCCGGGCGGTCCGACGGACTCCCGTGGACCGCCGGGCCCGGTCGGGGAGCTCGATCCGGATCCAACGCCGGGCGTGGGCGCCGGGAAGCTCCCCGGCCCGACCGGCCCGACCGGCCCGACCGGCCCGACCGGCCCGACCGGCCCGGTCCGAGGCGGGGCGGCGGGCGGCGCCGGCGGTGACGGCCAGGCGGGTGCTGCGGAGGCCAACGGGCCGGGTGGCCCGCCCGGACCGGTCAGGCCGCCGAACCGGGGCGGTGCCGACGGGATGGGCGGGCCGGGCGGGTAAGCGGGCCCGCGCGCGGTGGTGTCGGCTGCCGGGTCACCGAGCGGTGAGCCCGGTCCCGCGTAGGGCGGCGGCCATGAGACGTGCCCAGGCCCGGGGCCCTGGCGCAGCGGGTCCGGGGCCGCGCCCGCCCGGNCCGCGCCGCTCGCCGGGTCGGCCCCGAACCGGTCGCCGGGTCCTGCCGGGGCGGGTCCTGCCGGGGCGAGGCCCCCGGGAGGCATGGTGCGTTGGGCATCGTCGAGGTCCGAGCCCGAGTCCGGATCGTCGCCGAGGCGCGGCCCCGGCGGCGACTGCTCGGGTGAGCGCGACGTCTCGTCGTCGCCATAGCCGGGGCTCGGCACGGTTCCTCCCGAGATGGGTGACGGTTGCGGTCCCCAGAGTAGGCGCACCACCCTGCGAATACCGGTGGTATTGGGCTACTGCACAACAAATGCGGCCCTATCGCCACCCGCCCGGACGCGTGGCAGCAGGCTTGCGGCGCGACAGCGCGCCCCGACCGGATCAGCTCTGCGGCACCGGATCGAACCCGCTCCACCATTCATACAAAGCGACGCCGTCGGTTCCNGTCGCCATGAACGAGACCAGCTTGTCGTCGTAGGACCAGAAGATGAAGTGACTGCTGTCCCGGACCGTGCAGACGGCGGTGCCCTGGGTCTTTCCCTGGTCGAAGTTCCAGGTGAAGACCTCGCTGCCGCCGGTCTTGCACGTGCCGCCCGGAGCGGTGGCCAAGGACTTGCGGACGTCGACGTCGCTGGTGAGGTCACCAGCGGTGGCGTAGGCGTAGGCGGCGACGACCTTGCCGTCGTCGGAGTCGCAGAAGAGCGCGGCCAGGATGTGGTCGCTCTCCGCATCCCTGTTGGGCTTGCAGTCGGTCATCGCCGACGAGTCCAGCTTGGCGACCAGCTCGTTCTCGGCCGGGGTGAGCGTCGAGGATGCGCTGGGTGACGCGCTCGGTGACGGGCTCGGTGAGGACGAGAGCGTGGCGGAGGGGCTCGCCGGCGCGGTCGGCGGCGCGCTGGGTGAGACCGAGTCGGCCGCCGCCGGCTTCCCGTCGTCGGACCCGCCGGTGAGCAGCACGACCGGGATGATGATGAGGAGCAGCACGACGACGACGGCCGCGCCGATGATGACCGCCCGTCGGCGACCGGAGCCGCCGGGCCGAGGCCCACCCGCGGGTCCGGTACCGGCCGGCGGGTACGCCCCGTACGCCCCGGCCGGCGGGTAGCCCTGCTGGTAGCCACCGGCCGCCGGATAGCCCTGCTGCTGGTAACCCTGCTGGTAGCCCTGCTCCTGATAGCCGGGCCCCGGGTACCCCTGCTGGTAGCCCTGCTGCTGGTAGCCCTGCTGGTGGTAGCCCTGGTCGTAGCCCGCGGCCGGTTGCGCGTAGCCACCCGGCGGTGGGTATCCGGTGGGTGGGTAGCCGGGTGAGCCGCCGTAGCCGCCGCTGGCCGGACCGCTCGGGCCGCCGGCCCCCGACGCCGCGCCGTAGCCCCCTGCCGGCGGGTAGGCGGCGGTCGGCGGGTACTCCTCCGGAGCCGGGCTTCGACCCTGTCCGGCGGACGTTCCCGGCGGCCATCCACTGCCCGCGCCGTCAGGAAGTATCCGAGTCTGCGCCTCTTCGCCGTATTCGTCCTCGCCCTGTTGGGGCCCGCCACGACCGTAGGGATCCGGGCCACCTTGGGGATCGTCACGTCCGTAGGGATCCCGGTGGCCGCGGGGATCTGCCGGGCCGTAGGGCGCCGTCTGGCCGTAGGGCGCCGTCTGGCCGTAGGGGCTGGCCGGAGCGTGGGGCTCCGTCTGGCCGTAGGGATCGTTGCGCGGGCGGCCCGCCGCGACGGGCGGGAATCCCGGGCCCGCGGGCGGCTGGACGACCGTCGGCCAACCATCAGCCTGGCCCGGTCGTTGGCTGCCGGAATCCTCGCCGGCCAGACGAGTCCGCTCCGCGTCGTCGTACGGCGCGGCGCCGCCCGGGTCAGCCGGGTCCGGGTGGAAACCGGCCGGTGTGCCGTGTACCCGCTGGGTCTCGGCGTCCGGGTCCTGGGGGCCTGGGCCCGGTGACTGCATGAGATCCTCCTGTGCCGCGCGAAGGCGCCCCCGGCGTCGCGCCCCGTCCCTGCCCGCCAGCGGTCGGGGCAGCCCTGTGTTGGCCGGTCCCCTCGCTCCGCCCGCGCCCACCGCGGCTGGGACAGGATAAACCGCGACTTCCGCCCCAGATCGGGCCCGCTGCTGATGGTAGGGCCTTTGCTGCTGGAACGAAGGGGGGGTCGCCTTCTCGACAGGCCCACGGGGTCGGGTCGCCCCCTCCCGCCCTCGTGGAGGCGATCGCCGGCGGCGGTCCGCCCGACCGCGGGACTCACGCCGGTTCACGTGGGCCGGCCGGGGTGGACCGGTGGTGCCGGTGCAGTCCCCCGGCGCTGTGGATGGGATCAGGCGGCGTAACGGATGACGATGTCGTCCACGATCGATTCCAGGAACGGCCGGTCGACAGGCTCGCCGGTGAGGAGCACACGCTGCAGGATGATGGCGGTGCCGATCTCCATGAGTATCGCGTGATCGATGTCCGGGCGGAGTTCCCCGCGGGCGATCGCGTGCTCGACGATGGCGTGGGAACTCGCCTCGCGTTGTGTCCAGAGCCCGCCACGCAGCGCGTTTCGCAGATCGGGATTGCGGGNCATCTCCGAGATCAGTTCGGCGATGATCCGCCCGCGGCCGCCCCGGATGGCCTCGTGAAAGGAAGTNAGGAACTCGACGATGTCGAGGCGCAGTGAACCCGTGTCGGGAGTCGGCATGCGTTCCTCGGCGAAGGCGTTGATCGCGTCCATCACCATCGCCAGTTTCGACGGCCAGCGGCGATAGATCGTGGCCTTGCCGGCGCGGGCGCGGGCGGCCACCCGGTCCATCGTCACGCCGTCGTAACCGAGTTCGGCGAGCAGGTCCAGGGTGGCCGATCGGATCGCGTGGTCCCGGCTCTCGTCGCGAGGCCGGCCGCCCGGGCGCGGCGACGCGAGCGAGGACTGGGTCACGGCATGTTCTCCCGACGGCTGCGGGGCGGCCGGCGCCTGCCGCGTGCGTTCCGAGAGTCGAACAGTGACGCATGGTAGATGACCGCGAACGCGCAGCACCGGTTGGGCCCGCAGAGCGTAACTCACCAGGGATGCTTCGAGTACGGGTTGGNACGTGCGCGGATGGAGCTTCCCGGTGTCCGGACGGGACCAGACGTGCCCTTCAGTCGGGCGGCCGGCCTGCGACGTACAACCATTCGTGGTACCCACCGGACGTGCGGTGGGACGCGTCGAGGCCGAAGCGGCGGGGGTCCGGATTGGGGTGCCCATCGGTGGGCCGTCCCGAGCCGAGCCGGGAGCTCCGAGCCGAGCCGGGATTGTCCCGCCGCGGCCACGCCCGCCGGGCGGTAGGGCCTACAGACCTGATCAACTCTGGTGGGCGATGCCAGCTGACGGACCGCCCGTGCGGCATCGCGGTCCTGGATGGTGACGCACGGCAGTCGCCTCGGAGTAGGCCGGCTTCCGGGGTGGGACGGCGGTCAGATCCGGCCGGCGTGCTCCGGGATCGGAGGGTGGTTCTCCTGGTCGGCACCGGTGTTCACGACGGCCTTGGGGTGGTCGGGGTGTAGGAACACCCACTTCTTGTACGCCCAGAAGCGGAACACCGTGCCCAGGNCGGTGCCGATGACGTTGCCGAACAGGTTGAAGGCGAGNACGCCTCNCAGGTCCAGCACGTACCGGGCGAACCCGAGGCAGCCGAGCGCGATCAGCAGTCCGACGGTATTCAGGATCACGAAGAGGGTGTACTCGCGGCGCAGACCGGTCCGGGCGCGGTGGTTGAAAGACCACTGCCGGTTTCCGATGTACGAAAAGGTGGCCGCAACCACCGTGGAGACGGTCTTCGCGCTGAGTGGACCCATTCCGAGGAGCGTGTGACACAGGTTCGAAACCAGGAAGTCGATGGCATAGCAGACGCCGCCGACCAGCCCGAACTTGCCCATCTCGTGGATGAGTACCTGCATCGGCGAGCGTGACTGCCGGTGCCTCACCACACGCGACCTCGTTCGATTCTTACCACCCGAGGAGAGTACCGGNTGCCTCCCCCTGGGTTCGGGGNCACCCCCTCGGACGGGGTTGGCCCGGCGACCCTCGCCGGGACCGGGGCCGGGACCTCGACTGCGAGCGGTGACCGAAAACTTACCGAGGTGTGGTGGGGGCACTGAGGAGGTGTTCCCCGTCCTACGATGAGTGATGCGACCGTCTCGCTGCGACCGGCAACGTGAGTGGCGCAACCTAGCCGAATGTGGGGAACATCGACGAAGGTGGGTAGGTGGCCGGCATCCTGACAACACGGCAGTTGACAGCACGGGAGCACGGTCACCATCGATCGGGAGGATGGACCACCATGATCTCCTTCACCAGTCGGTCGCGCGGCTGATGACGACGTCGACCGAGTACCAGAGCCCAGCCGAGGCGGCCGAGGCGGCCGCCGACGCGCACGCCGACCGGGTCCGTCCNGCGGGACCGGTGGGCGGCACGGCCACCGTGACGGAGCTGCTGCTGACCCACGCGGCCGGGAATCCGGCCCGGCGCCAGGAGGCCGGGCTGCCCGCCTCCCCGGCAGCGCGTCCGCGCCTGGGCGTCGCGGTCGTCGCGTGCATGGATGCCCGGATCAACGTCGAGTCGCTGTTCGGCCTGACCGAGGGGGACGCGCACATCCTGCGCAACGCCGGCGGCGTCATCACCACGGACGTCGTGCGCTCGCTCGCGGTCAGCCAGAACGTGCTTGGCACCACGGAGATCATCCTCCTGCACCACACCGGGTGCGGCCTGGAGAAGATCACCGACGACGGCTTCCGGGACCAGTTGGAGCGGGACACCGGCGTGCGTCCCGAGTGGTCGGTCCAGGCGTTCGCCAACGTGGAGGACGACGTGCGCCTTTCGCTGCNCATCCTGCGCTCCTCGCCGTTCCTGCAGTCCACGACCTCGGTGCGNGGCTTCGTCTACCAGGTCGAGACGGGTGGGCTGGTGGAGGTCCCGGCCTGACCGCGCGGCGCGAGGTGATCGGTCACGGTCATCGTGGCGGCCGGCCCAGGGCCCGGTAGGTCCAGCCGGCTGCCCGCCACCGATGCGGATCGAGGGCGCCGCGCCCGTCGATGACGACGGGTCGCGCGACGTGTGGTCGCAGCACGGCCGGGTCGAGCTCCCGGAACTCGTGCCACTCGGTGAGCACGAGCACGACCTCGGCACCGGCCACCGCGCCGACCACCGAGTCGGCGAAGCACAGGTTCGGGTGACAGGCCCGCCCGTTCTCCACCGCGGCCGGATCGTAGACCGACACGTGGGCTCCGGCCCGGCGCAGCGCCTCGGCCACCTCCAGGGCGGGTGAGTCGCGGATGTCGTCGGAGTTGGGTTTGAACGCGGCGCCGAGCACCCCCACCGTCCGGTTCGCCGGCGAGTCGCCCAGGACCTCCCGGGTCAGCGCCACCGCGCGTGCCCGCGCCCGGATGTTGACGGCGTCGACCTCGCCGAGGAATGCCAGGGCCCGGCCGACGCCCAGCTCGTCCGCGTGGGCCTGGAACGCCCGGATGTCCTTGGGCAGACAGCCGCCACCGAATCCGATGCCGGCCTGCAGGAAGCGGTGCCCGATCCGGGCGTCGTGNGCCAGTGCACCGGCCAGTTCGACGACATCGCCGCCGGTCGCCTCGCACACCTCGGCCATGGCGTTGATGAAGGAGATCTTGGTGGCGAGGAAGGCGTTCGCGGCGACCTTGACAAGCTCGGCGGTGGTGAGGTCGGTGACGACGACCGGGACATCGTCGCCGATCATCTGGGCGTAGACCGCTCGCAACCGTCGCTCCGCCATGCCCCGTGGGGCGACCCCGAAGACCAGCCGGTCCGGCCGTAGGGTGTCGTCGACGGCGAAGCCCTCCCGGAGGAACTCGGGATTCCAGGCGAGCTCGGCGCCGGGCGCGCCGGCCGCGAGCCTCGCCGCGAGGCGGGTGGCCGTTCCCGCGGGCACCGTCGACTTGCCGACCACGAGGTCGTCCGGACCGAGCCCCGCGGTGATCAGGCCGCTCACCGCCGCGTCGACGTGGCGCAGGTCCGCCGCGCCGCTGTCGGGCCGCTGGGGCGTGCCGACGCAGACGAAGTGCACGTCGGCCCGCTCGACCGCCTCGGCCAGCGAACCCGTGAACGTGAGCCGGCCGGCCTCGAGGTTCTTGCGCAGCAGCGCCTCGAGACCCGGCTCG
This sequence comes from Frankia sp. AvcI1, assembly GCF_001420875.1. NCBI lineage: Bacteria > Bacillati > Actinomycetota > Actinomycetes > Frankiales > Frankiaceae > Frankia > Frankia sp. AvcI1. The sequence goes on along the minus strand of NZ_LJFZ01000008.1, from coordinate 140,647 downwards.
TAGAACGGCACCTCCCCGGCGGACAACCGCCGGACCCGGCGGGTGTCGATGTCGACGCCGATGACGTCGAAGCCCAGCTCGGCCATGCACACGGCGTGGGTCGCACCGAGGTAACCCGTGCCGATGACGCTGATCCGCGGATCAGTGGACCTGCTCACGATCGGCACCTCCGCTGCGCAGGGGATCGGCGTGGATCCCCTGCGCCCCGCTGTCGCGCACCGGGAGCCACCGGCTGGCGAGAGTAGTCACTACCCTGCGGTGTCGGCGGCCACGTCGGCCCGAGCGGGCATCACCCGAGGTGGGGGAGCTGGAGTGTCCGCACGCCCGGGCCCGTGGGTGGGTTGGCCTCGGCGCCGGCCCCGTCCCCGGCGCCGGCCGCCCCCGGTCCGCCGATCGAGGCTGGTGCGGCGGCGATGGCGGTGATCCGCTCGCTGTCGATCCGACGGGTGAGCGCCGCGGGGTCGAGGTGGCGGCAGAGCACCATCGACGCGCCCGCCACCAGCGGGGCGAGCAGCCCGCCGAGGAGCCCCTCGGCCGTGGCCGGCGGCGCGGTGGACAGGACCCGGTCGGCGGGACCGAGTCCCCAGGCCGTCGCGACCCGCGCGCCGGCCCGCAGCAGTTCGGCCTGCTCCGGTGGGGGCGGCGGCGGAGCGAACCGGTCGCCGTGCGGGGGAACCTCGGCGGAGTAGTCCAGCACGCCGGGGACGGGTCGTAGCATCCGGCCGCCCAGCGGGCGCAGCGACAGGGCCACCGTCTCGTCGACCACCAGGCCTGCGGTCGCGTCGAGCCGGTCCTCGGCTACGAACAACGCGCCGAGGCGGGTCGCCGGTGGCAGCGACGCGTCCGCGGCCAGGGCACGCGCGCCGGCGTCGGCGAGGACGACCTCCAGCCCCGCCAGCCAGCCGGCGAGCGGGATGACCAGGCCCAACCAGTGGGTCGGCAGGTCGACGCCGATGCGGTCGCCGGCACCGAGGCCGAGGGTGTCGACGAGCATGTTCGCGGTCTTGGCGATCCAGTTGTCCAGGGTGATGGCGGAGAACTCCACCCGCTCGCCGGTCGCGTCGTCGTAGAAGGTCACCAGCGGCCGGGCCGGGTCGGTGGCGAGCCGATGGGCGAGCAGTCCGGCGATGCCCCGCACTCCCGCGGGAACGTCTCCGTCCGGCGTGCCGGCCGCGCCCGCCGATCCCAGCAGTCGGGCCGCGGGCACCAGCCGCGGTGGCGCCCCGGTCACGGCGTGCAGGAGGTGTTGACGGGCGCCGGCGTGGCCGTGCCGACCGTGCCGCTGCCCGTCGTCGTCGGGACGGCACCCGTCCCCACCGAGCCCGGAGCAGCCGGCGTGGCTGCCGCCAGCCCGGCGAACGCGGTGCCGAGGACGACGACGAGTCCGTCCCCGACCCGGGCGGGGTCCTCGACGGGCAGGGCGCCGGGCAGCCGGGCGGCCAGGGTGCGTGCCGCGGCCTGGTGGCCCGGAGGGTAGTGAATCTCGGTCGGTTCCTGACCGGTCGTCGTCGCCGTCGTCATCGCTCCAGTGAATCCGAGCGACCGCAGTGCGTCGACTGTGGCGGCGGCGAGCCCCGTCCGCCCCGAGGCGTTGCGGACGGCGGCGACGCTGACATCGGCGGGTCCGACGCTGACACCGGCGGGTCCGACGCTGACACCGGCGGAGCCGACGCTGACATCGGCGGGTCGGACGCCGATGTCGGCGGGGCTGATGGTGGTCCCTGCGGGGCCGGCGGCGGTCCCGGCTGGTTCGGGGGGCGGCGCCGTGGCCGGCCGGGTCGTACCCGCGGGCCGCAGCGGCGCCAGCACCTGGGCGAGGCCGGCCTGATCGGCGACCAGCACGGCGCCGTGTGGTGGGACGGTCCCCATCCCGTCGACGGCGCCGTCGGCCGGCAGGGCCACCCGGGTGGGGACCGTGACGAAGCGGACCCCGCCGGAGCTCAGCCCGCTGGCTCGCTTCGCGAGGGTGAGCAGAGCGGTCTGGTCGAGTCCCGCGTCCACCCTGAGCGCCCCGCCGACCGCGCCGAGCAGGGCGGTGATCTTCGCCGGGTTGGTGAGCACGCCCGCGCCGGTCGCCGTCGCCAGGAGCTTGGCGAGGAACTGCTGCTGGCGCAGGACTCGCAGCCGTTCGTCGCCGAGGGCGTAGCGGGTGCGGACGAAGGCGAGCGCCTGCTCGCCGTTCAGACGGTTCTCCCCGAGATGACCGTTCCAGCCGGACATCGCGTCATGCAGGTTGCGGGTGCTTCCGTCGGGCAACGGCGTCACGCAGACGGTGACGCCGCCCACCGCGTCGGTCATCGTGCGGAACCCGGCGAGATTGATCGAGATCGTGTGATCGATCTTCAGGCCGGTCAGCGACTCCAACGTGGTGACCAGGCCGGGCACGTCGGCGAGCTGGAGCACCTCGGTCAGCTTCGCTCGACCGTCCCGGGCCTCGGCCCGTTCGGGGGGCACGACGGGCACGAGCATGTCGCGGGGGAAGGACAGCAGGGTCGCGGAGNCGTCCCTGGCGAAATGGGCGATGATCGTCGTGTCCGACCGCACCCCGTCGACGACGCCGTACTCCCCGTCGGTGCCCTCCCGGCTGTCGTCGCCGAGCAGCAGGATGTTCTCCTCGCCGGCCGCGCCCNCCGGCCGGGCGCCGTCGATGTTCCAGTTGACCCGGGTGATGGCGCCGTCGAAGTGCCGGTAGGCGGCCCAGCCGAGCGAGCTCAGTGCCAGGACGAGCACGGACAGCAGCCCGGTCACGGTAAGCGACAGCCGGCGCAGGAACGAGCGGTGCCGGCGCGGGCGGCGGGGATCGAGCTCGGGTGGCAGCGGCAGTGGCCGTTGGCGTGCGGGCCGCCCGCGCGGGCTGCTCGGGCGGTACAGCCCAGCCGGCCGAGCTGGGCGGGGCTGCGATGGCTGGGGTGGTGCCGGGCGTGGTGGTGCTGGGCGTGGTGGTGCTGGGCGCGGGGGTGTTGGCCACCGGGGTGCTGGGCGCGAAGGTGCTGGCTGCGGAGGTGCTGGCTGCCGTGGTGCTGGGCGCGGCGGTGCCGGCCGTCGCGGCCGAGCGGGCGCCGCGGATGGATCCGGCGCCGGCGCTCCCTCGTGCCAGCGCCGCAGATCGGGCGGGGTACGCGGAGCAGGTGGCGGCGACGCCGGACGGGCGTGGGGGCTCACGGGGTCGCGGACCCTCCTCGGTCAGGCGGTCCTCGTCGTTGCTGCCGTCGGAACGCGCGCCGCGGCCGTTGTGATGATGACGTCGTGGCGATGAGGTTTAGGGACTGGTTCATCTATTAGACCGTTCCCGGTGGGTTGTGCGTTGGTGGGTGAGCACCAGTGGGCCTGGTGTGGGGGAGAGCTCGGGGTTGCGCGTTGCCCCGGGGCGCGCCCGCGGCGACCGGCGGTCAGCCGCGAGGCCGACCGGAGGATCCGCCCGCGGGGCAGGTGGCTGCGAAGTGGGACCCGGCGTGGCTCCGGCCGGTCCGACCGGGTTGCCGCATCGGGGGGCGAGGCGGCAGGAACGGCACTGTTCAGTGCACTCCTGCAGCAGTCGTTTACCCTGACGTCAACCATGGATGAACCGGAGACGACGCCCACCGAACGCACCGGCACCGCGGAACCGGCCGCTGCCGGCACGACCGGGCCGAGGCCGAGCCGCCTCGCGCGCCTCGCGCGGCGGGGGCCGCTGCTGCTGGTGCTCATCACCGCGGTCCACCTGGCGATGTTGCTCAGCTACGCCTTCGTGTACCCCACCTGGACGGGCTACGACGAGGCCCAGCACGTNGACATGGTCTACGGGCTGCAGCACGGAGCCGGCTGGCCCGCCCCCGGCGAGAAGATGATCGCCACCGGGGTGGCGGCGACCTCGGACGACTTCGACCGGGGCCGCTACCAGGACATGTTCCAGTCCGGGGGAAAGCGGCGCGGGGCCGCGCCGTTCGCGGAGATCGACCCGACACCGCGCGACCAGCGGAAGTCCTTCGACGCCCTCGGCGGCCCGACGCCGGTCGACGACGGGCGTCTGTCCAACCAGATGGTGCAGCATCCACCCCTGATCTACGCTGTGGGGGCGGTGGTGCTGCGCGCCCTGCCCGGCTCCGGCGACTGGGCCTATGACCAGCAGGTCTTCGTACTGCGTCTACTGAACATCCTGGTCGTCGCGCCGCTGCCGTTGCTGGCCTGGCTCGCCGCCCGCCGCTTCGGTCTCGGAGAGCCCTCGGCACTCGCCGCGGCCGCCCTCCCGCTGGCGATCCCGGGGTTCACCCGGGTCGGCGCCACCTTCAACAACGACGGCATCCTCATGCTCACCACCGGCGGGCTCACCGTGGTCCTGGCCGGGGTGCTGCGGGGCGACCTGCGTCGGCGCACCGCCCTGTGGGCCGGGCTGTGGCTGGGGCTCGCGCTGCTGTCCAAGGCGTTCGCGCTCACCCTGCCAGCCATGATCGTCGCGGCCTACCTGGTCGGATGGTGGCGCGGTCGGGCGGCGGGCGCGGCCGACGCGGCGGGCGCGGCGGAGACCGGCGTGCGCGGGTGGCGTCGGCTGCGGATCGTCGTCGGCTCCCTGCCATGGATTCCCGCGCTGCTGGCCGTCGGCCTCGGTCTCGCGCTCGGCGGTTGGTGGTGGGTCCGTAACTACCTGCTGTACGACGCCGTCCAGCCCAACGGCTGGGCGACCAACCCGCCGCGGCGGGAGCCGCTGCTGCTCCCCGACTCGTTCCTGACCTGGTTCTGGTACTTCTTCCGCACGATGATCTCGCGGTTCTGGGGCGGCCTGGGAATGTTCGAGCCGCCGCAGCTTTCCCCGATCGCGATCGTGCTCGCCACCGTCGCCGTCGTCGGGCTGAGCGTGACGGCGGTCGTCGGCCGTCGGCGATCCGCCCGGCCCGAGCGCCTGTCGCTCGCGGCCGGGGTGGTGGTCCTGCTGCTGCCGGTCGCGTTCGCGTACCTCGAGGTCGGCCAGCGCAGCTGGGCGGAGTACCAGCGGTACACCCGTGGGATCGCCGTCCAGGGCCGTTATCTCTACCTCGGTCTGGTCGGGCTGGGGGTCGTGGTCGCCCTCGGCCTGCGCCGGGCGTTGCCCGGCCGTGAACGGCTGGCCCCGCTGGTCCTGCTGGTCGGCGCGCTGCTCATGCAGGGCGCGGCGCTGCTCGCGATCTGCTCCTACTACTGGTTGCCGCGCCGGGTCTCGTTCACCCCGGCACGGATTCCGGACGTGGTGTCGGCGATCGGCCGGTGGGCGCCGTTCCCGGTTGGGGTGACGATCGCCGTGTTCGTTCTGGCCGCGCTGCTGTTCGCCGGCACGATCGCCGGCGCCGGCGCCGGCGCTTGGCAGCGACCGGCCGCCCCCGCCTCCGACTCCGCAGCCGGCCCTGACTCCGACTCCAAGGTCGCCGCGGTCACCCCCACGCAACCGTCGGCCGCCGCCGTCGACCCGACCGCGGCGACGTCCCCCGGCGGCCCCGTCACGGCGCGGTCGGGCCCGCAGGACTAGGACGGATGACGGCCAACGCGATGGCAGGAGGTTGTCGACCGGCTCCGACACCGCGGGCGCACCCAGCCTCCCGCAACCGGCCGCCGAGCCCGGACGATGCCACCAGGGTGTGAGACCTCGGCGGGGTCAGGTGCCCGTCGTGGCGACCGAGACACGGGAGTGGTCGCCCAGCATGAGCCGGTGCGCCTTGGGCAGGGCGGCCGAGGGCACGACCTCGACGTCCCGGCCGATCAGTGAGTCCTCGATCCGCCCGATTCCGCGGATGGTCGCCCGCTCCAGAACGATCGAGTACTCGATCTCGGTGCGTTCGATCGTGCACGAATGGAAGATCGAGGTGAACGGGCCCACGTACGTGTCGACCAGGGTGGTCCCACGCCCGATGATGGCCGGGCCGCGCACGGTGGAGCGGACGAGCGAGGCGCCGTCCTCGATCACGACCCGGCCCACGATCGAGCTGTCGGCGTCCACGGTGCCGTGGATCGCCGGCTCGATGGACTCCAGCAGGTGCCGGTTGGTCTCCAGCATGTCGGCCAGCCGGCCGGTGTCCTTCCAGTAGCCCTCGACGAGGTGGGAGGCGACCTCGTAGCCGCCGTCGACCAGCCACTGGATGGCCTCGGTGATCTCCAGCTCACCGCGGGCCGACGGTTTGATCGCGCGCACCGCCTCGTNCACGGCGGTACCGAACATGTAGACGCCGACGAGCGCGAGGTCGCTCGGCGGGACCAGCGGCTTCTCGACGAGCCGAACGATGCGGCCCTCCGCGCCGAGCTCCGCGACGCCGAAGGCGGAGGGATTGTCCACCTTCGTGAGGAGAATCAGCGCGTCCGGGGTGTTACGTCGGAACTCCGAGACCAGGCTGGCGATGCCGCCGATGATGAGGTTGTCCCCGAGGTACATGACGAACGGTTCGTCGGCGAGGAAGTCGCGGGCGATGAGAACCGCGTGCGCGAGTCCGAGGGGCGCGTCCTGGTGGATGTAGGTCACGCGGATCCCGAACGCCGCGCCGTCGCCGACCNCCGCCTCGATCTCGGCGGCGGTCTCGCCGACGATGATGCCGACGTCCACGATCCCGGCATCCCGGATGGCCTCAAGGCCGTAGAAGAGCACCGGTTTGTTCGCCACCGGGACCAACTGCTTGGCGGACGTGTGCGTGATCGGCNGCAGACGCGTTCCCGAGCCACCGGCGAGGACGAGGGCCTTCATGATCCGAAACCCTATCGCGTCGCCCCCGAAGTGACCGAAAGTAACAGCAGGTGTGGCGGCTGTCATCGGATGGGACTGATCCCCGTTGCCGGTCCCCTTTGCCCGGTTGGCGGGTCGTAGGTCCCCCGCGGTGGCCCGTCTTTCCTACGCAACGCGTTGGTGACGAGTGTGCGCCACCCGATACGGGTACGTTGAGTAGTCGAAGGGTTCGCTACGGCCAGCCTGGCCGGGACGCTGACCGGCCGGCTGATCGAGCCATGCCCGCGAGAAATCTCCGGCCGCCTGGGAGGGGGACACGGTGACCGAGGCGCCGCCGCGTCCACCGGGCGATCCGCGGGCGGAGGGTCGTGCCGCGCGGACCCGCCGGGGGTCCCGGGCTCGCCGATCCCCGGGCTCTCGCCGGGCCGCGTGGGCGGGACACATCGTGCACGACGCTCGGCGGGAGNGCTCACCGCTCGGTCGACTGGTCATCCTGCTCGCCGCCGCGCTTTCCGCCCTGATCCTGGTGACCACGGTGGGCGGCTGGACCGCCTACGAGTACTTCGGCGCGCAGATCCACCGTANCCGGCTCGGCCTCGGCGACGACCGGCCGGCGGACGCCGCCTCCGGTACCCGCAACTTCCTGCTGGTCGGTTCGGACAGCCGGGCCGGCACCGGCGGCGAGTACGAAAGCCAGGGTGCGGTGACCGACGAGCGGTCCGACACCACCATGCTGGCCCATCTCGACGCGAACGGTACGACGACGATGGTCTCGTTTCCCCGCGACACCCTGGTGCGCATCCCCGGNCACGGCCGCGGCAAGATCAACTCGGCGATCACCATCGGTGGCCCCAGTCTGTTGATCAGGACGATCGAGAACCTCACCGACATCAGGATCGACCATTACGTCTCGATCGACCTCGCCGGCTTCAAGGAGATGACCGACGCCGTCGGCGGGGTCACCGTGTGCGTCAAGCCGTTGCCCGGCGGGGGCCGGTCGAACCTGTACGACCCGTGGTCGCAGTGGCGTGGCCGGATCGGCGAGAACCGGCTCTCGGGGGAGCAGGCGCTGGCGTTCGTCCGGCAGCGCCACGGCCTGCCGGACAACGACTTCGACCGCATCCGCCGTCAGCAGCAGTTCATCGGCGCGGTGTTCACCCAGGCAACCTCCTCCGGCGTGCTCACCAACCCCGTGCGGCTGGAGAACCTGCTGCACGCGGCGACGAAGGCGCTCACCGTCGATGACGGGACGAGCATGAACGATCTGCGCGCGCTCGCGACGCGGCTGCGCGGCATGTCCGCCGACCAGATCCGGTTCGAGACGATCCCGGTGCACGCGCCCACCCCGGCCGAGGGTGGCAACGCCCTGGGCGAGCTGCCTCGCTTCGGCTCCGTGCAGCTTTACGAGCCCATCGCGCTGGAGAGGTTCCTCGCTCCGCTGCGCGGCCGGCCCGGCCGGACCGCGGCCCCGGCGGTGAGCCCGTCGCCGACGGTGCTCCCGGCGACGGTGCCCCGGGCGACGGTGACCGTCGACGTCTACAACGGCGCCGGGATCGGCGGCCTGGCCACCTCGGCCGCCGCCGCGCTGGACCGGGCCGGCTTCCAGGTCGGGCCGGCGCGAACCTGGCCCGCGGGCGTCCAGCGCATCACGCAGGTGCGGTACCACCCGGGTTCGGCGCAGGCCGCGCGGACGGTCCAGGCCGCCGTGCCCGGCAGCCGGCTACAGCAGGACGCCGCAGTTCCCGCCGGCCGGGTGCACCTCGTTCTCGGCACCTCCTTCGAGGTGGACACGATCACCGCTGCCCCGACGTCGGCCGCCGGCGGCACCGCGGGGCCGACCACTGCGGGCTCACCCGCGGGCGCGTCCGTGGGCGCCGCCTCCGGCGGGCCCACCGCGCCGGCCGACACCGCCCCCGCCTCGGCCCCCGTCTCGACCGCCGCGGAGCTCACCTCGCGGTGCACCTACTAGCCCGGCCTGATCGTCCAGACCCGGCCTGATCGTTTCCTGGCGCGGCACGGCCGAGGCAGCCGCGAGGGACGCGGGTTGATCTGCCAGACTCGGGGCCGTGCGCGTTCTCGTGACCGGTGCCGCCGGACAACTCGGCGCCGACCTGTGCCGCCTGCTCGAGGCCCGAACGGCCGAACCGGATTCTCCCGTGCGGGCCTGGGCGGGGCTCGGCCGGGCCGAGCTGGACATCACCGACCCTGCGCGGGTCCGCGCCGTCCTGCGTGACCAGGCTCGGCCGGCGAAGATCCAGGGCGGTCTGGTTGTGATCAACACCGCCGCCTGGACCGACGTGGACGGTGCCGAGGCCGACGAGGCCGGGGCCTACGCTGTCAACGCCACCGGACCCGCCCACCTGGCCGCCACCTGTGCCGAGCTCGACGCCACACTGGTGCAGCTCTCGACCGACTACGTCTTCGACGGCCGGGCGACGAAGCCCTACGAGACCGGGGACGAGACCGACCCGGCCGGCGCATACGGCCGCACCAAGCTCGCGGGCGAGGAGGCCGTGCGGGCGCTGCTACCGGCGTCCTCGTACGTTGTCCGGACCGCCTGGGTATACGGCGCGACGGGTCGTAACNTCGTCAAGACGATCAGTCGNCTGGCCCGGGAGCGTGGCGCGGTCTCGGTCGTCGCCGACCAGACCGGTTCGCCGACCTGGTCGGCCGATCTGGCCGCCGGCCTGCTCGACCTCGTCGCCTCCCCGGCGCCGCCCGGGGTCTACCACTGCACGAACACCGGCGAGACGACCTGGTATGGATTCGCCCGTCGGATCATGACCGAGATCGGCCTGGACCCGGCCACGGTCAGCGCGACGACCACGGACGCCTTCCCTCGGGCCGCCGCGCGGCCGGCCTACTCCGTGCTGTCCACGCGGTCGTGGGCGGACGCGGGTCTCACCCCGCTGCGTCCCTGGCACCGGGCGTTGCAGGACGCCTTCGCCCGCTCCGGCGAGGACCTGCGCGGCTGAGTCGGCCCCTCGCCCCGTTCACGGGCGGACCCTGCCTCGTCGGGCCGACGTTCTCGTCCTGCATCGCTGCCGGACGCCGCTGTCATCCCGTATCGGCGACGGGCGCCGTCCCTGTCCTGCGCCGCTGACGGAACGCCTTGTCCTGCGCCGCTGACGGGACGCTGCGCGACTGATGGTGTGACCGGATCGGTCCGTCGACGGCTGATCCGCACGCTATGAGGCTCGTCTGTGTGCAGTCCGTCACTTCCAGAAAGAATTTTGCAGAGCAAGAATAATTCTAGGGACTACAAGGTTGTAGCTGCTGCAACGGTTTGACGACGGGTGAGGGAGAGGGCGATGGCGACCCAGGTGGGCACGGATCAGGCGCCCCTGCGGCCGTCGGCCGGGCCCCGGCCGGCAGAGCTGGGCCTGCGGGAACGCAAGAAGCTGCGGACCCGCCGGGCCCTGCGGATGGCGGCCATCCGGCTCGTCGCCGAGCGCGGCCTGGACGGCGTCTCGGTCGACGAGATCGCCGCCGCGGCGGAGGTCTCCACCCGGACGTTCTTCAACTACTTCCCCACCAAGGACGACGCGATCGTCGGCATCGACCCGGAGGACATCCGGGAGATCACCGAGGCGCTCGTGGCCCGCCCCCTCGGCGAGGAGCCNCTGGCCGCGGTGCGCGCGGTCATGTTGCAGCGCGCCGCGCTCATCGCGCCAGAGCAGGCCGACCTCTGGCGGGCCCGCCTTGCGATCATCCGCCGGCATCCGCACCTGATGACGGCCAGCGCGGCGAGCTGGAGTTCGTACGAGAACGCGCTCGCGGAGGCCGTCGGCAGCCGCTGCGGCCTCGACCCGGCCCGGGACCCGTATCCCGCCGTGCTGGTCGCCGCGGTCCTGGCGATCGTGCNCATCCTGTCGTTGCGCTGGCAGGAGTCCCCCGGTGCGCCGCTGGCCGACCTGCTCGGCCAGGNGTTCGACAGTCTGTCGCGGGGCCTGCCGCCCCCACCACGCAGGTCACCGGCCTGACCGGCGCGGCCCGCTCCGGCCCGCCCTGCTCCGGCCCGGGTGCCGAGACCGCGCCGTCCCCCCGAGACATTCCCGATCATGTCCGCCGCACCAGCACCCTCCCCGAGGAAGCCGACCCGATGAGAACGACGGAACTCTGTACCGACAGCCACGACCACGAGGGGAGCTGATCATGACCCAGGCTCAGGCGTCCACGCCCGGCGTCGAGGTCCCGGCCGACGCGTCCGCGGCGCAGGTCGCCGACAAGCGCCGGCTCTGGATCATCATGGGAGCCCTGCTCCTGGGGATCCTGCTGGCCTCGCTGGACCAGACGATCGTGTCCACGGCGCTGCCGACGATCGTCGGTGATCTCGGCGGGGCCACCCACCTGTCGTGGGTGGTCACCGCCTACCTGCTCGCCTCGACCGTGTCGACGCCGGTGTGGGGCAAGCTCGGTGACCTGTACGGGCGGAAGATCCTCTTTCAGGTGTCGATCGTGCTGTTCCTGGTGGGGTCCGTCCTCGCCGGCGCCTGCACGTCGATGGGTCAGCTCATCGGCTTCCGGGCCCTGCAGGGCCTCGGCGGCGGCGGCCTGATGATCGGCGCGATGACGATCATCAGCGACCTGGTGNCGCCCCGCGACCGTGGCCGCTACCAGGGACTGTTCGGCGCGGTGTTCGGCGTGTCCTCGGTGATCGGCCCGCTGCTCGGCGGCCTGTTCGTCGACCACCTGTCCTGGCGCTGGGTCTTCTACGTGAACCTGCCGGTCGGCGNGGTCGCCCTGGTGGTCACGGCGCTGGCCCTGCCGGCGACGACGAACCGCATCAAGCACGTGATCGACTATCTCGGCACCGTGCTGCTGGCCGGTGCCACCACCAGCCTGGTGCTGCTGACGAGCCTGGGCGGCACCACCTACGGCTGGGGCTCCCCGGAGATCATCGGCCTGGGGGTCGCGGGCGCCGTGCTGCTCGTCGCGTTCGTGTTCGCCGAGCGCCGGGCGGTCGAGCCGGTCCTGCCGCTGTCGCTGTTCCGCAACCGGGTGTTCTCGGCGGCCGGAGCGATCGGCTTCGTCGTCGGCTTCGCGATGTTCGGCGCGATCGTCTTCCTGCCGCTGTTCCTGCAGGTGGTCAAGGGCGTCGATCCGACCGAGTCCGGCCTGCAGATGCTGCCGGTCATGGGCGGACTGCTGCTCAGCTCGATCATCTCCGGCCGGCTGATCAGCCAGTGGGGCCGGTACAAGGTCTTCCCGATCGTGGGCACCGCGGTGATGACGATCGGCCTGTTCCTGCTGTCGTTCATCAGCCCCGACATCGCCACCTGGCAGCTCGNGCTGTCGATGTTCGTGCTGGGTGTCGGGATCGGTTCGGTGATGCAGGTGCTCGTCATCGCCGTGCAGAACTCCGTCGACCACCGGCAGATGGGCGTGGCGACCTCGGGGGCGACCTTCTTCCGCTCCATCGGTGGATCGTTCGGTACCGCCGTCTTCGGCGCGATCTTCGCGAACGTGCTGGCCGGCAACNTCAGTGAGCGCCTCGCGGGCCTGCCGCTGCCGCCCGGCCTCGCCGCCTCCGGGGCGAACATCAGCCCGAAGGTCATCGACGCCCTGCCGCCGGCCATCCGCGACGGCTTCGTCCAGGCCTTCTCGGACTCGATGCAGACGGTCTTCCTGGTCGCGGTGCCGATCGGCCTGGTCGCCTTCGCCCTGACCTGGCTGCTGCCGGAGATCCGCATGCGCCACACCGTCGACACCGTCTCCCCGGCCGTTGACGACGCCGCAGGCCCGGCCTCCCCGGCCCCTGTCCCCCCGGCCCCTGTCCCCCCGGCCCCTGTCCCCCCGGCGCCTGCCTCCCCGGCGCCTGCCGCGCCCGAGTCCACCGCGACCGGCATCGCCGCCGCCGCCGCACTGACCGCTGCCGCGCCGACGGCCGTCGTGGTCGTCGACGAGGAGGTTGCGGACGGATCCTCCGGCGCGGCGAAACGTCTCCCGTAGCCGGACCTCGGGCACGGGCGGCCGTGCCCGACCTTCCTGCCCCCTCATCGGCTGACCAGGAGGTGCCCGCGCCCTGACGGCGCGGGCACCTCTGCTGCACGTCAGCGCCGGTCCGGTGAAGGGCGGCTGGTCGCGGTCCTGCGAGACTGGGGGCGATGGGTAGCGTCAGCCAGGTTCCCGGCGAGGCCGTGGACGCCGACAGTGGCAGCCCCGGCCCGCCGTCCGTCCATTCCGGGCAGCCCGCCACACCGTCATCGGTGCCAGCCCAACCCTCGTCGACACGGCCACGGTCGCGCCGGCCGGCCGGCGCTCCCTTCGCGGGGGCCGGCTCCGGGATGCGAGCGGCTTTCGGCCGAGGCCGGCGGGGCGTGCGCAGACACGTGGTTTTCGCCGTACTGGTCGTCGTCGCGGTCGCCGCGCGGGTGCTCGTGCTGGTCGCCTACCCGCCGGCGCTGATGTACCTCGGGGACTCCGCCGCCTATCTGGACCAGGCCTGGCGCGATCTGTGGCCGGGGGACTGGCGGCCGTCCGGCTATCCGATCTTCCTGCGAATCCTCGACGGCCCCAGCCACGTGACCCGGATCGTGGTCGTGCAGCACCTGCTCACCCTGGCCGTGGCGGTGGCGCTGTACGCGGTGGCGGTGCGGGCGGTCCGCCGGCCCTGGCTGGCCGCACTCGCCGCGGCCCCCGCGTTGCTTGCGCCGTGGGTGCTGGACCTGGGGCAGTTCGTGCTGGCGGACAGCCTGTTCGGGGTGCTCGTCTCGGCCGGCGTCGCGGTGCTGGCGGGCTGGCGGCGGCCGCGGGCCGTTGCGGCGGCGGGTGGCGGGCTGCTGCTGGGCGCGGCGCTGTGCGTGCGCACGGTGGGCTACGGGCCGCTGGCGGTCGCCGTCGTCGTGCTGGTGGCCGACGCGGTCGCCGCCCGCGGCGCGCCGGGTGCCCGCGGGCGGCGGGTGCCGCTGCGGGTGGTCGCCCCCGTCGCCGCGTTCGTGGTGGCGGCCGCCGTCCCGGTGGGTGCCTACGCCGGCTGGAGCGCGGCCGAGGGCAAGGGCTTCGCGGTGTCCGCCCATTCCGGCTTCTTCCTGTACGGGCGGGTGGCGACGTTCGCCGACTGCTCGACGATCTCCCGCGCGGACCTGCGTACCCTGTGCGACCCGCGGCCGGTGAACCAGCGCGGCGCCCCGGTCCGCTACCTGTGGCCCGCCGACTCGCCGCTGCGCCAGGGCCACCGGCAGATCCCGCCGGGCCGGGAGGACCTCGCGGGGACGTTCGCGCACGAGGTGGTGCGCGAACAGCCGTGGGCGCTCGTCACGTCCTCGGCCCGCTACCTCGCCGGCTACCTGGACCCGGTGCCGTACGAGACGCCGCAGACGTCCCGGGCGGACACCTGGGAGCTGCCGACCCGCACCACCAACGTGCTGCCCCCGGAGGACGCCCACGCCGACGACGGCTACTTCGTCGCCACGGCGGTGCATGCGCCGCCGGCCGGTCTGCTCGCCGCCTGGTCCCGGCTGTCCTACGCGCCGATGCCGCTGGTCGGCCTGGGCCTGCTGGCAGGCCTGGCGGCGTCGCTGCTCACAGCGGGCCGGACGATCCGGGCCCGACGGTCGCCACGACGGGCGCCGCCACCCGACGACGCCGCCCCCGCCGGGGTCGGGCGGGTGTTCTGGCTGGCGGCCGGGTCCGGGGTGTCGACCCTCGTGCTGTCCTCGGTCACCTCCGGCTTCGACTACCGCTACCTCGGCGCGGTCATCGGGCCGATCGCCCTGGCCGCAGTCCTCGGTGTGGGCGCGTTCGCCGACGAGCTGCGGGGACGAACCGCCGGATAGCCGACGAGGACCGGGCGTTACCGTCGTATCGGCGGAGACGGTCGGGGGGCACCCGTGCGCCGCCGGTTGATCGGCGTGGGGGGTGCGAGATGGGACGGCACCGCTCGGATGACCCGGACGGCGACGCCGATCGCCCGGCCACCCTGGCAACCGCCCGGTGGCTTGTGCTGGGGGTCGCCGCGGCCGGGCTGATCTTCAGTTCGCTGGGGCTGCTGGTCGCCGCGGTGGTCCCGCCGTTCACCGGGGCCGACGAGGCGCAGCACACGGCGTACGCGCTCGAGCTCGCCCACGGCTCGCTGCCTCGGCTCGACACCCCGGTGCGCTCCCGGGTACCCGGCATGCCGGGCCTGCCGGCGAGCTGCCGGGCCGCACCCGCGCAGACCAGAGCCGCGGTCGACGCGCATGCCGACGGGCTGTGCGGGGTGCGCCTCGGTCGGGGACTGTCCAACTTCGACCTGGTCTACACCGCCAACCACCCGCCGTTGTTCTACGTGGTGGAGGCGGTGCCGCTGGGGGCCGGCGAGGCGGCGGGCCATCCGCTGGCCGGCTTTCGTGCCGCCCGCGCCGTCAACGTGCTGCTCGGTGTGGGCGTCGTCGTCGCGACGGCGGCGTTGTGCCGCGGGCTGCTGCCGGACCGGCCGGGCGTCGCGGTGGGGGCGGCGGCGGTCATCGGGGCCGTCGGGCTCGTCGTCGTCACCTCCGGGCAGATCTACAACGACACCCTGGCGATGGCGACCGTGACGGGGCTGCTCGCGGTGACCGTCGCCCTCGCCCGCGGTGGGCCGCGCCCGCGGATCCTCGTGGGTCTCGCGATGCTCGGGCCGGCCGCGGCGGCCAGCCGCGCGAGCGGCGCGGTGGCGCTCGCCGCCGTGGTGCCCGCCGTCGCCGCCGCCGTGGCGCTGCACACCACGGGAAGCCGCACCCGCCGGGCCGGCCGGGGCCTGGCCACCGCTGGTGCGCTGCTCGCCCTCACCGTCGCCGCCGTCGGCTGGTTCTACCTGCGTAACCAGCGCCTTTACGGCGATCCCACCGCCTCCGGGCGGATCGCGCAGATGTTCCCGCTCGGCGGGGCGCACCCCTCGGTCTGGCAGGTGCTGCGCGACGGTGATCTGTGGTGGTACGTCTACCGCGGGTTCTTCGGCCGGCCCACACTCGTCACCGGTCACGCCGAGCAGGTCGCCGTCGGCGTCGCGGTGGTCACCGGCGCCGGTCTGGCCGCAGCGGCCCTGCGCGCGGCCACCCGGCGCCGGTCCGGAGAGGCTGCCCCCGGACCGTCCGCAGCCGGCCCGGGCGGCAGCAGCGAGAACGGCAGCAGCGGGAACGGCAGCAGCGGGAACGGCAGCAGCGGGAACGGCAGCAGCGGTGGCGTGGTCCTCGGGTGGCTCCTGGTGGCCGCGCACTGTTTGCTCGTCGTCGCCACCCTGGTGGGTTACGTGGCCGCGGGTGGGGCGTCGTTCACCCGTTACCTGCTGCCGATGGCACCGGTGCTCGCGATCGGTGTCGCCGCGTCCTGCCGAGCCCTGCCGCTGGGTCGGCGCGGGTTGCCGACGCTGGCCGTCGTCGCGGCGATGACGGCCTGCACGGTGGTGCTCGTCGGGCGGGAGCTGGCCTGGAAGCGGCCTGCGCTGGCGCCGCTCGCCCTGCCCGACCGGCTGCGCGCCGGCTGGGCGCTGGGCGGACCCGGCTCGGCGCGGGTGGGCCTGGTGGTCCTGGCGAGCTGCGCGGTCGCGGGCGGGGCGCTGCTCGCCGCCGCCCTAGGGAAGCTCGGCGACCCGGCGGTAGACGGCCGCGGTCAGCTCCGCGGTGCGCCGCCAGGTGAAGGTGCGGGCGTGGGCGCGGCCCGCCTCGACGTCGCCGGGGGAGGCGAGCAGGGCGAGGATCGCCTCGGCGAGCTCGTCGGCGAAGGAGTCCCGGCCGGCCTGACGGACCAGCCGCACCGGGCTGCCGACGGCCTCGACGAGGGCTCCGGTGACCTCGCGGACGGTCGGGATGTCGGCGGCGACGACGGGGGTACCGGCGGCGAGCGCCTCCAGGGGCGGTAGGCCGAAACCCTCGTAGCGGGAGGGGAAGCACAGCACGCCGGCGCCCGCGACCGTCGCCCGAAGCTGCTCGGCGTCGAGGTAGCCGGCGGTGACGACGCTGCCGGCAGGCAGTCCGGCGAGGTCGAGGGTCGGTCCCCACCCCGGCGGTCCCACGAGGACGAGCGGGGGAGCGCCGAGCTTCGCCGCGTGCAGCCGGCGGACGGCCTCCAGCAGGACCGGGAGGTTCTTGCGGGGCTCGACCGAGCCGACGAAGAGCAGGTACCGCTCGGGCAGGCCGTGGGCCCGCTTCCAGGCGGCCGTCGGCGCCGGGGTGGTGAACCAGGCGTCGTCGACGCCGAGCGGGGTGGGGGTGACCAGCGCCGGGTCCAGCCGGTAGGCGGTGATCACCTCGTCGGCGACGGCCCGGCTCGGCGTGAGCACGGCGTGGGCACGGCGCAGCCCGCGGGGAACGAGATCGCTGTAGCGGGCGGAGGCAGCCGTGACCGTGTCCGGGGTCCGCAGGTAGGACAGATCGTGGATGGTGAGCACGCCGCGGGCACGGCGCAGCGGCGGCAGCACGAAGTTGGTCCCGTGCACGACGTCCGCGGCGCCGGTCAGCCATTCCACTGGTGGCTGCTCGCCGCGGATCCAGGCGTCCTGGAGCAGCCGCGCCGGCGCCCGGCGGGCCGCGGGGCGCACCCCCGCAGGCAGGCTGGCGGCGAGCTCGTCGAGCCCGCGCCAGGTGAACGCCGTCGCCGCCAGCTCCCAGGACGCGTCGAGCCGGGCGAGGCCGGCCAGCAGGTGCTCGGTGTAGCGGCCGACGCCGGTGCGCCGCCCGAGCAGCGGCGTGCCGTCGAGCACGATCCTCATCCGCCCGCTCCCGCCGCCGTCATGTCGATGCCCGCACCTTCGCGTCCCGGTCAGCCCTGGTAGAGCCGGCGGCGCTCGGCGATGTCGCGCCACTGGTCGGCGAACGCGTCGTCCGAGAAGGTCTGGGCCCGCTCGACCGCCGCGGCCGCGAGCCGGCCGCGCAGGCCGTCCTCGGCGGCGAGCCGGCGGGTGAACGAGGCGACCTGCTCCGGTCCGGTCCACCGGTAGCCGTCGACGCCGTGGCGGACGATCTCCCGCTGCCCGGCGCGGTCGATGACGACGGGCACGCAGCCGCCGGCCATCGCCTCGACGGTGGTCATCCCGAAGTGCTCCGCCNTCCAGGGCCGGCGTCGGTCGTCCTCGCCNTACCCGGTCGCCGACCAGAACACGGAGCTGGTCGACAGCAGCTGCTCGACCTGAGCTCGCGGGGCGTTCGGGTGGACCTGCACCGNCAGGCCGGCCCCGGCGGCGCGGACCTGCTCCAGGTAGGGCCGCTGGGACTCCTCGCAGCCGCCGACGACGTGCATCGTCCAGCCCGGCAGGTCGCCGGCCCGGTAGAGCTCACCGAACCACTGCACCATCTCGAGCTGCCGCTTGGCGTGCCCGAGGCCCGGCATGAAGAACCGCCCGACGGTGACGACGGCCTTCTCCCGGGCCGGCGCCGGGTGCAGCCGCTGCACCTGGATCGGGGGGAAAAGCACGTCGGCGTCGCGCTTCCACAACCGCCGGATCCAGCCCCGGGTGAACTGCGAGTTGGCCATGACCACGTCGTAGCCGTCGAGGTAGGCCAGGTCCGCCGGGTCGCNCAGCAGCCAGGGGAAGCGCAGCGGCAGGCGGGCGATCGGTCCCTCGTCGCCGTCGGTGACCCGTGGCCGGCTCACCGCGACGCCGAGTTCGCGCACGTCCGCGGCACCCGGCGAGAACGCGTCGCTGACCAGGGTGAGCTCGGTGCCGTCGGTGGTCGGCGGCAGCGGCACCTCGAACGGGGCGAAGTCGGCGCCGATCTCCAGCTTGGCCAGCACCCCGCCGCCGGCGTCGAGGACCCGCAGCGACGTGCCGGCGGGCGCGCCCGGACGGCCGATGTCGGCGCGCAGGGTGCGCCGCTGACCCGGGCTGACGGCGAGGATGCCCGACCCGTTCGTCCAGGTCCACTGCCGGCGACGGCCGCCCTCCGGCGGGTACCAGCCCTGGCCGAAGCTGACCGCCGGGCGGACCCCGCGCAGCAGGGGGCCGGCGGTGCGCACCGCGGCCTTGCGCCAGGCCGCCATGTCGTGGTCGAACGGAGTCGGGAAGAAGCACAGGTACGCCGAGCGGCGGGACTGCGGCGCGATGCGGCTCATGTACGAGCCGTTGACGAACAGGTCGTAGCTCGCGGACAGTGCCGCGATGGCCTCCTCCCCGCGGTCGGGCAGCCGGACGTAGCGGCAGCCGGCGAGATCCAGGCCGAGATGGCTGCCGAGCTGGTCGAGGTCGACCTCGGAGTGCCCGAGGATGTCGACACTCGCGCCCTCGGCCGCCAGCACCTGGGCGATCATGCCGTTGTGGCGTTCCCCGCCGCCCATCGAGTGCCAGAACCGGTTGTAGACGGCGGCCCGCACCCCCCGCGCCGGCCGCTCGTCGGGGCCGACGGCCGCGGCGGGATCCGTGGCGCCGCTCGCGCGTTCGCTCATCGCGAGACCAGCCAGCTCTGCAGGCTCGAGCGCCGCTCGGCGGCGGTGCGGCCGATCTCGCGCCGGGCCCGCAGCATCGTGGGCAGCAGCCGCAGGTACGAGCCGCACACCCGCAGCCGCAGCAGCGTCGGGCGGATCGCCGGCCGGCTGCGGCCCCGCCACGCCTGGCGCAGGGTGCGCAGCGCGATGGAGGCGGTCGTTGCCGGGTAGCGCAGCACCGCGGACAGCGCCAGCGCCGCCGTCGCGTCCTTGGTGAGCATCAGCAGCCGGTTGCGGTCGGTGTGGAAGACGAACAGCGGCGACCACTCGACGCTCGACGCCGAATGGATGTGCCGCAGCACCGCNCCCGGCACGTAGCGGATCGTGTACCCGCGGGCCCGGATCCGCCACGACAGGTCGGTGTCCTCGTAGTAGAGGAAGAACGCGTCGTCGAACCAGCCGAGCTCGTGGCCCAGCGACGACCGGATGGCCATCCCGTTGCCGCAGGCGGTGAACACGTCCTCCGGCTGGTCGAACTGGCCGGTGTCGACCTGCTGGTAGCCCCGGTCCGCGCCGTAGCCGTCGGTCAGCACGATCCCGCCGACGTTGTTGACCACGTCGACGCGCGGCGCCTCCCCGCCGACGGTGAGTGTCACCGTCGTCGACTCCGGGCCGACGGCCAGCTCGGCCCGGCCGCCGTCGGTGGAGCCGGTCGGGCCGTCCCANCTCAGCACGACCTGCTTGCGCGACTCCGCCGCCCAGGTGAACCCGAGGGTGACCGGCCCGCCGTCCGGGATCGGGACGCACAGCTCGCCGTCGCCGCGGGTCCAGAAGTACGGGGCCTTCGCCGGCCCCTCGGCGCCGTAGGTCAGCTTCTCCCACAGCACCTCGCGCAGCGCCTCGCGCCCGTCCACGGTCACCGACGACACCCGCACGCCCAGCTCCCGGGAGTCGTGCGGGCCCGGCACGAAGGTGGGCGTGCTCAACCGCATCCGCAGGAAGCGGGGCAGGAACACGACCTTGCCGGTGGCGGCGCCGAGGTGCTGGCCACCGGGCTCGCCGAACGGCNCCAGCAGGGCCGCCAGCCAGCTTGGTTCGGGGACGGCGTCGTTGTTCNCCAGCACCGCGTACGGCGTGGTGACCTGGCGCAGGGCGAGGTTGTTGCCCCCGGCGAAGCCGAGGTTGCGATCCGAGGGCACGACCCGCACCCAGGGGTATCGCTCGGCGAGCAGCTCCCGGGAGCCGTCCGCGGAGGCGTTGTCGACGACCCAGGTCTGGAAGGCGAAGCCGGCGTCCTGCTTGGCGATGCCGTCGAGGCAGGCCGGCAGCAGGTGTGCCCCGTTCCAGTTGACGATCACGATGGTCGCCAGCGGCTCGGCGGCCGCGCCGCCGCCCGGCCCGGCCGCGCCGCCGCCCGGCCCGGCGGCGGTGCCCGTCTGCTTTCGCTCCGTCATCCGCGCAGCCTCGCCTCGTAGTCGACCTTGAGAAGCCCGTCCGCCTGCGGTCCGCTGACGCCGAACAGCTCCTCGAACCGGCGGGTCGTCACCGGGGCGCCGGTGGTGGCGTCCGAGACGTGCACCTTGACGGCGAACGCCCCGAGCAGTTCGGGCAGGTGCGGAACGGAGAAGTCCACGATGTGCCGGCCGGGGCCGACGGCGAGCCCGCCGGGGGGCGTCTCCATCATCCAGATGGGCACCTCGCTCTGCCCGACGATGTAGGTGTGCAGGTAGATCCGCTCCGGCGCGCCCTCGGTGACATCGAGCTCGACGCTGACCGTGAGCCGCTCGCCCGGGTCGTACTGCACCAGCGGCAGCCCGCCGGGATCCGGGCTGAAGGCCACCGACTGAGGGCGGACGGTGGCGTACTCCCACGACACCGGGCCCTCGGCCGGCAGGCTGCCCAGCTTCTGCCGCAGCAGCTTCGTGCCCACGGCGGGGTTGCCGTCGTAGATCAGCGAGCCCGACTCCAGCACCAGGATCCGGTCACACATGCTCTCGATGAGGTCGAGGGANTGGGTGACGAACAGGATCGTGCGCCCCTGTGCCCGGAACTCNGCGATCTTGGCGAGGCACTTGCGCTGGAACGCCTCGTCACCGACGGCGAGCACCTCGTCGACGAGCAGTACGTCCGGATCGACGTGCACGGCCACGGCGAAGCCGAGGCGCACGTACTGGCCGGACGAGTAGTGCTTCACGTCATCGTCGATCTTGTGTCGCAGCTCGGAGAAGTCGACGATCGAGTCGAACAGGCGGTCGATCTCCCGCTTGGACAAGCCGAGCAGCGAGGCGTTGAGGTAGACGTTGTCCCGCCCGGACAGCTCGCCGTTGAACCCGGCGCCGAGCTCCAGCAGCGACGCGATCCGGCCCTGCACCGAGACCTCGCCGCTGGTCGGACGCAGGATGCCGGCGAGCACCTTGAGCAGGGTCNACTTCCCCGAGCCGTTCGCCCCGGCGAGCCCGACCGTCTGGCCGCGCCCGATCGTCACNTCGACGTCGCGCAGCGCCCAGAAGTCGTCCCCGGCGGGGCCGCCACGGCGGACGAACCGTTCCTTCAGGCTCGTCGCCCGGTTGCTGTACGAGACGAACCGCTTGCTCNCCCCGGTCCCCTGGATCACCACCGCCGAGCCGGGGGCGACCTCCCCGGGACCAACCTGCTCGGGGGCGCCGAGGGAATCGGGCGCGCCGAAGGGATCGGGAGCGCCGAAGGGATCGACTGCCCCGAGCCTGCCGGCNGGCGCCGCACCGTCCGCGCCGGAATAGCCCCAGGAGTCCGACCGACCCGGCGCCGTGGCGGCGACCTCCGGGTAGGACGGCGTGACGGGGTCGAGCGTGGCGGGGTCGAGCGCTGTCGGATCGAGCGCGCTCGGGTCCGGCGCGGTCGGGTCGAGTGCGGCGGGGCCGGCTGGCGCGGCGCCGTCGACCGGGCCGCGCGGGGCCGCGGGACGCCGCCCCCACGGCGGGGAGGCCGCACCGCGCTGGTACGCGGACGAGTGTCGGGCCACTACAACTCCTTGCTGGCCGCCGGCGGACGTCTCACCATGATCGCACCGCGGTCGGCGTGCTGGCTCCAGGGCTCGCGGCGGCGGACGACGACGTCGCCGGGCCGCCGGGAGCCCACCTACAGATCCTCGGCGAAGTCCGCCTGCATGGTGCGGAACACGTGGAAACCCAGCCAGAGCAGGACGAGCGAGATCGCCCCTGCGACGGCGAGATGTTCCAGGTAGAACGTGTATCCCGGATCCGCCTGGACGGGGGTCGAGCCGGTGGAGCCACCCCCGGGATCGTAGATCGCGCGCTGGAACGTGATGACCACCACCGCCATCGGGTTGAGCAGGTACACCCAGGTCCACTCGTGCAGCCGGTTCTGGATGAGGCCGAAGGCGTAGACCATGGGGTTCAGCCAGAACCAGGCGAGCAGGGCGACGTCGAGCAGGTGGGAGGTGTCGCGGTAGCGCACGTTGAGGGCGCTGACCAGCAGCGACAGCGCGACCGTGAACGTGATGGCGACGGCCCCGGCGGGCACGAGCAGCAGCAGGTCGGCGCCGAGCAGGTTGTAGCCGAGGATCAGGATCACCACGAAAAGCACGAGCAGCTGGAGCAGGAAGTGCACGGCGGCGAACCCGACCGCCGACAGCGGGAGCACGGCGAGCGGGAACCGCACCTTCTTGACCAGGTTCGCGTTCGCGACGACGCTGCCGCACGCCGACGACACGCTGCCCGAGAAGGCGTTCCAGATCAGCAGCCCGGACATCAGGTAAATGCCGAACCGCGGAATTCCGGACTTGAGGACGATCTGGAAGACGAACGTGTAGACCACGAGCAGGAGCATCGGGTTCGCCAGCGACCAGGCGAAGCCCAGCGTGGAACCCTTGTACTTGACCTTCAGGTCCTTGCGGATGAGATTGCGCAGCAGTTCCCAACGCACCCGCGTCTGCGCCCGGCTGCGGCGGGCCAGCCGGCTCGGGTCCATCGCGTGCTGCCCAGGGCCGGGGCCCGTCGGCGGCGGGGACGGGGCCGTCGGAGCACCCGCCGGCAGCGGAGCGTCAGCCAGATGTGACACGGCCGGCCCTCCCCGTCCCCCGGAGATCAGGCCGCCGGTCCTCGGCACGGCGTGGCTGGAGCTGCACCTGTCCGCTCCTCACTCGACACGACAGAGATCTGACAGTACCGAGAACCGTCGCCGGCCCGGCACGCCCCCGGGCCGGGGCAGCGCCGGGACACGCCCGCCGGACGATGCGCCCACCGACGGTGATGCGCCCACCGAGGGGTGATGCGCNCCACCGGGGGTGTCGTCCCGGTCGCGGGTGAATGGCCGACGGAGCGCAACGGCGAACCGGACCGCTTCTCGGCAGAATCGTGACGGTACCGTGCCCGGACCGAGCCGGCGCCGCCACCCGGTCCGGTGGCCGGTGTCCGGAACGGGGTNCATAGTATCGACCCGTCCATCTGGCTTCGGCCGGCCGATGCCGCGTGGGGGATTCCCGACGTTTGGCGGCCGTCNGGGCCGACCCGGCGGAGGCGGCCATACCGGTCGCATGGAGAGGACGGCCGTGTTCACCGACGTCCGACTACGCGAAGTGTGGTCGCATCTGGAGTCGGGCGGGGCACAGGCCCTGACTCTCGATGTCTTCGACACCTTGTTGTGGCGCATGGTGCCCGAACCCACCCACGCGTTCGTGTTGCTGGGCCACCGGCTTGCCGACGCCGGCCACCTGCCGCCCAGCGTCTCGCCCGGGGAGTTCGCCCGGCTGCGCGTGCACGCCGAGCATGTGGCGCGGCTGCACGCCCACGACACCCGCGGCACCCACGAGGTGCGCCTGGACGAAATCTGGCAGGTGCTGGCGCCCGCGTTGCCGGGCACCGCCGGGGTGCAGGACCTGATCGACGCCGAGGTCGCGGTCGAACGCGAACTGTGCCGGGCCGACCTCGCCGTGGTCGAACTCGCCGAACTCGCCATGACCAAGCTCGGTCTGCCGGTGTACCTGCTGTCGGACACCTACTTCTCCGCCAGCCAGCTCGAACGGCTGCTGAACCGGCCGGAGCTCTCGGGGGTGCCTTTCACCCGGATCTTCACCTCCTCCGATGCCGGGACCTCGAAGAGCGACGGGCTGTTCCAGCACATGCTGGCCGCGTCCAACCTCCAGCCGTCCCGGGTGGTCCACCTCGGCGACCATCCCGTCGCCGACGTCGAGGGCGCCCGCGAGCACGGGCTCGTCGCCATCCATTACCCCAAGTACGCCGGATCGCTGCGGCAGACCCTCGACCTGGAGGGACTGCGCAACCAGCCCGGCGACGACGTCCCCATNGACCCGGTCGACGGCGACTTCGGGATGACGGCCCTGCGCGCCCGGACACTGCACCGCGCGGACGCCCTCGCCGTGCCCGCCGGGCTGCGCCGCTACTGGGAGACCGGGGCCACGGTGTTCGGCCCGGTCTTCGCCGGCTTCGCCGAATGGGCGGTGGAGCGGGCGCGGGACTTCGGCGCCGACCACATTTACTGCCTGATGCGGGAGGGGGACTTCCTGTCCCGCCTGCTCGTCGACCCGGGCGAGGACGTCGGCGTGTCCGTGTCGACGATGTGGGCGTCCCGGCAGGTGTGTGCGCTGTCCAACGTGTTCGAGGGCAGCCCGCAGGAGCTGAAGAGCTTCCTGGTCCGCCGGCACGCGCCGAGCGTCGGCCAGCTCCTGCGCCAGCTCGGCGTCCGGCTGGAGCACGTCGCCGGCATCTCCGCGCTGGCCGACCGGCGCCTCGACGTGCCGGGCCTGCTCGACGACACCCTCGAGGAGCTCTGCTCGGACGAGCGGATCCGCAGCGAGATCGTGCTGACCGCCACCCGGCTGCGCGAGCGCTACGTGCGCTACCTCGACAGCCAGCTGCCGGAGACCGGTCGGGTCGTCTTCCTCGACCTGGGCTGGGGCGGCACCATCCAGGCGCTGCTCACCCGGCTGCTGGCCTCCACCGGGCGCAAGCTGGACATCCTCGGCCTGTACCTGGCGACGAACCAGGCGGCGATGAGCCACCGGCTCGCCGGCATGGAGCTGGAGGGCTACGTGNCCTCCGGCGGGCAGCCGGAGACGATGGCCAACCAGCTCATGCGCAGCCCCGAGGTGCTCGAACAGCTCTGCATGCCCGACGTCGGGTCGCTGGTCTCGTTCGACGAGATGAGTAACCCGGTCCTCAGCATCGACCGGACCTCGCGCACCCAGGTCGCCCAGCGCGCCGCGGTGCAGGACGGCATCCTCGCCTTCCAGCGGGAATGGCTGCGCTACCGGCGCTCGGAGACCCCGATGCCGTCGCTGGCCTCCGCCGGGGCGCGCCGCGCCGGGCTGCGCATGCTGACCCGCTTCGTCGCCCGCCCCACCGCCGCCGAGGCCGCCGCGTTCGGCTCCTGGGCCCACGACGACAACTTCGGCTCCGACGCCACCGAGGGTCTGCTGCCGCCGGAGCTCGTGCGCCGGATGCCCTACCTCACCCCGGCCGACATCGACCGCATCTCCATGCGGGAGCTGTACTGGCCGGCGGGCGTCGCCGGCGTCGCCAACCGGCCGCTCGCGGTCATCAGCGGGCTGGCCGCGGCCGCCGGCGTCCCGCCCGAGGAGGTCTCGCCGGAGGCCGCGGCCGGGCCCGTCGAGGTCTACGTCGACACCGGGGCCGACTTCGTCAACGGGGTGAAGGAGACGGCGCTGACCCGGTCGGCCCGCGACGGGCTGTCGCTCGTCCGGCTCAGCGTGGAGGCCGTCGGCGCCCGCCGCATCCGCATCGACCCGGCCGGCCGGCGCGGGCTGCTGCGGCTGGACTGGCTGACGCTGTCGTTCCACATCAACAACATCGCCGAGCCCTACAAGGTGACCATCACCTCGCTGGACGACCCCGCCCAGCAGCTCGCGCTCGTCGGCCTGCGGCTGCTGCAGCCGAACCTGGTGGAGATCCTCGGCGACGACCCCCAGTTCGTCTACACGATCGACCTGGCCACCCAGCCGCACCTCGCCGGGGTCTACGCGCTCGAGGTCGAGATGGCGTTCGGCTGGATGGGTATCCGGGGTGACGCGCTGATCCTGCCGGCCGCCGGCCCGGCCCGGGACGGGCTTCCCGTCCGGGCGGCCCGCAAGATCCGGCGCGAGCTCGGAGGACTGCGGTGACCGACCAGCGGGACCCCGAACCCGCTGCCATTGGACCGCTGAACGGCGCTGATGCCCCGAGAGCCCGGGGCGTACGGGGCGAGGGTGCCGAGCCGGACGAGCCCGCGGTGCGGGGCCCGTTCGAGGTGCGCGGTGGTCCGTCCCGCCAGTCCAGCACAGCTCCGTCCGCGGCGCCCCCGGCGGGGATCTCCCCGGTGGCGTCCGCGACGGCGACCGACGTGGCGACACCCGCCGCGGCCGAGGCCGGCCCCGGTCCCGCGGCTGGCCCCGATCCTGCGGGCGGCCCCGATCCTGCGGCTGGCCCCGATCCTGCGGCTGGTACCGGTCCCGCGGCCGGGACCGGATCGGTGGATCCGGAGGAGCACGGCGCCGTTCGGGACANCTTTGCCGAGCTCGCGGCCATCGCCGCCGGCCCCAACCGCGCCGGCGATGATCCTGCCGGGGCCGATCCTGCCGGGACCGATCTCGCCGGAAGCGATCGTGGCCGGACGGGGCCGGGGTCGGGCCTCGCCCGCAAGGACGATCATGCCCTCGACGTGGGCGACGCCGCNGAGCCGACGCTCGCGCCGTTGCTGCTGCACTCCCTGTCCGACCTGCGGGAGATCTGGGTTCCGCTGATCGAGGCCGCCGGCGCGCGCAGCGTGGCGGAGATCGGCTCGGAGAGCGGGGTGACCACCTCCCTGCTCGTCGACCTGCTCCGCCGCGGCGGCGGTGGTCGGCTCGTCGTCGTCGACCCGGACCCGGGGGTGGCGCCGACCTCCGGCGGCGGGCTCGACGTGCAGGTCATCCGCGGCTACAGCCCGCAGGCCCTCGACGGCCACGCGCCGACCGACGCCTACCTCATCGACGGGGATCACAACTACGCCACCGTGCACGGCGAGCTCACCGCGATCGCCGACGCGGTCGCCCGGTTCAGCCGCTCGTACTTCCCGCTGGTGGTCCTGCACGACGTCGGCTGGCCGGCGGGGCGGCGCGACCAGTACTACAACCCGGACCGGGTCCCCGCGGACGCTCGCCAGCCGCACTCGTGGGACGTCGGCGTCGAAATCGACGATCCCGGGGTGGTTCGCGGGGGCTTTCGCGGCATGGGGGCGTTCGCCTGGGCGCTGACCGAGGGCGGACCGCGCAACGGGGTGCGCACGGCGATCGAGGACTTCGTCGCAGAGCATTCCGACCTGCGGTTCTTCACGGTGGCGCCGATCTTCGGGNTGGGTGTGGTGGTCGACCGTCGGGCGCCGTGGGCCCGCCGGATCGCGGACCTGCTCACGCCGTGGGTCTCCAACCGACTGCTGTCCCGGATGGAGCGCAACCGCGTCGACCTGTACCTGCACGTGCTGCGGTTGCAGGACGCGGCGGCGGCGATGGCCCGCGCGCGCCAGCGGGAGTGGTCCCGGCTCGACGACGAGCGCAGCCGGCTCGCCGCCCTCGAACTGGAGCACCTGCACCGCATCGGCCAGTTGGAGCACGAGCTGGCCGCCCTGCGTCGGCGCGAGGCCGAGGACGCCGAGCGCGCTGTCCACGGCCACCGACCGGCCNCCGACGCCGACGAGCCGAGGCTCCGACAGGTCGCCCGGATCGCAGGCTCGGCGCTGCGGTCCCGACTGGGCCCGACCGGGCAGGAACGGCTGGCACGGGTGCAGACCCGGATCGCTGACACCGGCACCGCCCGCACCGCCCTGCCCGCCCTGCGCCGCCGGCCGAGTGCCCCGGCGCGGGGTGGCCCGAGCGATCCGGGCGCACCCCCGCCCGGGTAGGACCATGGCTCCTCGACCGACAACGGCTTCCCGATCCGGAACGGCCCCGGCCTCATGGCCGGCTCCGGCAGCGGCCGGTTCGCCGCTGGTGGAGCCGCGCTCGCCGGGGTGCTGGCCGTGCCGGTCCTGCTCGACCGGTCCGGGCGGCTCGCCGCCATCATGAGACCGTCCGTATCGCCGCCGTCCCCTGAGGTGGATCATGGCTGTTCTCCGGATCGTCGCCGACCTGCCGTCCCGCTCCCTGCCGGCCGCCCGGCGCTTCTACGCGGCCGTTCTCGGGCTTGAGCCGATCATGGACCACGGCTGGGTCGTGACGCTGAGCGATCCCGATCGACCCGGCCCGCAGCTCACCCTGCTGACGCACGACCTCACCGCACCGGCCGTCCCGGCCGTCTCGGTCGAGGTCGACGACGTCGACGCCGCCCATGCCGCGGCTCTCGCCGCCGGTGCCGGCATCGTCCACCCGCTCACCGACGAGCCGTGGGGCGTGCGCCGATTCTTCGTCCGGGATCCGGACGGCAACGTCGTGAACGTCCTCGGCCACGCCCGGGCGTGACGACCGGCCCCGCGGTCAGCAGACCGGCTGGTAGGGGACATCGGCGATGTGCCGCTGCCATTCGGCGTCGTCGATCTGTTTCGACGGGTCGGCGCAGGCGGCGGCGATGAGGCTGGCGTCGTCGATGCGGCTGATCCGCACGGTGTAGTCGTCGCTGGCGGTGGCGATCCCGCTGCCGTCCGGTGTCCAGGCCAGGGCCTGGATCCAGTCGCCGTGCCCGTTGATCGTGCCGACCGACGCCGGTCGGCCGGTGCCGGAGACGTCCCACAGGTGCACGGTCGTGTCCCAGCCGGCGGTGGCCAGCGTCCTGCCGTCCGGGCTGAAGGCCAGGTCGAACACCCACTTCTCGTCGGCGGGGAAGGACGCGGTGGCCGCCGGGCGCGACGGGTTGGTGATGTCCCAGAGGCGGGCCGTGCCGTCGTAGGCGCCGGTGGCCAACCGCCGCCCGTCCGGACTGAACGCCACCGTCCAGACGTAGTCGGTGTGCGCGGTGATCGCCGCCAACGGCCGCGGCCGGCGCGGATCGGTGATGTCCCACAGCCGGGCGGTCCGGTCGGCGCTCGCGGTGGCCAGCAGGTGACCGTCGGGGCTGAAGGCGACCTCGTTGACCCAGCTCGTGTGCCGGTCGAGCACGGACAGCGCGGTGGGATGGCGCGGATCCGTCACGTCCCACAGCCGGGCGGTGTTGTCGTAGCCGGAGGTCGCCAGCGTCCGGCCGTCCGGACTGAACGCGGCGTCGAGGACCCAGCCGTTGTGCCCGTGGATCACGGCGAGCTCGGCGGGATGGCGGGGGTCGCTGATGTCCCACAGGATCGCCGACCGGTCGTAGCTGACCGTGGCCAGCGTCCGGCCGTCCGGNCTGAACGCCGCGTCGAGGACCCAGGATGTGTGCCGGGTCAGGGTCGACAGCTTCACCGGATGCGCTCGGTCGGAGATGTCCCACAGCTGGACGAGGTCGTCCGCGCCGGTCGAGGCGAGCAGCCGCCCGTTCGGGCTGATGTCGACGCCGAGCGCGGAGGCCGTGTGCCCCGTGAGGACGCTGGCGGTCGCCGCGGCGAAGGAGGTGCGCAGCGCGGCGCGGGCCTCGCGCACCGGGCTGATGCGGTAGGCGGCCAGCGACAGCCGGGCGGCGAGGTCCGCGTCGGAGTTGCGCACGGCCTCGGCGGCCAGCGCCACGCGGGCCGCGGTCTCCTCCCGGCTCGGCCGCTGGCCGCCGCCCGTGGTCAGCGCCAGCGGCATCAACGCCGCGATCAGCAGCACCGCAAGGATGGGCGCGGCGAGCAGCGCGATGCGCCGCCGGTCCCACCGGCCGCGGCGCCGGCTCGGCGCGCCGGGGTCGTCCGCGGCGCCCGCACCCGCCGGGCCGGCGTCGAGGCCGCCCCGCGCCGGATCGCCGACGGCCGGGCCACGGTGGCCAGGGCCGGCGGCGGATGGCGGGCCGCCCCGATCATCGGTTGGCGGCGGCCATCCTCCCGCGGCGCCGAGGTCCGCACGTGCGGCGGCGGGGTCGCCAGGCCAGCCCTGCGCCGCCGCGCCGGGGGAGCGGTCGGGCGTGTCGAGGGCGTGGTCGGGCGACGTGGCGGGGCGGGCCGGATCGGCAGGCCGAGGCCGCACCCGGCCGGTCGGCTCGGCGCCGAGCGACGATCCGCCGCCGTCGGTCCCGGCGCGCTGGGGCGGGGCCAGCATCGGCGCCGCGGACCGGATGACGCGGGTCACGTCGGGATCGGGATGGGTCGAGGGTCCCATCCCGACCAGGCGCAGGAACAGCTCCTGCGCGGTCGGCCGGGCGGCCGGGTCCTTGCGCATCGCCTCCTCGACGATCGGGCGAAGCGCCGGGTCGAGGCCGTCGAGCAGCGGCTCGCGATGCACGACCCGGTAGAGCTGAACCGGTGTCGGGCCGTCGCCGAAGGGGAACGACCCGGTCCCCGCGTAGGTGACCAGACCGCCCCAGGCGAACACGTCCGCCGCGGCCGACACGGGTTCGCCGTTGGCCTGCTCGGGCGCCATGAACGCCGGGGTGCCGACCCGTTGGATCTCCTGGCTCAGCATCGTCTGGGCGTCCAGCGCCCGNGCGATCCCGAAGTCGATCACCCGTGGGCCCAGGGAGGACAGCAGGACGTTGGACGGCTTGAGATCGCGGTGCACGAGACCCGCGCCGTGGATCGACGTCAGCGCCGCCGCGACGCTCACCGCGAGGCGTTCCAGGTCGGCCGAGCGCAGCGGGCCCTCCGCCGCCACGCTCTGGGCGAGGGTCAGTCCGTCGATGTACTCGGTGACGAGGTACGGCAGCCCGTCCGGGGGGTCGACGACATCGAGCACCTCCGCGGTGCAGAACCGGGCCACCCGGCGGGCGATGTCGGCCTCGCGGCGGAACCGGGCCCGGAACTCGGGCACCCGGGCCAGGTCCGGCCGGATCACCTTGACCGCGACGAGCCGGCCCGCGTACCCGGTCACACCGGGGCGGCCCCGCCCGAGGTAGACGGTGCCCATCCCGCCCTCACCGAGCCGGCCCAGCAGCTCGACGTGGACGAGTTCCCGCGGGTCGTCGCGGTCGAGGGGCGCGACCGGGCCGCCCGGTCCCGACCCGCCCGCGGCAGCCCCGTCGGCCGCCGACGGGAGGCTCACCGGGCCGCGTGGCGCGGCCTGCGCGCCACTCGGCGGCGAAGAAGGCGCCCCGGGTGGCGGGGACGACGCCCCGGGCGGTGGCGGGGACGCTACGCCGGACGCCCCGGCGGATCCCGCACCGGCGGCGCTCGCCAACCCGGTCGCGGCGGCCAGGGCGGCGTGCGGCAGCAGGTTCGGGGGTAGCGGTGGGCTCTGGGACGGCGAGAAACGGGGCACCGGCCTGGGGGCCGCCGGGGTGGCGGGCGCTACAGCCTGAGGCGGTGTTCCCCCGACGGGCGCGGGCGTTCCCTCGAGCGGTGGGGGCGGGAACGGCACCGCGGTGGGCTGCGGCGTGGCGGCCGGGCCCTGACCGGGCGGCGGCGCGGGCTGGGGTGTCTCCCCCCGCGCCCTGCCCGTCTCCCGCTTGCGGCGCAAGATTCCCCCCGAGCTGAGATGGTCGACACCGCGGACCTCGTGTGCACGATCATCATCTCATGGTCCGTTGGGCCCGGCTGGTGCCGTCTCGGTCGGTCCGGGCTCCTTGCCAGTGTGCCGCTGCGCGCGTGAGCGCGCACGCTGTGCAGTGGATATCGGGTCCTATGCCGGCGGTCGCCGGTCCGCCGGTCGCGGGTCAGCGGGGCTGGGGATGGCGGGCGCCATCGACCTCGGCGGTCGCGGTGTTCAGCGGCGGTTCCGTCACCGACGGCGACATTGCTGCGGCTGCGGCTGCGGTCGGCGACGTGGACGTTGAGGTCGGTGCCGATCCTGGTTGGGCCACTGCGGGTGTTTGGTTCGTCGTGGCCGGGGTCTGTGGCTGGGGCCTGGCCGAGGACCGATCCGGCGGCGGCGGGTCGCCGTGCGCCGGCGGGGATGGCGGCTGCGCGCCCTCGGCGCCCTCGGGGCCGGTGGGGCCGGTGGGGCCGGTGGGGGCGTCAGGGGCGTCGGCGCCCTCGGGCCGGGGCTGCCCGCTGGCCAGGGTGTCGCGGTGCAGCCGGGCGGCGCGGTTGTGGGCGGCCTGCCGTAGCCCCTGGCTCCGGGGGTCCGACAGGACGACCGCGCGGCCGGACCGGGACGGGCGGGCGTCGCGCTCGCCGATGACCAGCACCCACAGGCAGCCGGCCAGGGTCGTCACCGCGAGCGCGCACACCGCGACGGCGATGAAGACGAGCGTTCCCTCCGACCACGGCGACCAGGCCGTCATGTCGTCCCACGCGTCGCCGAGGTCACCGTCCCTGGGCCNCCAGAAGTGCGGGAACACCATGCTGATCGACCAGACCTGCAGGGTGACGGCGCCCGCGAGGAACAGCAGCGGCATGACTCGTGCCAGGTAACGACCGGTGGCCGCCGCCCCCAGCCCGATGCCGATCGCCAGCGCCACCAGCCCGGCGTACAGGTAGCGGCCAGAGATGCCGCTGACGTGGAACTGCTTGTCGAAGTTCTTGGCGGACTGCACCGTCATCAGCCCGAACAGGCCCCAGGTGACCCACAGCAGGAGCAGCAGGTCGACCCGGATGCGCCAGTTGCGGGCCCGGATGAGCGCGAGAGCGAAGAAGAAGACGACCAGGGCGGTGCCGGTGCGGACCGGGATGGTCGTGAGGTTGACCTCGAACCAGCCGAACGATCCCCACCAGCGCAGGATCGTCCCGTTGATCAGGATTTCCCAGTAGGCGTCCCAGTCGTCACCGAGGTACTGGCCCAGCGGGAAGCCGGGTGTCTCCGACTGGAAGGCGCCCCAGCGCACCACGTTGACGATCCACCACCAGCCACCCAGGGCAACCATGAGCGCCCCGCCGAGCAGGATCTGGCGCCAGGGGGGTCGCTGGGCGGCGGCCGAGGGCCCGGCCGGTCCAGCGTCGGCGAGCCGAAACGGCCGGATGTCGGCCCGGCCGCCGCCCGATGGCAGCGCACCGCCCGCACCGCCCGCACCAGCCGCACCGCCTGCACCAGCCGCGTCATCGGTACTCGCCGCGTCATCGGTACTCGCCGTGCCGCCGCGGCCGGTGCTCGCCCCAGGTGGAGGTGTGCCGGCCGGGTCCGCCGCGGGCGCGCGCACCCGCAGCGCACGGGCATCCCGCCGGGCCCGGGACCAGGCCAGCACGTAGGCCAGCGCGGCCATCGGGACCAGCACGATCGCCAGCGATTTCGTCATCAGGGCGAGACCGACGAAGCCACCCGTCCACNCCGCCGTGCGCAGCGAGGTGTCCCCGCGCAGCACGTAGACGATGCTCACGGTCGCCAGCCCGCCGGTCAGGACCAGCAGGTTGTCGTTGTTGACGCTGGAGCCGATGTGGGCCAGCTCCGGGATGGCCAGCGGGACCAGCGCCGCGCAGGTCCCCGCCACCCGGCTGCCGTCGGACAGCCGGTGCGCCCCCGCCCAGGCCAGCAGCGGCAGCGGGGCGACCATCGCCACGCTGACCAGTCGAAGGATGCCGATGATCTCGTCCCAGCGCAGGTCGTCGCCCCCGCCCGGGATCGCCTTGAGGATCACCGCGTTGACCCAGTAGTACAGCGGCGGGTGCTGGACGATCTGCTGGATGCCGCCCCTGGGCGCGGGCGTCCGCTCCAGTTCCTCCCAGCTCGGCCGCTCGTCCCGGGGCATCGCCTGCGCGGCGGTGAAGGGCCCGGCGGACAGGTCCCGCGGCCGCTTGTCGGTGCCGTAGGGCGCGGCCATGATCGCGCCCACCCCGCCGCGGGTCACGATCACGTGCCCCGGGTGGGGCCAGCCCTTGCCTTCGACCAGGCGCATCACGGCGTCGACGTGGTTGGGCTCGTCGGGCGCGTGGTACTGCGGCATCATCACCGACCAGCCCGCCAGCACCGCCGTGAACAGCAGGGTGATCGCCCAGATGGTCGCAGGCGCGGTGCGCAGGATGCGCCACGGTCGAAAGCGGGTCCCATCGGGGATCACTGCCGGGGCGGGCGTGGTGGCGGCGCGGGCCGCTGCGGTCGAATCCACGGAGTCACCCAAGCTCTGNACGGTCCCATCGGACGGAGGTGCTGTCATGTTACGGACACCCCCACTCGGTTGACTGTCCGGGTATCGGCGTATCGGCCCTGGTCGCGGACGGTGGCGAGGCGCTTCCCGGCATGGCGCAGCTCACCGTCCGTAGCATTCCCCCNAGACTGGCGTCGCAGACCGGTGGCCTCAGCGGTAGGTCCGCCCCTGGCCGCACGCCTCAGCCCGGAGCCCGCCCCTCAGCGCCGGGAGTTGCCCCAGCGCCGGGAGTGCCTCAGCGCCGGAGTTGCCTCAGCGCCGGGAGTGCCTCAGCGCCAGGAGTCGATGTGGCCGACGACCTTCGCCGGCGACCCGGCGACGACGGCCTTCGGCGGGACGTCGCGGGTGACCACCGAGCCCGCCGCCACCACCGCGCTCTCGCCGACGGTGACACCCTTGAGCACGATCGCGCCGGTGCCGATCCAGGCCCGGTCCTCCAGGATGATCGGCCCGCTCACCGGCTGCTCGACGCCNTCGACGACCATGGGATGGAAGTCGTTGTCGAGGAGCTGGGTGTTCCACGAGACGTTGCAGTAGGCCCCGATGGAGACCCGTTCCCGGACCAGGATCTTGGCGAACCCGTTGACGTTCGCGCCGGGGCCCAGCTCCAGCACGCCGGAGTCGACGACGATCCGCACGCCCCGCTGCAGCGAGACGACTCCCTCGCAGCGCAGCCGGCCCTCCGGATGCACCCGGATGATCGAGGTGTCGCGCTTCGTGGACAGGCCGAACCCGCCGAGGCCGACCCGCAGCGCCGCGCCCTCGGCGAACTCGATGCGCTCCCGGCCCTCGATGACGGTCGGCGAGCCGAGCCAGATCGGCTGCTTGTGGGCGAGCGGGTAACGCAGGCCCGCGACGAACGAACGGGCCGAGGTCTCTCGTGCGGCCCGCAGCGTCCGCACGTGCCGCACGTATTCACGTAGATCACTTCTGAACGCAGCCACGGTGCAAACAGTAGGCGCCGAGGTGGGCCGGTCGTCGGCCCGGTCGTCGGACCCCGGGGCGGGACGTGCCACTCTAGAACNGCGCGCCTGTATGGACGGACCGCGCATCACCGCCACGGACCGGCGATCGGAGTGGGGACGACGTCGGGCCGCGCCATGCACCGGCCCGCCGCCCCGCAGCGGCGATCACCGCCGGGAACGACGACCGGGAGCCACACCGACGTGAGTGTCAGCGCCATCCACAAGCCCGACCATCCGGAGGGCAGCACCCCGACGCAGCCCGCGGCCGGCGACGACTTCGTCGCGCTCGCACCCGACGTCCCCTATGTCACCATCGTCCTGCCCTGTTACAACGAGCAGGATCACGTGGTGNGCGAACTGGAGCGCATCACGGCGGCGATGGACGCCAGCGGGTACGCCTACGAGATCCTCGCGATCGACGACAAGTCGACCGACAACACCCTCGCCGTCCTGCGCGACGCGGCCCCCCGCTTCCCCCGGATGCGGATCATGCCGTTCCGCCGCAACGGCGGCTCGGGCACGGCCCGGCGCATCGGCACCCAGGAGGCCCGGGGAAAGATCGTCGTCTGGACCGACGCCGACATGACGTATCCGAACGAGCGCATCCCGGAGTTCGTCCGCTACCTGGACGACAACCTCGACGTCGACCAGGTCGTCGGGGCCCGGCTCACCGAGGAGGGGACCCACAAGTGGGCCCGGGTGCCGGCGAAGTGGCTCATCCGGATGATCGCCCAACGGCTGTCCGGGATGAAGATCCCGGACCTGAACTCCGGTCTGCGTGCCTTCCGCCGCGAGGTCTCCCTGCCCTACCTGCGGTTGCTTCCGCCCGGCTTCAGCTGCGTCACCACGATCACGATGTCGTTCCTGTCCAACCAGCACCCGGTCGACTACATCCCGATCGACTACGCGAAGCGCGCCGGGACGTCGAAGTTCCACCCCTTCCGCGACGCGCGCCGCTACATCCTCCAGGTGCTGCGGATGGTCATGTACTTCGACCCGCTCAAGGTGCTGATGCCGATAGCCCTGTGGATCATGGGGCTGGGCTTCGTCAAGCTGATCGTGGACCTCGTCCGCTACGACTTCCACGTGGCGACCTCGACCCTGCTCGCGATCCTCGTCGGCTTCCAGATCGCCGTGCTCGCCCTGATCGGTGACCTGGTCGCCCGTTCCCGCAGCAACACCTGACGATGCGTGTCGCGGTCATCGGCCCGACCCACCCCTACAAGGGCGGGATCGCCCAGCACACGACCGAGCTCGCGCACCGGCTGGCCGCCCGGGGGCACCAGGTCGTGATCGAGTCCTGGTCGGACCAGTACCCGGCGCGGCTCTACCCGGGCGTGCAGCGTGTCGCCGAGCCGGAGATGGAACCGTTCGGCGCGACCCGCTATCCGCTGTCCTGGCGTCGGCCCGACGGCTGGGTCCGGCTGGGCCGGCGGCTGGGGCGCGAGGCCGACGCGGTGGTGCTGGTCGTCGTCAGCCCGATCCAGGCGCCCGCCTACCTGGCCATCCTCGCCGCCCTGCGCGGCCGGGCCGGGGGCCGTGGCGGCGGCCCGCAGGTGCTGGCGCTGTGCCACAACGTCCTGCCACACGAGCGGCGCGCGGTGGACGAGCCGCTGATCCGGGCGGTGCTGCGGCGGGTGTCCGCGGTGCTCGTGCACACCCCGGCGCAGGCCGAGCTCGCCGCCACGCTCACCCCGGTGCCGGTGGTGGTGGCCGAGATGGCCCCGCACCTGTGGTCCTCGCCGACCCGGCGGCGCCCGGAGACACCCGAGCTCGCCGCCCAGGCCGAGTCCGCCGCCCAGGCCGCGGCCGGCACGCAGGCCGCGGCGGATGACCGGCCGCGACGCAGTCTGCTGTTCTTCGGGCTGGTCCGGCCCTACAAGGGGCTGGACGTGCTGCTGCGGGCGCTGGCCCGCGGCCCGGCGGACGTCCGGCTCACCGTCGCGGGGGAGTTCTGGGGCGACGCCGCGCAGACCACCCGCCTCATCGCCGAACTCGGCCTGACCGGCCGGGTCGACGTGCGGGCCGGTTACGTCGACGCCGCCGAGGTGCCCGGACTGTTCGCGGGTGCCGACGCCCTCGTGCTGCCCTACCGGGCGGGCACGGCGTCGCAGAACGTCGATCTCGCGCACCTGCACGGCCTGCCCGTGATCGCGACGACCGTGGGTACCCTGGCCGCAGCGGTCCGCGACGGAGTCGACGGCCTGCTGGTCCCGCCGGACGACGTCGACGCGCTCGCCGCGGCCCTGCGCCGCCTGTACGAGCCGGGCGTGCTCGCCGACCTCCGAGCGAAGGTCAGCCCGCCCGACCCGCAGGCGGCCTGGGGGAACTACCTCGACGCGGTATTCGGCGCGCTCGTCGCCGGATCCGGCGGCGGATGAGGCGTCCAGGCGGCTCCGGCCGGCGATCGGGCCCGATCGCCGGCCGGAGCCGACCCGGTCCGGCCGTGGTCCGGCCGGCAGCCCGGCTCGTCGCGTCGCGTCCGGCAACGACCACGCGAGGTATATCTGACGGGTCCAGGCGCGAACGCTGCCCACATGGCGGNCAGACTGTCCGTCAACAACGGCCGGAACGGAAGGCGGACTGGTGAGCCCCGTACGTGACGATGCCCTCGCCTTCGTGGGTCACCAGGTCCACGTGATGCGCCGCCGCGAGGTCGGCACCCTGCTGGAGTGGGCAGGCGAGCTGACCGGGCGCACGCTGCTCGACGTGGCGGGTGGTGACGGCTACTGGGCCGGGCAGGCCGCCCGCCGCGGGGCCCGGGCCGTCTGCCTCGACCTGGCACGGCACAAGCTGGAGTTCGGCCGCCGGCTGCGCGGTCATCCGGGACTCGTCGAGGGTGACGCGCTGGCGCTGCCCTTCGCGGCGACCACCTTCGACGTCGTCATGTCGGTGTGCGCGATCGAGCACTTCGACGACGGTCCGGCCGCGCTCGCCGAGATGGCCCGGGTGCTGCGTCCCGGCGGCGACCTGGTGATGTCCGCGGACGCGCTGACCCGGGCGACCGCCTGGCCGGACCTGTTCGACCGCCATCGCGCGCGCTACCACGTCAAGCACACCTATCCGGGTGAGCACCTCGCGAAGCTGCTCGACGACGCCGGGCTGGACGTCGTCCGCCAGACGTACATGTTCCGCAGCGAACGCGCCGAGCGGCTGTACCTCACGTTGTCCGCGAAGGGCGGCCGGGCCGGGTGGAACGCGGCGGCGGTGCTCTCTCCGGCCGTCGCGCTGGCCGACCGCCGCGCCCCCGACACGGCCGGCAGCGTGGTGCTCACCCACGCCCGCAAGCGGGGGAGCTGAGTCGATGGCCCGGCGCTCCCGGCCCGGTGAGGGGCCGCGCCGCACCCCGCCGCGCACCCCACCCCNGACCGGCACCACACCCCAGTCCGGAACCACACCCCCGTCCAGAACCACACCCCCGCCGGGCACCACGCCCCCGTCCCGTACCCCTCCCTCGCGCCGCACCCCACCCCCGCCCCGCACGGGCCCGCCCCCGCCGCCGAGCTCCCGCCTCGCCCAGCGGGCGGTCGCCGCGCTGCTCACGGTGCTGCTGTTCGGTCTGATCATTTTCGGCGGTGGCGCCGCGGCCGACGCCGCCGACGGGGAACGCTGGTGGGGGTATCTCCTCGGCGGGTTGTTCTGCCTGATCATGGTCGTCGCCGCCCTGCGCGGCCGGCAGCGCTAGGTCCTGTATCTGGTTGTGATCTCTTGGTTGGTTTCGTCCTGGTTGTGGGGCCCGGCCCGGTAGATCGTTGGTATGACACGGGCGCAGTTGACCGACGCGGAGTGGGAGTTCGTCCGGCCGTACCTGCCGATCGGCGAGTACGGCCCGTATCCCGAGCGGCTGCGGGAGCAGTTCGCCGGGGTGCTGTGGCGGTTCCGCACGGGTGGGCAGTGGCGGGAGATGCCCGCGCAGTTCGGTGCCTGGTCGACGGTGCACAACCGGTTCCGGCAGTGGCGTGATGCCGGGGTGTTCGCAGCCCTGCTGGAGGGCATGATCGCCGAGGCTGCCCGGCGGGGTGAGGTCGATCTGTCGCTGGTCAGCGTGGACTCCACGACCGTGCGGGCTCACCATGACGCTGCCGGGATGCGCGTGGACCCCGAGATGCTGGCCGCGGTGGAGAAGGCCGCCGCCGAGCAGGAGCGGACCCGGGAAAAGGGGGCGGCGCGCAGGGACAACACGGGCATGCCGCCGCCGGCGACGGCACCGCCGGTGACGGTGAGGATCCCCGGCGGGCCGAACGGCGACGGGTGCGCCGCCGACATCAGGCCCGGTTAGCCGCGGCGTTGCTGGGACGTTCCCGGGGTGGGCAGACCAGCAAGGTCCACCTCGCCGCGGACCGACGCTGCCGTCCGCTGGCGTTCGTGCTGACCGCCGGGCAGGCCGCGGACAGCCCCCAGTTCACCGCCGTGCTGGGCCGGGTCCGGGTCCGCGGGCCGGTCGGTCGTCCCCGGACCCGTCCCGGCGCGGTCGCCGCGGACAAGGCCTACTCCTCGCGTGCGAACCGTGCCTACCTGCGCGCACGTGGGATCACCGCGGTGATCCCGGAGAAGACCGACCAGGCCGCCAACCGGAAACGCAAAGGCAGCCAGGGCGGACGGCCCGTCCGCCACAACGCCGAGATGTACAAGGAACGGAACACCGTCGAACGGACGATCAACAGGGTGAAGGCCTGGCGAGGTATCGCCACCCGCTACGACAAGACCCCCGCCAGCTACCTCGCCGGCCTCCACCTCNGCGCCTCCATGATCTGGATCAAAGAACTCACCCGAACCACACCTTGATCACTACCCAATACGCGGCCTAGCCGAGCGCCTCCGATCTGCTCGGGGTCGCTGCCGCCTGCCGGGCGCCGCCTGCCGGGTGGCCGGGGCTCGCCTCGTCTCGGTGTTCGGTCGACCGCCCCCCGAACCGGGCATCGCCGAAGGGCAGGGGCAGACTGTGACCCGTGCGTGTGGGCTTCCTGGTCGAGCAGTTGCTCGCGCCGGTTCCGGGTGGGACCGGCCGCTATTCCGCCGAGCTCGCGACCGCCCTCGCCCGTCGCGCCGCGCCGGGGGACGGGGTGGTCGGCTGGTGCGCCGCGCGGCGCGGCGTCGAGGGCGCGGGGCTGCCGGGCGTGCTCGGCCCGCTGCGCCTCGGCCTGCCCCGCCGGGCGTTGGCCGCGGCCTGGTCGCGTGGCGTCGGCCCGGCGCCGACCGGTGTGGACGTCATCCACGCGCCGACCCTCCTGCTTCCGCCCGCGGGCGGGACCGCCGGCCGGGTGACCGGCTCGGTGGTCGAGACCCTGCGCGGCTCGGGTCGAGCTGGCCCCTCCGACCGGTCGCGGTCCCTGCGCCGCGAGACCGACCCGCCCGGCTCCCGTGGCGACGGCTCCCTGGCCGACGGCTCCCTCGTGGGCTGGTCCGGCTCGTCCCCGGCCGACCAGCCTCGGTCGTGGCCCTCGTCGAACGACTCCACCGGCCGGCCGGCGGGAGGTCCGGCGCGGCCGCCCCTGGGCGCGTGGGCCGCGCACAGCGTCGCGCCGGCGCTCGGCGACGCCCTCGACCGACGCCGCCCTCGGCCGAAGCTGGTCGTGACCATCCACGACGCGGTCCCCTGGACCCATCCCGAGACGTTGACCCCACACGGAGCGCGCTGGCACCGGCTGATGGGTGAGCGCGCCGCCCGGCACGCCGACGCGGTGATCGTCCCCACCCTGGCCGTCGCCGCCGAGGTGGCCCGGCACCTGCCGATCCCCCCTGAACGGCTGCACGCCATCGGCGAAGGGGTGGCCGAGGCGGTCGTCCGCGTGCCGGCCGACGCCGATGCCCGCGCGGCCCGGCTGGGCCTGCCCCCGCCGGGT
Source organism: Frankia sp. AvcI1 (assembly GCF_001420875.1). NCBI lineage: Bacteria > Bacillati > Actinomycetota > Actinomycetes > Frankiales > Frankiaceae > Frankia > Frankia sp. AvcI1. Next base: position 99,816 of record NZ_LJFZ01000008.1, on the reverse strand, counting down.
GGCTACCTGCTCACCCTGGCCACGCTGGAGCCGCGCAAGGGGCTGGACACCGCGCTCGCCGCGCTGCGGCGACCGGACGATCCAGGCCTGCCGCTGGTGCACGTCGGGGCGACCGGGTGGGGCGGACTCGATGTGCGCACCGAGGCGGCACGGCACGGTCTGGACGGCTCCCGGGTCCGCACTCTTGGGCGGATCAGTGACGAGGATCTCGCGGTCGTGCTCTCGCGCGCCGGGGTGCTGCTGGCGCCGAGTCGGTCGGAGGGCTTCGGCCTGCCCGTGGTGGAGGCGATGGCGCACGGGGTGCCGGTGGTGATCTCCGACGCTCCGGCGCTGGTCGAGGTCGCGGGGGACGCGGCGCTGGTGGTCGGCGTCGGCGACGNCGCCGCGCTGGCGTCCGCGGTGGCCCGGATCGTCGGCGACGCGGACCTGCGGGGGCGGCTGTCGGCTGCCGGACGCACGCGTGCACAGGCATTTACCTGGAATGCGGCGGCGGAGGCGACGTGGGCGCTCTACCGTCGAGTCGGCGGCTCCCCTGCCGTGTCCGTCGCCGCTGACGGGCGGGCGTAGTGTTGCCCCCGTTGGGAAGCAAGCGGTCACCGTGAAGCAAGCGGCCACCCCTGCCAGGGTGGCGCGTCAGGGAAGGAGCGCCGTGGGACCCCGGGTGCTCGTCGACGCGACTTCGGTCCCGGCCGACCGTGGTGGCGTAGGGCGTTATGTCGACGGGCTGGTCGCGGCGCTGGGCGCGGCCGGTGCGGACATGGCGCTGGTCTGCCAGCGGTCGGACGAGGAACGCTACAGCCGGATGGCTCCACATGCCACCGTTCTGTCCGGGCCGGCGGCCATCGCCCACCGGCCGGCGCGGCTGGCGTGGGAGCAGACCGGACTGCCACTGGTCGCGGAGCAGGTGAATGCCGATGTCATCCATTCACCGCACTACACGATGCCGCTACGGGCCCAGCAGCCCGTCTGCGTGACCATCCACGACGTCACCTTCTTCACCGAGCCGGACATGCACACGGCCGTGAAGGGGACGTTCTTCCGCTCGGCGATGCGCACCGCGGTGCGCCGCGCCGCCCGGATCATCGTCCCGTCGAAGGCGACCCGGGACGAGCTCATCCGCGTGCTCGACGGGGAGTCGACCACCACCGACGTCGCCTACCACGGCGTCGACACGTCGACCTTCCACCCGCCGACCGAGGAGGACAAGCTGCGGGTGCGCCGCCGCCTCGGCCTGGGCGACGCGCGCTACGTGGCCTTCCTCGGGATGCTGGAGCCGCGCAAGAACGTCCCGAACCTGATCCGTGGCTGGGCCGAGGCGGTGCACTGGCGGGACGAGCCGCCCGCCCTCGTGCTGGCCGGCGGTTCGGGCTGGGACGACGACGTCGATGCGGCCGTCGCCTCGGTGCCCAGCCACCTGCGGGTGATCCGGCCCGGCTATCTGCGATTCTCCGACCTGCCGGGGTACCTGGGCGGGTCGTCGCTGGTGGNCTACCCCTCGCACGGCGAGGGTTTCGGGCTGCCCGTGCTGGAGGCGATGGCCTGCGGCGCGCCGGTGCTGACCACGCCGCGGCTGTCGCTGCCGGAGGTCGGCGGGGACGCCGTCGCCTACACCCAGCCGGACCCGGACTCCATCGCCCGCGAGATGGGCGCCCTGCTCGACGACGCCGAGCGGCGTGACCAGCTCGGGCAGGCGGGCCTCGCGCGGGCCCGGGAGTTCACCTGGGCGGCGAGCGCCGAGGCCCACCTGGCGAGCTACGCGCGGGCCGTCGCCGAGCGCTGAGCGGCCCGAGGGCGGCGCGCCCGGCCCACCGACCGCCGACCGACGGCGGCCCCTGGGCGCGAGCCTGCCCGTCGGCGCCGTGCCTCGTGATGGGCTTCTCGCGGGAAGCCGGCCCGGGGCGAAGACCGCCACAAAGGGCGCGCTACGGTTTCCTCGGCACCGATGCCGCTCGCCGTCACCACGGCGGCGCGGGCCGTGTCGGTCGGACGGATGGCGGGCCGGCTCGGCCGGCCAGGCCGGCGCGGCGGGCAGGCCGGCGGGCAGGGGTGGTCGGTGGAGTCGGGTGGGTCGGTGAGACGGGTGGGCGAGGACATGGGTGTGGAGCCGGAGATTCGGGTCGTCGTCGTGACCTTCCGGTCCGGGGAGATCATCGGAGCGTTCCTCGACTCCGTGGCCAAGGCGACGACCCGGGCCTACGAGGTCGTCATCGTCGACAACTCCCCGAAGCTCGACGCGGGCACCCGCGCGGCGGGGGAGCGCGCCGAGGCGCGGCTGCTGCGCCCGGGCCGCAACCTCGGCTACGGCAGCGCCGTCAACCGGGGTGCCGCCGGCGCCGCAGCGCCCTGGCTGGTGATCTCCAACGCCGACATCTCGTTCCAGCCGGGCGCGCTGGACGAGCTGATCGCCGCGGCGGGGCGCTGGCCCGGCGGCGGTGCCTTCGGCCCCGGGATCACCAACCCGGACGGCGCCCTCTACCCCTCGGCCCGCGACCTGCCCTCGTTGGGGCGGGGGATCGGCCACGCGCTGTTCGGCTGGTGCTGGCCGACGAACCCGTGGACGGCCTCCTACCGCCGGGAGCGGGGTGCCCCGCGGGAGATGACCGCCGGCTGGCTGTCCGGCTCCTGCCAGCTTCTGCGCCGGGAGGCGTTCGAGGCGGTCGGCGGTTTCGACGAGTCGTACTTCATGTTCATGGAGGATGTCGACCTGGGCCGGCGGATCGGGGCGGCGTCCTGGCAGTCGGTGTACGTGCCGTCGGCAGTCGTCGAGCATCTCGGCGGGCACTCGACGAAGCGGTCGTCCCGGCGGATGGTGGTGGNCCACCACCGCAGCATGTTCCGCTACCTGTCCCGGCAGTACCCGGGGCCGGCACGCGTGCCCCTGCGGCTGCTGCTCGGCGTCGGGCTTGGGGCCCGGTTGCTGCTCGCCCTCGCCTTCGCCAAGGACAGCGCCGGGGCCAGGGCGACCCGGTCGGCGGACCTGCTCACCGACCGCGGGACCACCGCCGGGGGGTGAGCCGCGGCGGCGGTCGGGCGCGCGCGGTGNCGGTGGGCTAAACAGAAAGTATCGGGCCCATGGCGGCACGTTCGGGTAGTGGTCCCGCTGCCCATCCGTCTCCAAGGGCTACCCCATGCCCTGCGACACTGACTGTCCATGGACGCAGTGATGCTTGTCGGCGGTCAGGGGACCCGTCTACGACCACTCACGATGTCGGCCCCCAAGCCGATGTTGCCGGTCGCAGGGGTGCCGGTCACCGCGCACATGCTGGCCCGGGCGCGTGACGCCGGGATTGATCGGGTGGTGCTCGCCACCTCCTACCGCGCGGAGGTCTTCGAGGAGTACTTCGGAGACGGGTCCGCCCACGGCCTCGAGCTGGAGTACGTGACCGAGACGGAGCCGCTGGGCACGGGTGGCGCCANCCGCAACGTCGCGGGGAGGCTGCGCGGCGGCCCGGACGACCCGGTCGTGATCTTCAACGGTGACATCCTGTCCGGCCTGGACATCCAGGCCCTGATCCGCCGGCACGCCGCGGCGGACGCGGCGGTCACCCTGCACCTGACCGAGGTGTCCGATCCGCGGGCCTTCGGCGTGGTGCCGGTGGACGCCGACGGTCGCGTCACCGAGTTCCTGGAGAAGACGCCCGACCCGCCCACCAACCTGATCAACGCCGGCTGCTACGTGTTCCGTCGCTCGGTGATCGACAGCATCGCCGTGGGCCGGCCGGTGTCGGTCNAGCGGGAGACCTTCCCCGCCCTGCTGGCCGCCGGCACGCCGGTCATGGGCTACCCGGACAGCACCTACTGGCTCGACCTCGGCACGCCGGCGGCGTTCGTCCAGGGCAGCCGCGACCTGGTGACCGGCCGCATGGCCTCCTCGGCGCTGCCCGGACCGGTCGGGGACTGCCTGGTCCTGGCCGGAGCCGTCGTGGCCGCCGACGCCAAGATCGGCGGCGGCGCCACCGTGGGGGCGCGCGCCCGGGTGGGCGCGGGCGCCGCGGTCGACGGCGCCGTGCTCTTCGACGGTGCGGTCGTCGAGTCGGGAGCCACCGTGCGGGACAGCGTGATCGGCCGCGAAGCCGTCATCGGCCCCGGCGTCGTGCTCGACGGCGTGGTCGTCGGCGACGGCGCCGTCATCGAGCGGGGCAACGAGCTGCGGGCCGGGGCGCGGGTGTTCCCGGGCGCGGTCCTCACCGCCGGCGCGGTCCGGTTCAGCTCCGACCGCACCTGATCCGGGCGATCCCGGCCGATTATTGCGGCCGATCGTCGGATGGGTCCTGACTCGACGGGCCAGACTGATGTCCGTGCCGGTCAGCGCCTCACTCGGCGCCTCACTCAGCGCATCGGACGCGCTCACCGCCGTCGTCGTGCGCACCTTCGCCGTGCTGCGGGTGCTGAGCCTGCTCACCACGGCGCTGTACCTGGCGGTCTGGTGGTCCTGGTACGGCGGGCACCCGCTGGGGCTCGCCGCCGCGGTGCTGGAGCTCGCCTGGGGGCTCGGCTACGTGGCGCTGAGCCTTCGCCGCGGGCTCGGCCCCGGGCTCGTCCTCGGCAACGTCGGCGCGGGTGCGGCCGGGGCGCTCGCCGCCGGCGCCGCCGTTCCGGCGGTGTCCGTCGGCGGCGCGGGAACCTGGGTCTACCTCGGCTGCGCCCACGCCGCCCTGGTCGCGGGCGCGATGACCGGCCGGCGGAGGTTCGCCGTCGTCCTGATCGTGCTGTGCGCCGCCCTGGTCGGCGGGGTGGGCGTGGCCGATCGGCTCGCCGCGGCCATGCCCACCGGCGCGGGCTGGGCGGCGTCCACGGCGGCGGGCGCGGCCTCGGATCCCGGCGGCGCCTACCGCCGGGTCGCCGTCTCCGTCCTGCTCGTCACCTTCCTGTCCCTGCTCGTCCGGTTCGGGGTGGGGCGGCTGCGGGCGACCGCGGGAAGAGCCGACGGCCGGCTGCGCGCGGCGGCGGACCATGAGCGGGCCGAGACGGTCGCCGTGGCCCGTGCCCGGGCGGAGCGGGAGCGGGAACGCGTCCTGCACGACACCGTGCTCAACACCCTTGCCGGCATCGCCTGGGGCGGTGGCGACGACGCGCGGCTCGCTCGGACCCAGGCCGAGGACGCCATCGCCGCCGTGCAGGGGCTGCTCGACGGCCCGGCCGGCGCGGCCACCCGCAGCCTCGACGCGCGGCTCGACGCCGTCGCCGACGCCGCCCGGCTGCGCGGGCTGCGGGTGCGGCTCGGCCGGACCGGCACCGTCGGCATGCCCGGCTCGCCGCTTCCGGGCACCGCCAGTGGGCCGGACCTGCCGGCCGAGGTGGCGGCCGCGCTGGCCGCCGCGACCGCCGAGCTGCTGTCCAACGTCCGCCGGCACGCCGGCACCGGCCAGGCCTGGGTCACGGTGCACCGCACCCCGACAGCGGTCGGGGTGATGGTGCGCGACGAGGGGCGGGGTTTCGACCCGGCCGCCGTGCCCGTGGACCGGCTCGGGCTGAGCCGCTCGGTGCAGGCCCGGCTCGTCGAGGTCGGCGGCCACGTCCGGCTGTCCGCCGCCCCCGGCCGCGGCACCCGGGTCCTGCTGACCTGGGCGCGGACCGCGTCAGCCGCCGAGCCGCGCGCCGCGGGAGGGCCACCGGGACGCCCCCGGTCGGCCTCTGTCCGCCGGGCCCCGCTCGCCTGGCTGCCCCGGGCCCCGTCCGCCCGGCTGCCCGGGGCCCGGTCCGCCCGTCCGCCCGATGAACTCGCAGCCCGGTCGCCCGATGGCCGCTCCGCCCGGTCGTCCAACGAGGTGCCGGCTCGGGCGGCCGGGGAGGTGCCGGCTCGGGCGTTCACGGATGCCGGCGAGGCGGGGCCGGGCCTGGCGTCCGCCGAGGAGCTGCGCGGCGTCTACACCGCCAGCCTGCGCCGCGCCGTGGCCGTCGCGGCCGTGATCTGGTACCCGTTCACCGGGCCGGTGCTGCTCGTGCTGCCTGGCGGGCTGCGCACGTCGCCGGCCGCGATCGGGCTGTGGTTGCTACTCGGTGCCGCGGTCGTCGTGGTGACGCGGCGGATGCGCCGCCGGGCGGCCACCCGGCTCGAGTCCCTCGGCCTGGTGGCGTGCGGGCTCGCGGTGACGGTCGCCACCGCCGCGCTGGTCGGCACCGCCGATCCGGGGGCGAGTCGGGTCGCGGCCTGGCCGGTGCTGGTGTTGCCGCTGCTGCTCATGCAGGTCACGGTGTCCCGGCCGGCGGTCGAGTGGATCGCCGCCCTGGGGTGTGCGGCCGCCACGCTCACCGGCGTCGCCGTGTTCGGTGGCGTGCCGGGGCCGTTGCCGTTCGCCCAGCTTCTCTCGGCGCTCAACGCGCTGGCGGCGTTGCAGATCATGGCGGCGATGGGCGGTCCGGTGCTGCGCCGTTCGGCGGACGCGGCGGCCCGGGCGCTCGGGCGGGAGGCCCGCCTCGCGGCCGGCCGGGAGGCCGAGGTCCGGATCCGGACGGACCGGGCGCGGGCGCTCGCCATGATCGAAGGTGAGGTCCTGCCGCTGCTCGCGGCGGTACGCGACGGCCTGCTCGACCCGCGTGACCCGGCGGTGCGCGAGCGGTGCCGGCGGTTCGCCGCCATGATCCGCCGTACCCTCGTCGCCAGCCATGCCGCTGCCCTCGGTGACCTGGCGGCGGCGCTGTTCGATGCGGAGTCCCGGGGCGTCCGCATCGACGCCCAGGTCGCCGGGGATCTGCGGGTGGCCCCGGCGTCCGTGCGCGCCGGGATCGAGGCGCTGCTTCCGCGGGTGCTCCAGGCGATCCCGGGCCCTCGGGCGCTGCTCACCCTGATCTGCGACGCCACCGGAGGCAGCCTGACGCTCACCGCGGCGGGCACGGCGATCCCGCCGGACTGGGCACGCGCGATCACCGGCCCGCCAGCCCCCGCCGCCGCGCCCCGGCCGGGCGGGACGGTGGCCGTGGCGGTCAGCGCCGACGGCGACGACGGCCGGCTGTGCCTACAGATGAGCTGGGTGGTGACCGCCGGCGGCGACACCGACCCGGCGGCGGGCGTGCCGCGCGCCGCCAGTCGGGCGAAGGCGAACACCGATCGGTGAATGCGGCGATTTTCGGCCGTTGGCGGGGACAATCGGCCCCATGAGGTTCAGCGTGGAACGCGACGTGTTCGCCGACGCGACCGGCTGGGCCGCCCGGCATCTCCCGAGCCGGCCGGGGCTGACCCCGAGCGCGCTGACGGGCCTGCTGCTCGAGGCGGCGGCGCCGGCGGCTGGCCCGCAGCCGGGCGCCGGCCTGCTCGTCTGCGCCTTCGACTCCGAGGTGGCCGTGCGGGCGCCGGTGGCGGCGGCGGTCGAGGAGCCGGGCCGGGTTCTGGTGCCCGGGCGGCTGCTGGCGGACATCGTGCACAGCCTGCCCGCGACGACGGTCGAGGTCGCCGTCGACGGCGACCGGCTGGTGCTGCGCTGCGGCAGCGTGCGCTTCACCGTCCCGCTGATGGATCTCGCCGACTATCCCGAGCTGCCGCGTTTTCCCGCCCCCATCGGCGAGGTGAACACCCTCGGGTTCGCCGCGGCGGTCGGCCAGGTCGCCCCGGCGGCCGGTCGGGACGAGACGGTGCCGGTGCTGACCGCGGTCCGGCTGGAGATCTCCGGGCACGGCCTGATCCTCGCGGCCACCGACCGCTACCGGCTGGCGGTGCGCGCCATCCCCTGGCAGCCGACCGTCGATGATCCCTGGGCCCTGGCCCACGTGCCGGCGAAAGTGCTCGCCGAGGTGGCCCGCACGCCGACCTCGGCCTCCCGGATCGTGATCGGGCTCGACCTCGCCGACCCGGCGGGTGCCCGGCTGGGCCTGGCCGCGGCCGGGCGGCAGACCATCGTCCGGCTCATCGACGGCACGTTCCCCAACTACCGCAAGCTCCTGCCCGAGACGGCCGCGTACACGGTCACCGCGCAGACCGCCGCGCTCGCCGCCGCGGTCCGCCGGGTAGCCGTGGTCGCGACCCGGACCGCGCCGCTGCGTTTCACCTTCACCCGGGACCAGGTCGTCGCGGAGGCCGGCGACGGCAGCGGTGCCCAGGCCAGCGAGACGATCCCCGTCGAGTACTCCGGGCCCGAGCTGTCCGTGCTGTTCAACCCGTCGTACCTGCTGGACGGGCTCGGGGCGGTGGAGGACGACGAGGCGACCATCGGGTTCGTGGCTGCCGACCCGGCCGAGGCCACCGCCCGGCCGGCCGTGCTCACCGGCAAGGACAGCGGCGGGGTCCGCGGTCCCGGCGGCGGGCCCGTGGACGAGGGAGCATTCCGCTACCTGCTGATGCCGATCCGCACCGGCTCCGCCGCCTGAGCCGGGCCCGGGGCGCGGGCCTCGGTCAGGGGGCGGGCGTCGGTCAGGGGGCGGGCGTCGGGCTGGTGGGGGACAGCGACATGGTGCCCCCGCCCGGGGTGGGCGTGGCGGCGCTCGCGCCGGCCGGGGCGGTCAGCGGGCCGTCGGCCGACACGTCGAGGGTGCCGCCCTGCGCGCCCGACTCGGGGGCGGTCGGCGAGTCCCAGGTGGCCCCGGCCGGATCCGGGTTGGCGTGCTTGGCGACGAAGTCCTTGATGACGGCCTCGGAGACGGTGGTGCAGCGCTGGGTGCGGTCCCAGGCGGTCAGGACGAAGTGCTTGCCGTCCGGGAACGTGGACCGGGTCCAGGGGACGCCGATGAACCGCGGGCCGGCGTTGGCGNCCAGCGACCGCAGCTTCTCGACCTGAGCGGNCGGCAGGCTCTTGTCGTACCACCCGACGATGAAGCCGTGTTCGAGATTGTGCACGGCGCGCTCGACCGGGATGCCCGACGCCGGGTTGTAGAACGCGATGCCGTCGGGCAGCGGGTCCGGGTTGTGGCTGCCCGAGGACGGCGGCGACGCCTTGTAGCTCACCGCCGTGCTGATGTGCGTCGAGCCCTGGGAGGCGTCGTTGACGGTGCCGGTGCAGCCGGCCGCCGCCGCGGCCGTGGAGGCCGCCGCCACGTAGCCGACCTCACGCGTCTTGTTCTTCGAGTGGGTGTCGGCGACGCTGTAGATGATGATCCCGACCAGGAGCAGCACCACGACGAACCCGGACGTGCCATAGATGAGCAGCGCGCGACGACGTTCGGCGCGCTTCTGCTCGCGGCGCAACTGTTCGAGCCGGACGTTGCGCTCGGCGCTCTTCTTCCCCACGAAATCTGATCCTACGAAGTGTCAGGTCAGAACTGACGGGCAGGATGCGTTCGACCCGCCGACGGACACCCGGACCGCCCGGTTACGGCGCGCTGCGTCACCTCCATACCCCCACGTTCAGCCCGGTAACCGGGCGTAGCGGATGCTCGCGGTGCGGGGAGATCACCGGCGCAGGAGGAACGGCTCCGGGTCGCGGGGGGCGCGCGGGGTGGGCGGCGCGGCGGCGTGCCCGACGCCCACCGCGCCCATCGGCACCCAGCCGGCCGGCAGGTCGAGCACCGCCCCGACCACCTCGGCGCAGAACAGCGTCGAGGAGACCCAGCAGGAGCCGAGCCCCTCGGTGGCGAGCGCCACCAGCAGGTTCTGCACCCCGGCGCCGACGGCGACGGTGAACATCCGCTCCTCGGCGGCGGCCCGGCGGGCGTCGGGGTAGGGATGCGCCCCGTCGAGGACCATGACCGGAACGACGAGCAGGGGGGCCCGGCGCAGCACGTCCCCGCGCCGCAGCCGCCGGTCCACCGCGGCCTCGTCGAACCCGTCGCGGCGCAGGTCCTCGGCCCAGGCGGCGGCCATCGCGGCGAGCAGCTCGGCCCGGCGCTCGGTGACGAGTACGAAGCGCCACGGGGTGGTGTGGTGCGGGGCCGGGGCGGTCAGGGCTGCTGCGACGGCCCGCTCGACCGCGGCCGGGTCGACCGGGGCGGCGCTGAACTCGCGCACCGTGCGCCGCTCGCTCAGCGCCGCCCGCCGTGCCTCCAGCGAACCGAGGCGGAACATGTCCTCGCCGCTGGGCCGCAGCAGCGAGCGCGCCCCCGTCCCGTCGTCGGGCAGCCGGCCGTAGCCGCGCACGACCGCCACCGGGGTGGCGCCGAGCTTGCCCTTGACCAGGTCGGCCGCGGCCGCCAGCTCGTCGGCCTCGGCGACCTCGGTCATGCCCAGCTCGTTGCCGTACCCGTCGACGTCGCCGATGTGGCTGCGCAGCGCGGCCATGCCGGCGACGCCGATGGCCATGTCGGTCAGGCCGCGCCGCCACGGCCGTCCCGCGGTGTCGGTGACGACGACCGCCACGTCCACGCCGAGCAGCGCGGCGACGCCGGCCCGCAGCCGGGCGGCGCTGGCGTCCGGATCCACCGGGAGCAGGGCGAGGGAGTCCTTGGCGATGTTCGACGCGTCGACCCCGGCACTCGCCAGGACGAAGCCGTGATGCGTCTCGACGATCCGGGTCGGTCCGCGGCGGGCCACCTCGCGGACCGATTCGGCGTCGATCGCGGCCTGCCGGGCGGCCTCCCGATCGCCGGCCGCGGCGATCAGCCGTCCCTCGGCCTTGGACACGATCTTCGAGGTGACGACGAGGACGTCGCCGTCGGCGAGCGGCCGCCCGGTTGCGGCCGCCGCCGCGGCCACGGCGGCGGCGAGATCGTCCCCCGGCCGGATCTCCCCGATTCCGGTCAGCCCGAACACCGTCAGCGTCCCGCTGGGCGGCCGCCGCTCAGACACCTGCGACGGCTCAGACACCGGCGACGGCTCAGACACCGGCGACGGCTCAGACACCGGCAACCTCCAGCGCCGAGCGGACGATCGCCACCGTCGCTGCCAGGTCGGTCATCAGCAGGGGCCGCGCGAGCACGGTCGCCCCGGGCACGACCGCACCGGCGTCGACCGTGTTGACCAGCCAGCCGTCGAGCAGCCCCGCCGCCGCTGCGGCGAGTCCCTCCGCCGTCCCGGCGAGTCCTTCCGCCGTCCCGGCGAGTCCTTCCGCCGTCCCGGCCGGGCCCTCCACCGACCCGGCGCCGGCCTGCGCGGGTGTCGCCGCCGCGCGCCCGCGGCCCCCGTAGTGCACCCCCACGGCCTGCGCGGACGTCTCCACGCCGATGGCGGTCAGGCAGGCGTCGGCCATCCCGCGCACCGCCGCCCCGCCGATGATCGGCGAGACCCCGACCACCGGCGCCGCGGTCTCCCGCACGGCGTCCCGGATGCCCGGCACGGCGAGGATCGTGCCGATCGAGACGACCGGGTTCGAGGGTGGGAGCAGCACGACGTCGGCCTCGCCGATGGCGTCGAGCACCCCCGGCGCCGGCTTCGCCGTCTCGGCCCGCAGCGGCACGATCGCCTGGGCCGGCACGGCGGCGCGCAGCCGCAGCCACCATTCCTGGAAGTGCACGGCCCGCTGGCCGTCCTCGTCGGCGATGACCACGTGGGTCTCCACGCGGTCGTCCGTCATCGGCAGCAACCGCACCCCGGGCTTCCAGNGCTCNCACAGCGCCCGCACCACGTCCGACAGGGGGTAGCCGGCGTCGAGCATCTCGGTGCGCACCAGGTGGGTGGCAAGGTCGCGGTCACCGAGCCCGAACCAGGCCGGTCCGACCCCGTAGGCGGCGAGNTCCTCGGCCACGANGAACGACTCGCCCTCCCGACCCCACCCCCGTTCGGCGGAGATCCCGCCGCCGAGGGTGTACATCACCGTGTCGAGGTCGGGGCAGATGCGCAGGCCGTGCAGGGTGATGTCGTCGCCGGTGTTGCCGATCACCGTCACCTCGGCGTCGGGCAGCGCCGCAAGCACGCCACGCAGGAAACGGGCGCCGCCGATCCCGCCGGCCAGGGCTGTCACTCTCACATCAAGCGATCCTGGCACCGACGCCCGCCGGGTGGGTCACCGGCCGGTCGGGACGGGTCAGCCGAGCCGGGGGCGGGNGAACAGCGGCGCGACCCAGCCGTTGAACTCCGGCCGGGCGGGCAGCGAGGTGTCCCGGCAGAACGAGGCCAGCAGGAAGTGCACGAGATGGCTGGTCGGCCGGCTGGGCGCGGGGTTGGCCAGGCCGCCCTCGATCGTGGCGACGACCGCGTCCGCGGCCAACGCCCGGTCGGCCTCGGGGACGTAGTCGTGCACCGCGGCCAGGGAGAGGCCGTGCAGCCAGGCGTGCAGCCGCTCGTGGTACTCCATCACCGGCTCGGCGTGCGGAGCGCGCTCGGCGACGCACGGATGCAGCGTGCGCCGGCGTTCCACCGAGTCGAGGGCGAGGAAGAGCTTGTCCGCCGGGTTTCCGGGCAGGCCCGCGATCCGTTCCACCTCGACGTCGAGCAGGCGGTTGAGCACGGCCGCGAACGCGTGGTCCTTCGACCGGAAGTACCAGTAGACGGACCCGGGCTCGATCCCGGCGGACCGGGCGATCTCCGCGATGGACGTCCCGGCGAAACCGCGGGCCAGGAACTGTTCCTCGGCGACGGCGAGCAGCGCGTCGATCCGTTCCTCGCGGGGAACCTCCTGGCGGTTTCGGGGCACCTGATCAGCGTAACGACTTCGGCTCCGGGGGAGGAGTGATTCGTATGGAAGCACACGTCGCCCGCGTGCGATACCCAGCCGGCTCCCGGTGTAAACGTCGGCACACGGCGAGTGGTGTACCTCACATTTTGGGTGCGCCGGCGGTCCGCCCTCGTTCAGTCGGAGGGTGTCCGGGCAGGTCAGGGGTCCTGCCGTGGGGGCGCTTCGCGGATAACCGGGCGGTCGTCCGGGGATGACCGGATCGTCATCCCGCCGCCGCGCCAGGGCGCCACCCGGGATGTGTCGTCCCTCACCCGGTTTCTCTTGATTCCGGTTAGAGAGAGCTGTGAGAGTGAACGTGAGCTCTCCACGTCGCTGGAAGGACCGTTATGTCCGACGTCAGGACCACCAAGAGCCTCGAAGCCCTGTCCGCCTCCCTCAACCGTGCGCTTGCGGGGGCGCGTGCCCCCCAGGTCGTCGCCGCCCGCCGGGCGCAGATGCGGCGATCCGCGGCGATGGCCGCCGAGCCCCCCGCCGCCGGTCGGGCCGACCAACCGCACCGCCGAGCCCAGGCCGAGACCGACGTCCTCGCCGCCCGCAGCCGGACCAACATGCTGATCGGCACGCTCGACCGGCTGCGCCGGCCGGGCACCGGCTGGCGGGCCGCCGGCCGCGCCACGCCCTGATCCTCAAGCCCTGATCCTCAAGCCCTGATCCGCGCAACTCCGTGATCCGTACGAACCCATGATCCGCGCGGGCTCCCCGAGCCGCCGACATCCCCCCGCTGCCGGCGACCGGGGGTCCGCCCCCGGATCCGCCCCCGCCCCCCGCGACTCCATCCCCGAGGTGCCCCAGGTTCCGGCTCCGCTGTGGTGTCGTCGCTTCTGCTGATTGTCCGCAACCCCGTGTCCCTTCGACACCGGTGGTGACGGGCCGGGCCCGTCGACCCACCGGGCGTCGGCCGACCCGGCGCCACCGGAGAGCCAGAGGAAGCAATGACCAGTACGGCGGCGACTCCCGACGGCGTGGGCGGCCAGGCGGCCGAGCCCGGCCACGACCCGGGCCTGCCCCAGCCGTCGCCGGGCGCCGACGTGCCCCAGCCGTCGCCGGGCGCCGACGCCGTGCCGTCCGCGTCGGCGATGCGCCGGGCGCTGCGGCGGGCCCGCGACGGCGCCACCCTCGATGCCGTGGAGGCGGCGGTCCTGTTGGCCGCCCGCGGCGAGGATCTCGCCGATCTGAGCGCGTCGGCGGGCCGGGTGCGCGACGCGGGCCTGGCCTCCCTCGGCCGTCCGGGTGTCGTCACGTATTCGCCGAAGGTGTTCATCCCGCTGACCCGGCTGTGCCGGGACCGCTGCCATTACTGCACGTTCGCCACCGTGCCCCACCGGCTGCCTGCGCCGTACCTCACCGTCGACGAGGTGCTCGACATCGCCCGGGCGGGCGCGGCGGCCGGCTGCGCCGAGGCGCTGTTCACCCTGGGCGATCGGCCCGAGGACCGCTGGCCCGCGGCCCGGGAGTGGCTCGACGCCCACGGCTACGACTCGACGCTGGGCTACCTGCGCGCCGTCGCGATCGCCGTGCTGGAGGAGACCGGGCTGCTGCCGCACCTGAACCCGGGCGTGCTGAGCTGGGCTGAGCTGGCCCGTCTCAAGCCCGTCGCCCCGTCGATGGGGATGATGCTGGAGACGACGGCGACCCGGCTGTGGTCGCAGCCGGGCGGCGCGCACTTCGGCTCGCCCGACAAGGAGCCGGCGGTCCGGCTGCGGGTGCTCACCGACGCCGGCCGGCTGTCGATCCCCTTCACCACCGGCCTGCTGCTCGGCATCGGCGAGACCCGGGCCGAGCGCGCCGAGACGATCTTCGAGCTGCGGGGGCTGGCCCGCCGGTACGGCTCCATCCAGGAAGTGATCGTTCAGAACTTCCGGGCCAAGGACGACACCGCGATGCGTTCCGCGCCCGACGTCGGCGCCGAGGAGCTGGCCGCGGCCGTCGCCGTGACCCGGCTCGTGCTCGGCCCGACGATGCGGGTGCAGGCCCCGCCGAACCTCGTCGACCCGGCCGAGTGCGCCCTGCTGCTGGCCGCCGGCATCGACGACTGGGGCGGCGTCTCGCCCGTCACCCCGGACCATGTCAACCCCGAGCGTCCCTGGCCGGATCTGGACGTGCTGCGCGAGGCGACGGCCCGGGCCGGCTTCGCGCTGNGCCCCCGGCTCACGGTGTACCCGTCGCACCTGGACGAGCCGTGGATCGATCCGCGCCTCGCCGGCCATGTGCGCGCGCTGGCCGGCCCGGACGGGCTGCTNGCCGAGGGCGCCCGGCCCGTCGGACGGCCCTGGCAGGAGCCCGACGGCGGTCTCGGTGACACCGGCCGCGTCGACCTGCACACCGCGGTCGACACCGTCGGACGCCACAGCGCCACCCGGGCCGACTTCGACACCGTCTACGGCGACTGGGAGTCGCTGCGGGCGGAGGTCAGCGCGGCCGGCACGGGAGTCGACGGCGTCGTGGGCACCGGCAGCCGCGCCGTCGCGGCCCGGGCCGCCGGCCTGGCCGCCGCCGGCGCCGGCGGCGGCCAGGCCGGCGCGCCGGAGCGGATCGACTCCGACGTGCGGGCCGCGTTGCGCCGCGCCGGCACCGATCCGGCCGGGATCACCGACGCCGAGGCCCTGACCCTGTTCGGGGCCGAGGGGGTGGCGCTGGAGGAGCTCTGCTCGCTCGCGGACGGGCTGCGCCGCGACGTGGTGGGCGACGACGTCACCTACATCGTCAATCGCAACATCAACTTCACGAACGTCTGCTACACCGGCTGCCGGTTCTGCGCGTTCGCGCAGCGCCGCGGGGACGCGGACGCGTACACGCTGTCGCTGTCGGAGGTGGGCAGCCGGGCCGCCGAGGCGTGGTCGGTCGGCGCCACCGAGGTCTGCGTGCAGGGCGGCATCCACCCGGACCTGCCCGNCACCGCCTACTTCGAGCTCGCCCGCGAGATCAAGCGGGCGGCCCCGGGGCTGCACCTGCACGCGTACTCCCCGATGGAGGTGCTCAACGGGGTCACCCGGACGGGGATGTCCGTCGAGGACTGGCTGGTGGCGGCGCGAGAGGCCGGCGTCGACTCGATCCCGGGCACGGNGGCGGAGATCCTCGACGACGAGGTCCGCTGGGTGCTGACCAAGGGCAAGCTGCCCACGGCGAGCTGGGTCGAGGTGGTCAGCACCGCGCACCGGGTGGGCCTGCGCTCGACGGCCACGATGATGTACGGCCACGTGGACACCCCGGCGCACTGGGTCGCGCACCTGCGGCTGCTGCGCCGCATCCAGGACTCCACGGGCGGCTTCACCGAGTTCGTCGCGCTGCCGTTCGTCCACCACAGCTCGCCGATCTACCTGGCCGGCGTGGCCCGGCCGGGCCCCACGGTGCAGGAGAACCGGGCGGTGCACGCGATGGCGCGGATCCTGCTGCACGGCGCGATCGACAACATCCAGTGCTCCTGGGTGAAGCTCGGCGTCGACGGCTGCCGCTCGGTGCTCGCCGGCGGGGTGAACGACATCGGCGGGACGTTGATGGAGGAGACGATCAGCCGGATGGCCGGCTCCCAGCACGGTTCGCGGCGATCCGTGGCCGAGTTGGAGGAGGTGGCCGCCGGGGCGGGTCGTCCCGCTCGGCAACGGACGACGACGTATGGGCGGGTGCCGGACGAGCGCTTTCACGCTGCCCGAGGCGGCCCCGTCCGGACCATGCTGCCGGTGGTGTCCTGACACCCGCCAAGTCGGCGCCATCAGAAACTACTCTAAGTAGTCGCGAGGGCCGGCTTGGCCGATGGCGATGCCGGGCCGGTATAGGTTTAAGACGCTTGTCTGATTGCGTCACTGCCCGTTTAGGCCCTTTATGTCCGTTAGCTTCGGGCGGCATAATGCGGTCATCGCCGTCGGACCGATTGCACACAGTTACTGATCGGAAGGCCGCCTGGACCCTCGGCGATGGTGTGCAGTGACTGTGAGCTATGGTCTCATCGCTGGTTGTAGAAGATGTTGCGCCGGTGGGGTTGACGCGACCGACTCGGGAGCGTGTAATTACCGGCGTGTCATTCCCCTCGCTGGCGGGGTTCGTGCGGTAGTGCGTCGCCTGACCGGTGTGGAACCAGTCACCTGCGCGCCGGCGCCCAGGGGGTGGCCGACCGCACCGCGACGGGTCTGGAGGAGTCCCCATGGAGCACACCGACGCGGGCGTCCACACCGTCCTCGCGGACGTCGAGCGTCCCGCTGAGCATGACCCGTTCGGTGACCACTCCGAGCGGGTGCTTGCCGAACGGCCCACCCAGGCCACACCTGAGCCGCGCCCGCGGCCGGCGCTGGCCGCGGCCGGCGTCCCACCGGCCAGGTCGGGCTCGCCCGATCTGGGTACCGGTGCCACCCCGTTCGCCCCCGGCCCGCGGGCCGGGGCGGACGTCGACGTCCTCGTGCGCGCGAGCGGCGAGACCGACGTCGACGACGATCCGGCCGTCGACGATCTCGACGTCGACGGCCCGGCCCTCGAGGCCGCCGACGACCCCGCCGTCGACCTGCCGGACACCCTCGCCCCAGTGATCGATCTGGGGCTGGGTGACCTGCTCGGCGAGGCGATGGAGTGGCAGGAGCGCGCCCTGTGCGCGCAGACCGATCCCGAGGCGTTCTTCCCCGAGAAGGGTGGTTCGACCCGGGAGGCCAAGCGCATCTGTTCGGGCTGCGAGGTCCGGGCCGAGTGCCTCGAGTACGCCCTGGAGAACGACGAGCGGTTCGGGATCTGGGNCGGCATGTCCGAACGGGAACGACGCAAACAACGGCGCCGAGCGGTCTGAACCCGGGCGGTGGGTGGCGTCCGGCGGGGTGCGGGCGGCCCGGCCGCGCCGCGCGCCCTCGCGGTTCTGCCCGGGCCACGCCCGTCGGCGGTGACGTCGCGGGTCGTGGTGGTCTGCGTGCAGGGCCGGCGGCCGGGTGCCGTGCAGGCCCTGCGGGCGGCGGTGTCGGCGCAGGCGCCGCCGCCCGATCAGGTCCTCGACCTGCAGGTCGTCGAGGTCCGCATCGGCGGCGGTGCCGCGGTTGCCCCATCGGCCGCCACTGCCGCCTCGGCCCCCTCGGCCCCCTCGGCCCCGGCCATCCCCCCGCTCACGACTGCGCCTTCGGTCGACGCCGCCCGTCCGGCCGACGCCTCCCCGAGGCCCGCCGTCCACCTCCCCCGGCCGCGCGACGCACCCCCGGCCGAGACGGTTGCGGTTCCCGCACGCCTCTCGGGTGACGGGACCGGCACGCCGTCGACGGCCGGGGTGGTCGACGGATCGGCGGAACCCGGCCCAGGGGGGTCCTCGGTAGTCCACCTGGCCGCCGGCACCCGCTTCGGCGTGGCGGTGGCCGCGGGCCTGGCACACCTCGGCGGGCCGCCGCGGGACGGCTACGTCTGGCTGCTCGACGACGGCGCCCTGCCCGCCCCCGACGCCCTGCGCACCCTGCTGGCCTGCGCGCGGCTCGATCCCGGCGCCGCCGTGTTCGGTCCCAAACTCCGTGCCGTCCTCCCGAGGCCGCCGGCGTCCGGGTCGCCGCCGGCGTCCGGCGCGCCGTCGCCGCCGCTCCTGCTCGAGGCGGGGGTGAGCGTCGACCGCGCGGGCCGCCGGTACACCGGTGTGCGGCCGGGTGAGATCGACCGGGGCCAGCGCGACGGGGTGCGCGACGTGCTCACCGTGGCCTGCTCCGGCATGCTCGTCCGGGCGGGCGCCTGGCGGCTGCTCGACGGCTTCGACCCCGAGCTCGACGGCGCCCACGACATCGACCTCGGCTGGCGGGCCGCCCGGGCCGGGTTGCGGGTCGTCGTCGTGCCCACGGCGACGATGACCGTCCCCGCCGACGCTCCCGTCCCCGCCGGTGCCCCCTTCCCCC
Source organism: Frankia sp. AvcI1 (assembly GCF_001420875.1). NCBI lineage: Bacteria > Bacillati > Actinomycetota > Actinomycetes > Frankiales > Frankiaceae > Frankia > Frankia sp. AvcI1. Next base: position 81,500 of record NZ_LJFZ01000008.1, on the reverse strand, counting down.
CCGAGGTCACCGTCCCTGCGCAGGCGGAGGCGGCGGCGGAGGCGGCCGGGCCGGGGAGTCGTTCGGCGCGGGGCCCGCGGGACAGGAGGGGCTGGGTGCCGGCGGACCGCGCCGGCGCGCTTCGGGTCCGCCTGGCGAACACGGCGCGGCCGCTGCTGCCGGGGTCCGCCGCAGCCATCCTGGTCGGGGCGCTCCCGCGGATGCTGGGCCTGCTTGCGCGCGGGCACCTGCGGGCGGCGGCCACCGAGCTCGCGCTGCCCCTCGCCGTGCTGGGCCAGCCGCGCCTGCTGGCGCGGATGCGTCGGCGCGCCGCGCGTACCCGCGCCGTGTCGCACCACGCCATCCGCTCCCTGTTCCCCGCCCGGCTGCGCCGCCGGGCCGAGGCGCGGGTGGTTGCGGGCAGCGGGGCCGGCAGAGTCGGGGCGCACCGCCGCGGCTGCGCCGTGGACGACGTTTCGGCGGCTGCCCCGTCCGGCCGGCGATCGACCCGGGCGGCGGTCCTGCTCGCGGTCGTGCTCGGCGTCGTCGGCCTGGTCGCGCTGCGCGGGATGCCGGCCGACGTGCTCGGCGCGGGCCTGCCGCTGCCCGCCGGGGCCCACGACCTGTGGACGGCGGTCTGGTCCGGCCGGGTCGCCACCGCCGGCGCCCCACTCGACCCCGCGGGGCCGCCCCCGCCCTGGACCGCGCTGCTCGCGGCCGTCGCGAGCCTGCTCGGCGGCCGGCCGGGGGCGGCGGGCTGGCTCCTGCTCGCCGCCGGGCCGGCGCTTGCCGGCCTGACGGCCCACCGGGCGCTTGCCCGGCTCGGTCCTCGCCCGGCCGCCCGCTTCGGACTCGCCGCCGCCTACGGAGTGAGCCCGGCGATGACCGGCGCGGTCGCCGCCGGCCGCGGCGACACCGTCGCCGCTCTGATCCTGCTTCCGGCCGTGCTCGCCGCCACCGACTCGGCACTGCGTGGCCATGCGCGGCCGGCGGGCGGGCGCCCGCGGGCGATCTGGATACTGGCCGTCTGCCTGGTCGGATTCGTCGCCTGCGCGCCGTCGATGGCGCCGCTGGTGTGGATCGCCCTGCCGACCGCGGCGCTGCTCACCGCCCGACGGCGGCTGCTCGACGTCGCCGCCGCCCTCCCGGCGACGATCATTGCGTTGATCCCGGCGCTGCACGCGGGGGGCGCGGGGATCCGGGCCGAGCCGGCGGTGTCGCTCGCCCGGTTCCCGCAGGCCGCCGTGGCGCTGGTGGCGGGCGCGGGGGAGCGCCCGAAGGCCGCCGTCGTGGGATGCCTGGCCGGTTGCCTGGCCTGCTGGCTGCTGGGCCGATGGTCCGGCGGGGCCAGGACGGGGCGTGTCGGCCGGGTCGGCTGGTCGCTGGCAGCGCTGGGCCTGCTCGCCGTGCTGCTCACTCCGCGTCTGGCCGGCGATGCCGACCAGCGCGTCGCCGGCGGCGAGGGCTGGTGGGTCGGCCCGCAGTACGGCCTCGTCCTCGCCGGGGCACTGATCGCGGCGGCGGGCGCGTGCCGCCCGGTCCGCGGCACGCGCAGCGACCCGGGGGCCACCGGATCCGCGGCGGCACCTCGCCCTGGCCGGCTGGCCCGGATCGTCGCACTTCCGGCGACGGCGCTGGTCCTCGCCGGTGCCGCCGCGCTCACCGCCGGTCATCTCCTTGCCGGCCAGGGATGGCACGCCAACCCGACCNCATGGAACCGGGACTCCGCCACCTCCGCGGACCCGGCCACCTCCGCGGACCGGGCCACCTCGGCGAACGGGGCCATTCACGCCGACGGGGGCGTCCCTGNGGGCCGGGCCGACTCCCTGGACCAGGTCGGGGACCCCGGTGATGCCGGGGGAGCGATCGCGGGTGTCAGCGGCACCGCAGCCCCCTGGTCGGGCACCGGCGCGTCGGCGGTGGCGCGGGCGGTCAAGGCCGAGACCCGCACAGCGCCCGCCGGTTCCCGCCTCCTCGTGCTGTACCGGTCCGACCGGTCCGGCCTGATCCGGTACACCCTCGCCGCTGCCGGCGGGCCCCGTTTCCCGGCCGGCCAGGCCCGCCCGGCCCGGCGGGCCGCCACCTTCCTCGGTGACGTCGTCACCGATCTCGCGGTCGGCGGCGACCAGGCGGCCGGGTGGTTGCCGTTGCTCGGCGTCACCGCGGTCGCCGTCCCCGCCGCGGACGCGCCGGCGGATCTCGTCACCCGCCTCGACGCGACCCCGTCGCTGATGCGGGACCGAGCCCGACCGGGTGTGCTGCTCTGGCGCCCCGTGGTCCCCAACCAGGCAGGGCCGGCACCGCCGTCCCGTCCGGCCGCCGCCACCGGCCCGCCGGCCTACGTCATGGACTCGGACCTGCAAGCGGGGACGGCACCTCGCGATCCCGGTCCCTCGGGTCCCTCTCGGCGCAATGACGCCTCGCCCGACTCCGTGTCTGCCGACGCGCCTGCCGACGCGGCGGTTGCCCGCCGTCCCGGCTCCGCCCGAGGCCTCACGCCGCCGGGGACGGCGATACCGCTGGCGCTCACACCGCTGGCGATCGAACCCCTGCCCGCAGCACCGACCAGCGCTCGCCGGCTGCCGCCCGACGGGCACGTCGCGGCCCTGCCCGGCGCCACCCGGGCCCCGCGACGGGACCTGGTCCTCGCGGTACCGGCCGGGACCGGGTGGCGCGCGTGGCTGAACGGCCGGCCGCTGCGGCCGTTCGCCGCCTGGGGCTGGGCGACCGGCTTCCGGCTGCCGGCCGAGGGCGGCACGATTCGTCTTCACCGTGACGACGGCCCCGGACCCGAGCTGGCGCTCGGGCAGGCGGTGGCGCTGGGCGCACTGCTGCTGCTGGGCATCCCGGCCCTGCTGGGCGTGCCGGCCGCACGCCGGCCACGCCGCCCCCCGCTCGACACCCAGGCTCCACCCGCCGATGGCCCCTCCGGGCGTGAGATCGGCCCCCAGCGACGGCCCGCGGCCGGGTCGGCGGGCGGCCCAGCGGGTGGATCGGGATCGGTGGGGGAGGTGCCGTGACGACCGCAGCCAGACGGTCCGGGCTGACCAGCTCGCCGCTGCGGCGCCGGGCCGCCGCGCGGGTGCTCGCGTCGGTCGCCGTCGTCGGCATCGGCGGAGCCTTCCTCGCCGACGACGGCGCCAGTCCCGCGCCGGCCAAGAGCTGGCCCGTGTCGGCGGCGCTGCTGGCCTGCCCGGAGCTGACGACGACCCCGCCGGGCGCCCGTGATCCCGTGCTGGCCGGCCCCCTCGACCTCGCCGTGCGCACCGCGGGGACGGCCGACGGCCGGGTACGGGTCGCCAGTCGGGTCGCCGAGCTGCGCACCCGCCTCGGTGACGCGGCGCTGACCCTGCCGCCCCCCACGGCGAGGGGCGACCGCGGCTCGGTGCTCGTGTCCGCGCAGGGTGCCTCGGCGGCCGGGTTGTCCGCGATCGTGACGGTAGCCGGCGACGGCGCGGGCCCGGCGCGGGCGCGCTGCCTCCCGCCGCGGGCCCGTAGCTGGTTCGCCGGGCCGTCGACCACCGCCGGCCGGGACCCGATCGTGATCCTGTCGAATCTGGCCGACCAACCTGCCCAGGTCGGCGTCAGGGTGTTCACCGATGGCACGACCGGACCACCGCAGGACATCTCCGTGCCGCCCGGGGGGGTGGTGACCCGCCGGCTCGCCGCGCTTGCCCCGGAGGCCGCCGTGACGGCGCTCGACGTCGAGGTGCGGGCCGGCCGGGTGCTCGCCTGGATGGTGGACCGGTCGAGCCTCGGCGGCCCCTTCACCGCGCCCCGGCTGGTGCCGGTGACCGCCCCGCCGGCCCGCCGGCTGCTGCTCGGTGGGGTTTTCGTCCCGCCGGGACCGCCAGGCCCGGCGGCGCGCCTGGTGCTCGCCGCGCCGGGACGGGCGGCCACCGTGCGCGTCACCGTGTTGACCGGGTCCGGTCAGCACATCCCGGTCGGTCTGGAGGCGGTGCGCGTGCCGGCCACCGGCGCGATCAGCCTGCCGGTGGCGCTGCCGCCGGGTGGGGCGTCGGCGGTCCTCGTCGAGTCGACCGCCGGCGCCGCCGCGGTGGTCGCCGAACTGGGAGTGGCCTCGGGCTGGCCGGGAGTGTCGACCTGGGCAGGCGCCGTCCGGCTCGACGTCAGGTCGGGGCGCCGCGGCCTGGACGCGTTCGGTCAGGGCATCGGGCTGTCCGACCCGGTCGGCCCCACCGCCGGGGCCGGCACCGCGCCCGACGCGGCGGTCGGCGTGCCGGCACCACCGGCGGGCGCCGCCGGGGCCGTCGTGCTCGCCGCGCCGGCGGGACCCGTGACGGTCTGGCTCGACGGTGATCCCGTGCGGCTGCGGGCCGGCACGGTGGCGATGGTCCGCGGACCGTCGGGCCGGGCCGGGGGGCGCCTCGTCGCGATCGGCGGGCCGCTGGTCGCGACGGCGATCGTGGGCGCCGCGCAGGCACCGGTCCCGTCCGGGTTCGACGCCGAGCAGCCGTCGGTCCCGCCCGCCGCGCCGCCGTGGAACCCGCCGCCCGCCGGTGCCACCCCCACGGGTCCCGCCGGGGGTCCGGCGGCGTCCCCGTTGGTGCTGCCGAAGATCCTGTCCGCGGTCGTCCCGCTGGGGGGAGTGCCGCGCCGGCTCGATGCCCCGCCGGTGCTGCCGGATCCCGCGGTGCCGTACCGCTGAACGGGATTCGCCAACCGGTGGGCCGCCGACCCCGGGCGAGCGTAAGCCGCCGACCAGCCCCGATCCCCCGGATACGGGTCAGGCGGGTCAGGCGGTCAGGCGGGGCTGGCGCCCGGTGCGGCGAGGAAGACCCGGCCGGTTCCCGTCAGGGTGACTGCTGCCCGGCCCGCCACCAGCGCCGATCCGCCGCGGCGCAGCTGCAGCGGGGCGACGGCGGTCCCGTCGTCGGCCAAAGCGGTGACCTCGACCCGTCCCTCGACCGCGAGCAGCACGGTCGGGCGTCCCACCGGCACGCTGCCACCGGTGCAGACGGCCTCGGTGAGGGCGAAGTCGGCGACGGGGACGTCCCAGNCGCGCAGCAGGCCGCCGGGGGAGTCCGTGACGGTGCGGNGGCTGCGGACCGGTGCGTCGCTCGGCGTGGGATCGAAGATCCGCAGTAGCTCGTCCACGTCGATGTGCTTGGGCGTCAGGCCGCCGCGCAGCACGTTGTCCGAGGTGGCCATGATTTCGATGCCGAGCCCGGCGACGTAGGCGTGCAGCATCCGCGCTGGCTGGAACAGGCCCTCTCCGGGCCGCAGCGTCACGTCGTTGAGCAGCAGCGCCGCCGCGATGCCCACGTCACCCGGATGCGCCGCCGCGAGCCGCCCGATCAGGTCCACCGCCCGCGCGACGTCGCTACCGCCGCCGTCCACCGGGTCCTGGCGAGTCGATCCACCGCCGCTGTCGCCGCCGCCCCCGCCCGCATCGGCGTCGGCAGCCTCGGCGCCGGTCGGTCCCCGGCCGCGCGCGCGGCGCAGCTGGTCCGCCGCCGCGACGAGAGCGCCCACCAGCTCCCCGGCGGGGCCGGGGGGCATGGTCAGCAGAGTCCGCAGCACTGTGGCCGCCCCGGCGGCGGGATCGTCGACCAGGGGGCGGAAGGCGCCCAGGAGGGCCGNCACCTCCAGGGCCCGCGCGACCGCCAGGGTGCGCGCCGGGTCCCGGACGCCCGCGAGCGCCCGGAACGGCGAGAGGGCGACGATGAGCTCGGGCTTGTGGTTGCGGTCGCGGTAGCGCCGGCGGGAGTCGTCGACGGCGAGGCCGGCGGCGTCGTCCACGTCGAAGCCGGCGGCGGCCTGCGCCAGGTCTGGATGCACCTGCAGAGACAGGGCCTTGTCCGCCGCCAGCACCTTGAGCAGGAACGGCAGCGGGCCGACGAGGTCGGCGGCCGGGCGGCGGGCGCCGTCCGTCTCGGCGAGCGCCGGCGCCACGGGATGGGTCCCGAGCCACAGCTCCGCGACCGGGCCGCCGGCGGCGGGGGTGCCGAGCAGCTCGGGGATGGCGGTCGCCGAGCCCCACGCGTAGGGCTGCTCGGCCCCGTGCAGCGCGAGCAGACGGGGGGACCCCGCCGGCACCTGTGGGCCCGCGACGGGCAGTTCGCCGGCGGGCGGGGACGGCGTGCCGGCGGGTGGCGTGGGTGCGGGATTGCTGGTCACGGTCTCCTCGGACGGGCGTGCTCTCCGGGGGCGGGCGGTGGCCGCCGCCACGGTGTGGGCGGTGGGCGGCCGGGCTACTCCTCCTCGCCCCAGCCGTGACCTTCCGGGTCGATCACGGCCGGATCGACGCCCATCATCTCGGCCACCTCGTGGATGATCGCGTCCAGCACGAGTTCGGCCAGGTCCTCGCTGTCCACCGCTCTGGCCTCTATGGGCCGGCGATATACCACGATGCGGCGGGGGGTGCTCGAGCGGCCCTTTCCGGTAGCCGGCTGGAATCGGGCGAGCGGGATCTCCTCGTCGGTCACCGCCACCGGCGGCACGTCCTCGACGGCGAACTCGACGTCGGACAGCTCCGCCGACCACCGGTGGTCGAGATGCTCGACGGCATCCAGCACGAAGTCGTCGAAGCGATCCCCGCGGGTGGCGTAGGCCGGGACGTCGGGTGGCAGCAGCGCCCCGCGGATGCCCCGGCCCCGCCGATCGCGGCGCCGACGGGGGGGAATCGGCCGGGCCGCCGCCGGGAACCGCTCGAGCTCGGTCACCCCGTGAGCGTAGCGTTCGTGGCAGGGGCCTCGGCCGGCGATCGACGGGCGCGTGTCCACTCCGGCACCATCCGGGGTGCGGCGTGCCCGNCGTTGCCGGGTGTCGGTCCCGGCGGCCGTCGCGATCCGGNCGCCGCGCCAACCAACCCCGCCATCCGGCGACTGACCCCGAATCCCCCTCCCAGCCCGAGGAGGTTCCACGATCTTGATGATCTCGATGCCGTGCCGGATGCCGTTGCCGCGCACCAGTTTGAACGCGCGGCGCAACGATATGGTCGACAACGCGTGACGATTCAGCCTCGCGCCACGCGACACGACGATAGGTGGTGGCCGTCGCCCGTTCCGGGGGCTACCGTCCGGAACGTGAAGCCTCGGCGCTGCTCCCGCTCGGCCTGTTCCGCAGCCGCGGTCGCCACGCTCACGTATGCCTACGCCGAGTCGACAGCCGTACTGGGCCCGCTGTCCCCGTACGTCGAGCCGCACTCGTACGACCTGTGCGGCCCGCACGCCGACCGGCTCACCGTGCCGCTCGGCTGGGCGGTCGTCCGGCTCGAGGCCGAAGCGTCGCGTGAGGGTGGCCGTGAGGTGGCCGGGGATGACCTGGAGGCGCTGGCTGACGCCGTGCGCGAGGCCTCCCGGCGTGGTCCCGAGGCCCCCCGGCGTGGTCCGGAGCCGCCCCAGGGCCCCCAGGGTCCCCAGGGTGGGCCGCAGGCGCCTCCGGGCGGTCGGCGCGGTCACCTGCGGGCGGTACCCAGCCCGTCCTGAGGCGACCGGCGCCGGTAGCCTCCGCACGACCCGAGACTCGGGGCCGGTGGCGGGTCTGGCCGCCCGCCGCTCCCACGGTCCACCGGGGCCGCGCGGCCGCGGGAGCCGGTCCCGCAGGTGCGAGGCCGGCGCGGTGTGTCCCGCGTGGGCTTCCCCGGACGCGGTCCCGGGTCTGTCGGACCCTGCGGATAGGGTCGACCATGCACGGTCGCACTGGCGCCGTGCAGGCCCGGGGGACCGTTCACCCGGTGCGGGGGACACCAGGGAGAAGGGTGGGGACCGGATGCGCGACCTGTCGCGGATCTTCAAGGCGTACGACGTCCGGGGCGTCGTGCCGGCAGAGTTCGACGCCGAGATTGCCCGGCTGACCGGCGCCGCGTTCGTCCGGCTGCTCGACGCGGAGCGGATTGTCACCGCGCACGACATGCGCGAGTCGTCCATCCCGCTCGCCGCGGCCTTCGCCGAGGGTGCGGCGAGTCAGGGCGCCGATGTGGTCCTCGCCGGCCTCGGCTCGACGGACCTGCTCTACTTCGCCGCCGGCTCGCTTGACATCCCCGGCGCGATGTTCACCGCCTCGCACAACCCGGCGAAGTACAACGGCATCAAGCTGTGCCGGGCGGGCGCGGCGCCGATCGGCCAGGAGACCGGGCTCGCGGAGATCCGGGCGATGGTCGAGCAGGGCGTGCCCGCCGGCCCCGGTCGCGTCGGCACGGTCACCTCGAGTGATCTCCTCGCGGACTACGTGCGCCACCTGCACACGCTGGTCGACCTGTCCGGCATCCGGCCGCTCACCGTCGCGGTCGACGCCGGCAACGGCATGGGCGGGCTGACCGTCCCGGCGACCCTCGCCGGCCTGCCGCTGACGGTGGTCCCGCTCTACTTCGAGCTGGACGGCTCCTTCCCGAACCACGAGGCCAACCCGATCGAGCCGGCGAACCTGCGCGACCTGCAGGCCGCGGTCCGCGCCGCCGGGGCCGACATCGGGCTCGCCTTCGACGGCGACGCCGACCGCTGCTTCGTCGTCGACGAGCGCGGGGAGATCGTCTCTCCGTCCGTCATCACGGCGCTGGTGGCGGACCGTGAGCTCGCCCGCGAGCCGGGCGGGACGATCATCCACAACGTCATCGTCAGCAAGGGGGTGCCGGAGCTCGTCACCGAGCGTGGCGGCATCCCGGTCCGCACCCGCGTCNGCCACTCGTTCATCAAGGCCGAGATGGCCCGGACGGGCGCGATCTTCGGCGGCGAGCACTCCGGCCACTTCTACTTCCGGGACTTCTGGCGGGCGGACTCCGGCATGCTCGCCGCGCTGCACGTGCTCGCCGCGCTCGGCGGCCAGCCGCGGCCGCTGTCCGACCTGCTCGCCGGCTACGGCCGCTACAGCGCCTCCGGTGAGATCAACTCCGAGGTGGCGGATGTCGTCGCCGCGATGCAGGCGGTGGAGAAGGCCTACGCCCCGCACGCTGCCGATGTCGACCATCTCGACGGCCTGACCATCTCGTTCGCGGACGGGTCCTGGTTCAACCTGCGCCCGTCCAACACCGAGCCGCTGCTGCGGCTCAACGTCGAGGGCCCCGACGAGGCCGCGATGCGCCGGCTGCGCGACGAGGTCCTCGCGCGCGTCCGGGGCGGAAGGGAATCCTGATGAGTCTCGACCCGCTGCTGCTGGAGATCCTTGCCTGCCCGTGCAGCAAGCACGGTGAGCTGCGCCAGGACGAGCTGGACGGCGCGCCCGTGCTGGTCTGCCTCGCCTGCGACCTGGCCTTCCCGGTCCGTGACGACATTCCCGTGATGCTGCTCGACGAGGCCGTGCCGTTCTCCGGCCAGGCCGCGTCGGCATCGAGCTGACCCCCGCGGCGTCGGCGTGTACCTCGACGAGGCAATCCTCGACGACACGGCCAGGATCGACTCCGGCAGCGCCGCGGCCCTCCTGCCGCACGTCGCCTCGGCGGCTCTGCAGGTGCGCCAGAGCGTCGTCCTCGCCGAGGAGGCGGGGGTGGCGCGCCTCGGCGCCGACGGGCGGCCGCGTGCGGTCCTCGTCGCCGGGGTCGGCGGCTCGTCGCTGGCCGCCGGCGTCCTGGCCGCCGTCGCCGGGCCGGCGAGTCCCGTCCCGATCATCGGCCATCACGCCCACGGCCTGCCGGGGTGGGTCGGCGTGTCCGACGTCGTCCTCGCCGTGTCCGCCTCCGGCACCTCGGCGGAGACCTGTTCCGTGGTGGAGGAGGCCGACCGGCGCGGCGCGCGCATCGGCGTCGTCGCGCCGCCGGACACCCCGCTGGCTCACCTCGCCGCCCGCGCCGGAGCGCCGTTCGTTCCGCTCGTCGGGCAGCGGCCGGGCCGGGCCATGCTCTGGTNGCTGGCGGTGCCGCTGCTCGTCGCCGTTCGGGAGCTGGGCGTCATCCGGCTCGGTGCCGACGCCGTCGAGGCGGCCGCCGCCCGGCTGGAGGAGGTGGCGACCCGCTGCCGGTCGTCGAGCGAGTCCTTCGTCAACCCGGCGAAGACCCTGGCTCTGGAGCTGGCCGGCTCCCTGCCGCTCGTCTGGGGCACCTCGGCGGTGACCTCGGTCGCGGCCGAGCATGTCGCGGCCCAGCTGGCGGCGATCGCGAAGTACCCGGCCATCGTCGGGGCGCTGCCGCATCCAGGCCATCATCAGGTGGCTCTGTTCGACGGCCCGTTCGGCGCAGGCCTGACCGCCGGTTCGACCGCGGGTGGAACAGGTGCGCGCGACGACCTGGAGGACTTCTTCCGTGATCGGATCTCCGACGAGGAGGAGTCGATCCGGCTGCGACTGATCCTGCTGCGTGATCCCGACGTGGAACGGCCCGAGGTCGGCCGCCAGGCGGAGTCCGCCGTCGCCGTCGCCGCCGAGCGCGGGGTCGGCGTCACCGAGCTGCGGGCCGAGGGAGCCGGCCCCCTGGAGCGGCTCGCCTCCCTGATCGGCCTGTTCGACTTCACCGCCGTGTACGCGGCGCTGGCGCTCGGGATCGACCCGACCCAGGTACCCACCGTTCGCGATCTGGGGCGGTAGTCCCGCCCGCTCGGCGGAGAATGACCGTTTCGTACCCATTGGTCCGTCCTGCGCAGACCGAAGTCCGGCACAATGTCACGGGCCCGACGCTCGGATCGGTGACCGNCACGCCCCTCGAGATGCCCGCAACGGCGGTTGCGGACGCGGGCGCGGAGGTCAGAATCGGGCGGAGCGGGTCGGTCGGGGGACTCTGTATGGTCGTGCCTGGCCGGCATGGCTGACGGGCCGAGAGGATGTGTACGTGGAGGTCGGGGTCGGGGACGGCTGGATCGAGTCGCTGAGCCGCGAACGGGACGAGGTGCTGGCTCGCTGGGTGGAGCGGGTCGCCGGCGACCTGCGGGGGCGGTTGTCGTTGCCGGAGCTGCAGCGTGAGCTGGGCGAGATCTACACCGCGCTGACCACCGCCCTGGCCTCCGGCGGCACCGACCTGCGCGCCGAGCAGTTCGGCGAGCTGCGCGCACTGCTCGCGGACCTGTCCGGCGGCCGGGCCCGGCAGGGGTTCACCCCGCGGGAGACGGCCGGCACCGTGTTCGCGCTCAAGGAGGCGGCGGCCGCCGTCCTGGAGAAGCGCAGCGTCGGCTACCGCGACTACGTGCGGTTTTCCGAGTTCGTCGACGAGCTCGGGCTGTTCACCTTCGAGACCTATGTCCGGACCCGGGACCAGGTCATCGTCGAGCAGTCCAACCAGCTGCTGGAGCTGTCCACCCCGGTGATCAAGCTGTGGGAGGGGGTGCTGGCCGTGCCGCTGGTGGGCACCCTGGACTCCGCCCGCACCCAGCTCGTGATGGAGAGCCTNCTGGAGGCGCTCGTCAGCACCGGCTCCCGGCACGCCATCATCGACATCACCGGGGTCGGCGCGGTCGACACCCAGGTCGCCCAGCACCTGTTGAAGACGGTGATGGCCGCCCAGCTCATGGGGGCGGACTGCATCATCTCCGGCATCCGTCCGCAGATCGCCCAGACGGTCGTGAGCCTCGGCATCGAGTTCGGGGAGATCGTCACCAAGGCCACGCTGGCCGAGGCGCTCGCGCTCGCGCTGCGCCGGGACGGTTTCCGGTTCGTCCGCCGGGCGGCCGGGGCCGAGATCCGCTGATGGACCNCATCCCCATCCTGAAGATGGGAAACCTGCTGCTCGTGTCGATTCAGGTCGATCTGCACGATCAGCTCGCCCTCGACCTGCAGGACGACCTGTCCGAGCGGATCGTGGCGACCGGCGCCCGCGGCGTGCTGATCGACATCTCCGCTCTGGAGATCGTCGACAGCTTCATCGGCCGCATGCTGTCGACGATCGCGTCGCTGTCGCGGCTGCTCGACGCCGAGACCGTCGTGGTCGGCATGNGTCCCGCCGTCGCGATCACCCTCGTCGAGCTCGGGTTGTACATGCCCGGGGTGCGCACCGCGTTGACCCTGGAGCACGGGCTTGCCCTGCTCGGCGCCGAGGTTCGGGTGAGCCGCTCCGACGAGGACGAGGTCGACGACGCAGACGGAGAGGGTGAGCCCGGCGCGCTCGCCGGCCAGGCCGCGGCGCGGGCCGGGCTCGGCGGGGGGGAGCCGGCCGCGACCGGCGCCGCGCGCAGCGGCGACGGGGGCCGGACGGGTGACCGGTAACCCCGGTGGGAGCCTGCCCGGTCGCGAGCTGACGGGCACGGACTCGCAGCGCCATCCGATCGTCTCCGAGTCCGACGTCGTGCGCGTCCGCCAGGTGGTGCGGACGCTCGCCGTCGCTGCCAAGCTGTCCCTGGTGGACCAGACGAAGATGGTGACGGCGGCGAGCGAGCTGGCGCGCAACACGCTGGTCTACGGCGGCGGCGGTGAGATGATGATCGACCTTGTCGACAGCGGCCGGCGCCGCGGGGTGCGCGCGGTGTTCATCGACACGGGGCCGGGCATCCCCGATCTCGACCTGGCCCTGACCGAGGGGTGGACCAGCGGCTCCGGTCTCGGACTCGGGCTGACGGGCAGCCGACGCCTCGTCGACGAGTTCGCGATCGACAGCAGTCCGGGAGTGGGCACCACCGTGCGGGTCGTGAAGTGGTCGCGCTGACCACGCCCGGCGTGTTCCCGCGGGCGGAGGACGTCGCGTGGTTCGGCGCGACCGACCCGTCGGCGGCCGGGGCGGCCCGGCGGGCGGCCGTCACGCTGGCCGGCCGGCTGGGTTTCCCCGCGACCCGCGGTGCGGAGCTCGGGATCGCCGTCACCGAGACGATGACCAACCTGGTCCGCCACTCCGACGACGGCCGCCTGCTCCTGCGGGTGCTGCGCTGGGATGGCGACCGGACCGACCTGACCACGGCGGTGCAGTTCGTCGCGATCGACAGTGGACCGGGCATGGCCGACGTCTCGGCGGCGATGCGCGACGGGGCGACGTCCGCGGGAACCCTCGGCGTCGGGCTCGGGGCGATCGCCCGGCTCTCGGACGACCTGGACATCCACTCGACCCCGGGCCGCGGGACGGCCATGGTCGTCACCTTCCGTCCGACGGGCCGGCCCGGGCCGCGCCCCGGCACGCCCGGGCCGCCCGGGTTGCCGAGCGGCGGGCTCGGTGCCCCGCGGGTCGCCGGCCTGACCCGCCCGATCACCGGCGAGACCGTCTGCGGCGACGCCTACGCCGTGCGTGCCACCGACGCCGGCCTCGCGCTGCTGCTGTGCGACGGGCTCGGGCACGGGGAGCTCGCCGCGCGGGCCGCCAGGGAGGCGGTGCGGATCTTCCTCGCGGCCGCCGACCCGTCGGGCGGCCCGGTCGAGCTCGTGCGGCGCATCCATCAGGGGATCTCCCACACCCGTGGCGCCGCCGTCGCGGTCGCGGTGCTGGAACCGGCCGCGGAGGTCCTGCGGTTCGCCGGGCTCGGCAACGTCGCCGGGGTGATCCTCAGCGGGGCTCGCCGGTCGGGCCTGCTCAGCCGGCCGGGCATCGCGGGTCACCAGGCTCGGGGCCTGTCCGAGACGCGCCACCCCCTGCCGGGTGACGCGCTTGTCGTCCNGCACAGCGACGGGGTGGNCACCCGCTGGAACCTCGCCGACCATCCCGGCGTCGCCAGCCACGACCCGCTGCTCGTCGCGGCGACGATCCTGCGCGACGCGGGCCTGCGTCGCGACGACGCCTCCGTCGTCGTGGCCGGTCCACCGCAGGCGGCGGGGTAGGGGTAGGCCATGGGGGCGCGGCACCACGGCAGCCCNCTGCCGGAACTGGCCACCATGCGGCTGGACAGCGAACCGGACGTGTTCACCGCCCGCCAGCTCGCCCGGGCGGCAGGCGCCGCCGCCGGGCTCGACGGGCCGGACCAGGTCAGGTTCGCCACCGCGCTCAGCGAGATCGGTCGGGAGGCGCTGGCCGCGGGCGGCGCGCGGATCGACTTCGTCCTGCGTAACCCCCCGGCGCTGGCGGTCGTCCTGACGGCCGACNGGGTCATCCCGGCGGACGCGGCCGGCCTGGTCGCCGCCGGCCGCCTCGTCGATCTCACCGTCAGCCCGACCGGGCCCGCGGCGGGCGGTGCGGGCGGTGCGGGCGGTGCGGGCGGTGCGGGCGGTGCGGGCGGCGCGGGCGGTGCCCCGACGGTCGTCACCCTCGCGAAGCCGCTCGCGCCGGGGGCCGTCGTCGACGACGCGCGGCGCACCCGACTACGGCAGATCCTCGCCGCCACCGTCCCGCTCTCCCCGGCCGACGANCTGCGCGTGCAGAACAGCGAGCTGGTCAGCGCGCTGGCGGAGCTGCGGGACAACCAGAACGAGCTGCTCCGTCTGAACGCGGAGCTGGAGGAGACCAACCGCGGCGTCCTGGCGCTGTACAGCCAGCTCTCCGCCGAGCTGGAGGAAACCAACCGCGGGGTGGTCGCGCTCTACGGCGAGCTCGACGAGCGGGGCATCGCCCTCACCCGCGCGAACGAGGCCAAGACCCGGTTCCTGCGTAGTGTCAGCCACGAGCTGCGGGCCCCGGTCAACTCGGTGCTCGGCCTCGCCCGCCTGCTGCTCGACCCGGCCGGCGACTCCCTCACCGACGAGCAGCGCCGGCAGGTCGAGCTGATCCTCGCCAGCACGAAGGATCTGCTCACCCTGGTCAACGACCTGCTCGACCTGTCGAAGGCCGAGTCCGGCCGNCTCGAACCGGCCCTGGAGCAGGTGGACATCCGGGCCGTGCTCGCGCACCTCGACGGCTCGCTGCGGCCGCTGGCCACCCGGCCGGGCGTCGAACTCGTCATCGAGGAGGACGGTGAGGTCGGCCCGCTGTACACCGACGAGACGCTGCTCGGTCGGGTGCTGCGCAACCTCGTCGGCAACGCGCTGAAGTTCACCGAGCACGGCGAGGTGNGGGTAACCGCCGCGAGGACGGGTGACGCCGGGGACACCGTGACGTTCGTCGTGCGGGACACGGGGATCGGCATCTCGGCGGAGGACGTCGAGCAGGTGTTCGAGGAGTTCTACCAGGCACGCAGTCATCTGCACGCCCGTACGCGGGGCACGGGCCTGGGACTGCCCTACGCGCGCCGGGTGTGCGAGCTGTTGGGCGGGCGCCTGGACCTGGTCAGCGAGCTCGGCCGTGGCTCGACGTTCACCGTGACCCTGCCCCGCGACGCGGATGTCTGCCACCAGGCC
The DNA here is from genome assembly GCF_001420875.1 of Frankia sp. AvcI1. Taxonomy (NCBI): domain Bacteria; kingdom Bacillati; phylum Actinomycetota; class Actinomycetes; order Frankiales; family Frankiaceae; genus Frankia; species Frankia sp. AvcI1. Next base: position 66,455 of record NZ_LJFZ01000008.1, on the reverse strand, counting down.
GACGCAGAGGAGGGCGCGGACTCGCCGCTGACCCCTGGCGAGGCACCGGTCCGGGTGAGCACCGCCCTCGTGGTCGACGACGATCCGGCCTTTCGAATGACGATGCGCCGGCTGCTGGCCGACCGGGCGGATCGCGTCCTGGAGGCCGGCGACGGCCACGAGGCCCTCGCGGCGCTGCACGCGGACCCACCCGACGTCGTCTTCCTGGACCTGATGCTGCCGGGGCTGGACGGCGGCGAGGTGATGTCCACGATGGGCGCCGACCCGGCGTTGCGCGACATCCCGGTCGTCATCGTCACCTGGAGCGACCATGACACGCGCCGGGGTCGCGGTCCCGGCTCGGCCGTCGCCGTCCTGGCGAAGCTGACGCTGAGCCAGCGGGCCATCGACGCCGTGCTCGCCCGCGTCGACGCGCTGCGGCCGTGACCGTCGAGCGCGCCAGCGTCCTGGTCGTGGATGACAGTGTCAGCAAACGCTACGTGCTCGGCAGCTGGCTGCGTCGGGCCGGCTACGAGGTGTTCGAGGCATCCTCCGGCGAGGAGGCGCTGCGCGAGGTGCGCGACCACGTCCCGGATCTGGTCGTGCTCGACGTGCACCTGCCCGACCTCAGCGGCATCGAGGTCTGCCGGCGGATCAAACGGGACCGCGAGTCCGCCGGCGTTCCGGTGCTGCACGTGTCCGCGATCGCGGTCGACGCCGGCGACCGCAGCATCGGCCTGGACGAGGGTGCCGACGCCTACCTCGTCGACCCCATCGAGCCGCGCGAGTTCCTCTCCACCGTGGGCGCGCTGCTGCGCCAGTCCCGCCGCTACGCCGAGGAACATCGCATCGCGCTCACCCTGCAGCGCAGCCTGCTGCCGGCGACCCTGCCCGACCTCGCCGGCCTGCGGGTGGCGGCCCGCTACCACGCCTCCGCCGCCCAGGCCGAGGTCGGCGGGGACTTCTTCGACGCCTTCGACACGCCCGACGGCGAGGCCTTCGTCGTCATCGGCGACGTCCAGGGCCATTCGTTGGGTGCGGCGATCATCATGGCCGAGCTGCGCTACGCGTTGCGGGCCTACGCGTTCGACGGACACCGGCCGGCGGCGGTGCTGGACCGGCTCAACCGGCTGATGCTCCTGTCTCACCCCGAGGCGACGGCGACCGTGTGCATCCTCACCTTCCCGCCCGACCGGTCCCGGGTGACGATCGTCAACGCCGGGCACCTCCCCCCGCTGCTGATCGGACCGGATCGGCTGTCCTACTGGGAGGCCGGCGCCGGGGTCCTGCTCGGCGTCGACGCCGGCGCCCAGATCGCGGACACCATGCCCCTGCCCGCCGGTAGCCGCCTGCTGCTGTTCACCGACGGCCTGGTGGAACGGCGCTCGGAGCCGATCGAGGTCAGCCTCGCCACGCTCGCGAGCTCCGTCGCGGCGGCGCACGGCCTCGGTGGCGGCACCGGGCCGCGCCGCGCCCGGCGGTCCATCACCGACGTCGCCGACGGCCTGCTCGCCGCCGCCGACGGCGCCGCCGACGACGTCGCGCTCGTCCTCGTGGAAGCCATCGGCCCCGACTGAGCCGTCCGGCTCACCCTCCCGGTCGTGCCGCGAGCGCTGCCGCTCTCCCACGCACCGCAAAGCCTCCCGTCACCGCTAGCGGCCGCCCCGATTCTGACCGTTCTGGGGTCCACCGTTCTGGGGCCCGCCGTTCTGGGGCCCGCCGTTCGGCTGCCCGCCGTTCGGCTGGCCGGCGCCGTTGTCCCGGCCGTTCGGGCCTGCCTGCTGCGTGCCGTTCTGGCCGAGCGGGGCGCTGCGGGCCTGCGGCTGACCGAAGACGCCCGGCATGACCTGCTGGCCGAGGTTCTGGAGCAGGTCGCCGAGGCCCTGGCCCGGCGCCGGTGCGGGCGGGGGCGGCGGGGTGTTCTGCAGACCGCCCTTGGTGCCGTGGGCCACCGTCGGATCGGCGCCGGGCAGCGCGACCACCGGCTGGTTGGCCAGTGCCGCCCGCATCGACTTGCCCCAGATGATCGCCGGCAGGTCACCACCAAAGACCCGTGACCAGGTCCGACCGTCCGCGACGACGTTGCGCAGCGGGTGGGACTCGGCGCCGGTGGGGTCGCCGACGGACACCGCCGCGGTCATCTGCGGGGTGAAACCGACGTACCAGGCGGCGGAGAACTCGTCGGTGGTGCCGGTCTTGCCGGCCGAGGGACGGCCGATCGCGGCGTTGGTCCCCGTGCCGTTGATCGGAACGCCGGCCAGCACGCTGGTCACCGTGTCGGCGACCCCCTTCGCCAGCACCTGCTCGCACTGCGGCGGGCGGGCGACGTCGATCGGGTCCTTGCTGGAGTCCACGGCCCCGGTGGCGAACCGCGGCGCGCAGCGCAGGCCGCCGCCGGCGATCGTCGCGTAGGCGTCGGCCATCTGCAGCGGCGAGACGTACATGTACCGACCGCCGCCGATGGCGGTCGCCCCGTCCGTCGGCCCGATCTTGTCGGCCTCCGGGGGAGCGACGCCGAGCCGCTTGGCCATCTCCATCACCGGGCCGATGCCGGTCTTCTCCGCGAGCTGCACGTAGAAGGTGTTCACCGAGTCCCAGGTGCCACGGGGGATGTCGTAGATGCCGGCCTCGGCCGGGTCGGAGTTCGAGAAACCCTTGGCGCAGTCGCCCTCGCCGCGGTCGAGCGGGAACTTCGGGCTGACGTAGCAGGCCGGCGAGTAGAAGGCCGTCGACGTGCCGTAGCCCTGCTCCAGGGCGGCGGCGAGCACGAACGTCTTGAACGTCGACCCGGNCTGGAACGTCGCGTTCGTGGGCAGCGGCACCACCGTCTGGTTGAGGCCGGCGTTCGACCCGTACACCCGGTTGACCGCCATCGCGAGGATGTTGCCGGTGCCCGGCTGGATGACCACCTCGGTCGCCGACACCCGGTTGTCCGGGGCGATCGTCGAGTTCACCGCGTCCTGCGCCGCCTGCTGGACCAGCGGGTCCAGGGTGGTGCGGATCACCAGGCCGCCCTCGTAGATGCGCCGGTTGCGTTCCTCGACGGTGGTGCCGAGCGCCGGGCTGGCCCGCAGCTGCGCGCGGACGTAGTCGCAGAAGAACGGCGCGGTGGACGTCTCGCAGGAGTCCGCGGCCGGCGGTGGGGCCGGCACCACGTTCAGGGGCATCTGCTTCGCCGCGTCCGCCTGTGTCGGCGNGACGTACTTGTTCTCCGCCATCTTGTCGAGCACGGTGTTGCGCCGGACCAGCGCCGCCTGCGGGTGCGCGGCCGGGTTGTACCGCGACGGGCTCTGCACCAGCCCGGCGAGCAGGGCCGCCTGCTCGAGGGTGACCTGGGAGATGGGCACCCCGAAGTAGTGTTCGGCGGCCGTNCCGACGCCGTAGGCGCCGTCGCCGAAGTAGGCGATGTTCAGGTAGCGCTCGAGGATCTCGTCCTTGGAGAATCGCTTCTCGATGTCGAGGGCGTAGCGGAGCTCCTGGATCTTGCGGTCCAGTGAGTCGCCGGCGGCCACCTCACGCTCCTGGGTCGTGCGGGCGTTCTGCAACAGCACGTTCTTGACGTACTGCTGGGTCAGCGTCGATCCACCCTGGGCGACCCCGCCGGCTTCGCTGTTGCGCAGTGCCGCCCGCACGACGCCCTGCGGGTCGACCCCGCCGTGCTCGTAGAAGCGGGCGTCCTCGATGGAGACGATCGCCTCACGCATGATCTTCGGGATGGCGCTGCCCGGGACGACGATGCGGTTCTCGGCGCCCCGCAGCGTCGCGATCACCGAGCCGTCGCTGGCGAGGATCGTCGAACTCTGCGGCAGCGGCGGGGTGACCAGTTCGCTCGGCAGCCCGAGAAAGTGGTCCGCGCTGCCCTTGGCGAACAGGCCGACCGCCCCCACGAACGGCAGCGACAGCAGGGCGACGACCACGCCGAGCGCGCCTGCCGTCAGCGCCATCTTCTTCAGCACGCGGCGCCGGTCGACGGGCGGCCGTGTCAGAATGCGGCCGCCCGGCCCGTCCCCGGCCGGAGCCTGGGAGTCGAGGGTGTCGCCGCGTCCCGGTCCGCTCGGGGGCCCGTCCTGGCCGCGGGTGGCGGTGTCGGTCGGTGCCGCCGGGGTTGTGCCGACTGGTGCCCCCGGAGCCGTGCCGGGCGCCGGGCGGACCGTCGTCGCGGTCGCGGTCGATGCGGTTCCGGCCCGCTCCGAACGCGCCGTCGCGCGGCCACGGATCTTTGCGCCGACGCCCGCCGGCCTGGCCCGGGCCGCCGGTCTCGCCGTGCCCTGAGGCCCCGCGTCACCCGCCGGCCCCGCGTCACCCGCCGGCCCCGCGTCACCCGCCGGCCCCGCCTTGGGCGTCGCTCCTCCCGCCCTTCCCGCCCTGGGTGCCGTCGGTGCCGTCGGTCCCGTCTTGGGCGTCGGTCCGGCCTTCGGCGTCGCCGGTCCCGGCTTCGGCGTCGCCGATCGTGGTGGTGCCGCCGATCTCGGCGGGGTGGCCGCGCGTTCGGCGGGGACTCCGCGGGGCGTGCCGTCGGCGCGGGTCGGCACCCCGGCGGATCCCCCTCGCGACGAACCACCCGCCGGTGCGGGCGGGCTGGGTCGGGATGGAGTGCTCGACTCCCGTCCGCCAGACGTCGACGTCACCCCCTCGGTGGGCCGGCGGAACCGCCGGGATCTTCGTGGGACCTCAACCAGCATGCGTGACCCGGCGCTTGGTCGCTCATCGGCACCCGGGTGCTCGCGGGCTGACCGAACAGTTCGGGCGAAGCGAACCTGGCTGCGGACGGGCGCCGATTCACGGCAGTTGGCATGGACGGTCCGATACCGCTGGTAACGGTAGACGAGCGTTTCCCGCGGGGGCGACCCGGCGGGCCAGGTGTGTGCGGTACGCCTCGGATTGTTTAGCGACCGTTAAGGGAGTGGGGCTCCCATGGTCCGGGTCCGCCGGGTCCGCCGGGTCCGCCGGGTCCGCCGGGTCCGGCCGGGCCCGGCATGCGCAGCAGCCGGCGGCCCTTCTGCGCCTCGAAGTCGAGGGCGGCGACCGGCGGGGACGGCGGGATGCGCCGGGTGAGCTGCCCGAGCCGGCGGACGTCGGCGGCGACCTCCGCCTCGGCCAGCACCCGCACGGCGAAGGCCAGGTCGCTGGGGCTCACCTGGTAGCGCCGCTCCAGCTCGTCGGCGTAGGCGGCGGCGAGCAGCTCGCGCTCGCCGTACTCGCGGTGACCGCCGGGGGAGCGGGCGGGCACGAGCAGGCCCAGCGACTCGCGGTAGCGCAGCATGCGCGGTGTGGTGTCCAACACCGCCGCGGCCCGCGCGATGGGGAGCCGCTGCTCGGGCCGGAGCTGGACCCGCTGACGTAGTCGCTCCAGCACGTNCCGCACGAACGAGTCCTCCCGGCGGGGTGGGGCGGCACCCTCCCGGCCTCTCACGTCGATCCGATCATGCGACGAAGAGTACGGGCGAGGCGCCATGCAGGGCCCCGATTCTAACAGCGAGTTGTCAGCTTCTTTGACATCGTCTCGGCGGCCTTGCCATCGTTCGAGGTGCCGGACCGTCGAGTTGCCGCAACCGCGCCGGTGAGTCCGGTCGCCGCCACGGCGTCGCCGGCCACGGCGCCCCCTCCCACGACAGGAGCACCATGTCCGATCTGGCCGACCTCCCCGAGCTGCTGCCCGAACCCTCCGACCGTCCCGACGCCGGGCTGCCGCGCCACGACGTCGCCGACCTGGCCCTCGCCGCCCAGGGCCGATCCCGGATCGACTGGGCCGATCGGGCGATGCCCGTGCTGCGCCAGATCCGGGAGCGCTTCGCCGCCGAACGCCCCTTCGCCGGGGTGCGCATCGCGGCCTGCATGCACGTCACCACGGAGTCGGCGAACCTCATGCGGGCGCTGGCGGCCGGCGGCGCGCAGGTCACGCTGTGCGCGTCGAATCCGCTGTCCACCCAGGACGACACGGCCGCGGCGCTCGTCGCCGAGTANGGCATCGCCACGTTCGCCCGCAACGGCATCGACCGCGACGGCTACTACGCCCACATCGGTGCCGCCCTCGACGCCGCGCCGCACTACGTCTTCGACGACGGCTGCGACCTGGTCAACATCCTGCACACCGAGCGCACCGACGTGCTCGCCGGCGTCCGCGCCGGCTGCGAGGAGACGACCACCGGGGTGATCCGGCTGCGGCAGATGGCCGCCGCCGGAGCGCTGCGCTTCCCCATGGTGGCGGTCAACGACACCGACACCAAACACATGTTCGACAACCGCTACGGCACCGGTCAGTCGACCCTGGACGCGATCTTCCGGGCGACGAACACGCTGCTGGCCGGCCGTACGGTCGTGGTGNCCGGCTACGGCTACTGCGGCCGGGGGGTGGCATCGCGGGCCAAGGGCCTCGGCGCCGCGGTGATCGTGACCGAGATCGACCCGACCAAGGCGCTGGACGCGGCCATGGACGGCTTCCGGGTCATGCCGATGGGCGCGGCGGCCCCCCTGGGCGACGTCTTCATCACCGTCACCGGCAACCGGGACGTCGTGCGCCGGGAGCACTTCGCGGTGATGCGCGACGGCGCGATCCTCGCGAACTCCGGCCACTTCGACATCGAGATCGACATCGTCGCCCTCGCCGAGCTCGCCGTCGAGGTGCCACGTCGGGTGCGACCCTCGACCGACGAGTACGTCCTCGCCGACGGGCGCCGGCTGCTGCTGCTCGCCGAGGGTCGCCTGGTGAACCTGGCCGCTGCCGAGGGGCACCCCGCCGCGGTGATGGACATGTCCTTCGCCGACCAGGCGCTGACCGCGGAGTGGCTGNACACCGCCGGGCGGGAACTCACGCCGGGCGTCTACGACGTCCCCACCGCGATCGACAAGGACGTCGCCCGGATGAAGATCGAAACGATGGGCATCGGGATCGACACCCTGACTCCGGCGCAGGTCGAGTACCTGAGCTCCTGGGAGCATGGATCCTGACAAACCGATGTGAGGCTCTTGGTTTCCGGGAGGCCATATCTGACACTTTGATGTCAGGNCCGAGACCGGCCGTTCGACGGAGGTGCCTGCTCGGGCCAGGCGGAGACCGGCCCGGTCGTGGGCGGCCTGGGCGTGCGCNGCCCGGCACCCGTCCATGAAGCGCCTGGCGGCGGGGGGGCTGGAACCCATGCGGGAGCCGCGTTCGAACCGAACCCGCCCGGGGGAGCTGTGGGCGGGCGCTGCGCGGCGAGGCGGGCGTAGGCCCGGCGGGTGCGTTCGGCGAGCACCGCCGACAGGTAGGCCCACCCCGGCGTGCCCGGGGGCGGCGGCGGCGTGACCACCGCGCGCACCTCGTCGACCAGGCCGCACCCAAGGCGGTCCAGCGCCTGCGGCGACAGGGTGTGCGCACGGCTCAGGAACTGGCGGGCGCGCAGGGCGAGACCGTCGTCGAGCCCGGTCAGGTCGAGCAGGGCCGCCCACCCGAGCAGGGGCGACGGCACGAAGGGCGCGGCGCCGACGGTGCGTGGAACGCTCACCTGCAGCACCACCGTCCCGGCGAACACGTCGCCCAGGCGCTTGCTGTGCCGGGAGGAGATCATGCTCACGATGGCGGGCAGACCGAGCAGGGCCCCGGGGCGTTCGATGACCGCGCCGATGAGGCCCCGGGTGAAGGCGTGCCGGAAGCGGATGGGCCCGCCGTCGTCGCGAACCACCCGCAGGCCCAACGCCATCTTCCCGAGGGTCCGTCCGCGGCTCAGCGTCTCGCACGCCACCGGGTAGCCGAGCACCATGGCGACGTAGATCAGCAGAAAGATGGCGGCGACCAGCGCGTCGTCCTCGGGTCGCACGACGAGCACGACCAGGGCGCCGAGGATGTTCAGGATGTAGAACTCGGCGAGCAGGTCGATCAGCCCGGCCACCAGCCGTGATCCCAGCCTGGCCACCCGCAGGTCGATGGCGACCGCTTCACCGGTGACGATCGCTTCAGCTGGGGCGATCGCTTCACCGATGACGACCGCTTCACCGGTGACGATCGCCCCGCCGGGGCGGTTCGCCTGTGNGCCCGGCGCGCCGGCGCGGCTCGCCCCGTGGGGACCGCTCCGGACGACCTGGTTCATGGGGCCCCCGGGAATCTCGGTGTGCGTGCGGATCTCACCCTATGGTCTCCGGCGGGCACCGAGGACTGCCCGTCCAGGTGCGCCAGGACGGCTCGGTGGCTCCCCGCCGGCTGTCAAAACGGTTCGCATCGGCATACTACCGTCACTTACCGCACGCCCGGACTAATNGCGCAGGTATCCAAATCCTGGCTCGGAATTGGGCGGTGCGGGCACATTCGGTGCCGGCCGTCGCCTTCTCCGAGCAGTCGGGCCGGCCCGGCATGCCGGCTCTTGACGGTGCCGCGGAAATCCCCCCATGATGCAGGGGTGATCTCTGTTCCGTAGTGCCGAGAGAAGATTGGCCGACGGTGTGTTCGGCAGATTTTCTGGATCCTGGCCGGCGAGGGACGTGGCGGTGGATGTGGCCGTGGTGCCCTCGGCCCGATCGGAATCCAGCATTGCAAGAACCGTGGCTCGGGCGGAGCTGGGTTGCCGGCTGTCGGCGGGCCGGATGGCGTGGTTCCGATGAGCGAGGATGAGAACCAGGCTGGCGCCGGACCGAAACGCCGAGTGGTCACCGGCGGCCACCGACAACCCGCGGCTCGTTCTGTGTCGAACATCGGTCGATCATGGCCGCATCTCTGTGACCCTGTGACCCGTAAGTGTTCGGCCGGCCTTCGAGTACGGATTCTTGTGCCAGGTGTGAAGCCATCCGCTGCGCTGTCCGCGCGGAAGAAGGACGGCAGCCCGCCCGCGGCATCTGCGCCGCGCCCTATCGTCCGGAGCTGACAGCATGGNCGACCAACCGGTCCGCACATTGATCGTGGCGGCCGAACCCGTCCTCGCCGCCAGGCTGCGCGGCTACGTCGCCGGTGTTCCAGGGTTCGTCGTCAGCGGGGTGGCCAGNAGCGGGGAGCAGGCGCTGTCACCCGCCCTGCGCGGTCGGCTCGACCTGATCCTGCTGGACTTCTTCCTGCCGGACATGAGCGGGCTGGACGTGTGTCGGGCCCTGTGCGCCCGCGGCTCGGCCCTCGACATCATCGCCGTCTCCCTCGTCCGGGATCTGGCCATGGTGCAGGCGGCGATGTCCTACGGCGTCATCCAGTACGTCGTGAAGCCGTTCACCGCCATCGCGTTCCGGCGCTGCCTGGAGCGGTACTCGGCCTTCCGGCGGCAGATCGCGGCCGGCGCCGGCGGGCTCGTGCGCCAGCGTGACGTGGACCTCGCCCTGTCCCGGCTGCGGCTCGACGGCTCCGGCGTGACACTGCCCAAGGGGCTGTCCGCCCCCACTCTCGACACCGTGGTCGGCCACCTGCGCGGGGCGGTGGGGCCGTTGTCCGCGGACGAGGTCGCCGGGGGCCTCGGNCTGGCCCGGGTGACGGCGCGCCGCTATCNCGAATGGCTGGCCGCGCAGCGCCTGGCGATCCGGACCATGAGCTACGGCCACACCGGCCGACCGCGCCACCTGTACCTGTGGCGTCGGACGTGACACTCGCCGCCGGATCGGGCCCGGGCAGACCACTATGACCTAAACGGCGACAGCGCCCCGGTCGCGCGCAAAGGTAGCTGTTGGNGGCCTCGCCGGCCGGTCCGTGACCTCGCTGCCGGCGACTTCCGCCCCCATCGCCGCCGAACCCGTGCGTCCACATTCTGCTCTGCCGACCGGACCACCTGGAGTGACCGCGATGGCCGACGACCGCACTGCCGCCGCGCCCACAGAACGAGACGTGCTGCTGACCGGGATGGGATTCTGCCTGCCTGGTCTCGAACGTCCCAGCCTCNCCGCGGACGACGTCTGGGCGGTGGCGTCGAAAGGGATTTCCTGCCTGACGCGGGGCGACATCTACTACGGCTCCGTCGCACTCACCGAGGAGATGTTCGACGAACGGCTGCCCGACATCCCGGCGCTCTACCGCCAGCAGCTCACCCGATCGCACCGGCTCGGACTGATCTCCTTCGTCCAGGCGTGCGCGGACGGCGGGCTGGACTTCCGCGCCGGCGATCTCACCGAGGCTNCCATCCTCACCGGCCGCGGCAGTGTCGACGACAACGTCCGGGTCCACCGGGACCTCCTGGACGCACGCCCCGAGGGCCTCACCCCGGACGCCGCCGTCGGGCTGTTCATCCAGACCCAGCTCGGGGCCACCCCGTACGACGTCGCGTTGCTGCAGGCGTCCCTCGCCCGCACCCGCGGGCCGAGCTTCTCGGTCACCTGCGGCTGCTCGTCCTCGACGATCCAGCTCGGGAACGCGCTGCGCATGATCCAGGCCGGTGAGGTGGAGATCGCGCTCGTCACCGGCGTCGACTCCGGCAGCGCGGATCTCGCCCGCCAGGGACAGGAAGTCCTGCGCGCCGCCGAGCGGGGCGGGCCGGCGGGCGCCCCGGGCTTCGTCCCGGACGAGCCTCCCTCCACCGACCACCGCATGCACCCCTACGACGAGCGCGCGGGCAGCGTCGGGTACGGCGAGGGGTCGGCGACGGTGGTGCTGGAGAGCCGCGCCCATGCCGAACGCCGCGGCGCCCGCCCCCACGGCCGCCTTCTCGCGCAGGCCACGACCCGCGACGGCCTGTTCAGCCCGCTGTCGGTCGACATCACCGGAACGGCGCTGGTGACCGGGGTCCNCCGCTGCCTGGGCGAGCGGTGGAGCATCGACCAGATCCCCTACATCAACGGGGGCAGCGACGGCGACCCGAACGTGACGAACGTCGAGGTCAACGCCGTGCGGGAGCTGTACGGGCCGAGGGTGCCGGCGGTGCTGCTCAGCTCCCAGGAGGCGTGCTTCGGCCACAGCGGCGGGCAGGCCGGTGCGCTGGGCGCGGCGCTGACGACGCTGATGATCGCCCGAGGCGAGGTGTGTCCCACCGCCGGCTGCGAGCGGCCGGCCGCGGACCTCAGCTTCGACCCGATTCCGGGGACGAGCTCGCGCCCGCTCGGCTTCGACTACGCGCTCAGCTTCACCTACCAGACAGGCGGCCTCAAGGCCGTGATCCTGCTGGGCTCCCCGGACGCGACCTGACGCCCTTCCCCCGACTCCCTGACGCCCTTCCCCCGACTCCCTGTTCCCTGCCGTCGGCGTTCCCTTCCCCAGTGTTCCCTCCCGTCAGGCCGCACCCCGTGGCCGGGTCCGACGGCCTCCGGCGCGGCTCCGCTGGTTTCAGCGTGTCCCTGTGCTGCCCGATGCCGGGGTGCGCCCGCGAGAAAGGAACCGCACCCGCCATGAGTGAGGCACCCGCCATGAGTGATGACGTGGTCACCCGGCCCGAGGAGCGGCCGGCGTCCGCGATGGGCCATGCCGAGGACGCCGTCGCCGTGATCGGGATGGGCTGCCGGTTGCCCGGGGGAGTGGACTCCCCGGCGTCCCTGTGGGAGCTGCTGGTCTCCCGGCGCGACGCCGTCGGCGAGCCACCGCCCGGTCGCTGGGTGGCCGAGGAGTACCTCGACCCGACTCTGACGGCGCTCGGCCGGTCGGTGCCGCGCCAGGCCGGCTTCCTGGCGGACATCGCCGGCTTCGACGCGGACTTCTTCGGTGTCTCCCAGCGGGAGGCCGACGTGCTGGACCCGCAGCACCGGCTGCTGCTGGAGGTGGCGTGGGAGGCGTTCGACCACGCCGGCCTGCCGGCGGAACGGCTCGCCGACACCGCCACCGGCGTGTTCATCGGGCTCAACGGCTCCGACTACGCCGAGCGGCTCGTCGGGCGGCCCGAGGAGCTGGAGGGATCGCTGCTCGTCAACGGGCCGTGCGTGGCCAGCGGCCGCATCGCCTACCTGCTCGGCCTGCACGGGCCGTGCCTGACGGTGGACACGGCCTGCTCCTCCTCGCTCGTCGGCGTGCATCTGGCCTGCCGCAGCCTGGCGGGCGGCGAGTGCGACGTCGCGATCGCCGGGGGTGTGGCGTTGATGCTTTCTCCTCGGGTGTCGAAGTCGCTGGTCCGGATGAGCATGCTGTCGCCGACGAGCCGCTGCCACGCCTTCGACGCCGCCGCCGACGGCTTCGGCCGCGGCGAGGGCGCCGGCCTGGTCGTGCTCAAGCGCCTGGCCGACGCCCGGCGTGACGGCGACCGGGTACTCGCGGTGATCCGCGGCACGGCGGTCAACCAGGACGGCCGCACCGACGGGCTGAGCGTCCCCTCCGAGCAGGCGCAGTACGCCGTGGCGAAGGCCGCGCTGCGCCGGGCCGGCGTCGACCCGGCGGACGTCGGCCTGGTCGAGGCACACGGCACCGGGACGACGGTGGGCGATCCGGTCGAGTTCCGGGCCCTGTCGCGGGCCTACGGCGGAGGGACCCAGCGGTGTGCCCTGGGATCGGTGAAGACGAATCTCGGCCATCTCGAGCCCGCCTCCGGCGTCACCAGCCTGATCAAGACCGTGCTCTGCCTTCAGCACGCGCAGATCCCGGCGAACCTGCACTTCCACGAGTGGAACCCGGCGATCGCGGGCGTCGAGTCCCGGTTCTTCGTGCCCACCGACCTGGTCGACTGGCCCGTGCGGGGCACGGGCCGGGTCGCGGCCGTGTCCTCCTTCGGGTTCTCCGGCACCAACGCGCACGTCGTCGTCGCGCAGGCGCCGTCGGCTGCCGACCGGCTGTCGGCTACCGACCCGTGGGCGGCCCGTGCCGCGTCGGGGGCGAGCGGCCCGGACGTGGTCGTCGTCCCGGCCGGCTCGGCCGAGGTGCTGCCGGCCGCCGCAACCCGCCTCGCCGACTGGTTGGCCGCCGGCGCTGACTCGGCCGCCGGCACTGGTTCGGCTGCCGGCGCGGTGCGCGACGTCGCGTACACGCTGGCCCGGCGGCGCGCGACGGGGCGCGGCCGGCTCGGGGTGGTCGCCTTCTCCCGGCAGGAGCTGGTCGCGGGCCTGCGCGCGTTCGCCGCCGGTCGCCCCGCGCCGAACGTGGTGGCGGGCACCGCCGTCGCCGGTGTGCCGCGGGACACGGTCTGGGTGTTCTCCGGACAGGGGTCGCAGTGGGCCGGCATGGGCCGCGACCTGCNGGTCGTGGAGCCGGCGTTCGCCGCGGCCATCGCCGAGGTCGACCCGCTCATCCGGGCGGAGACGGGGATCTCGGTCCTCGACGCGTTGCGGGCCGGCGAGGAGCTGGTGGGCTGCGACCGCGTCCAGCCGGTCCTGTTCGCGGTGCAGCTCGGGCTGGCGGCGCTGTGGCGGGCGCACGGCGTGCGGCCCGCCGCTGTGATCGGGCACTCCATGGGAGAGGTCGCGGCGGCCGTCGTCGCGGGCGCGTTGAGCGTCGCCGACGGCGCCCGGGTGATCTGCCGCCGGTCGCGGTTGCTCACCCGCATCGCCGGGGCCGGCGCGATGGCGACCGTCGGTCTCGATCGGCGCGCGGTGGCGGCCGATCTCACCGCGACCGGTGCCGACCGGGAGGTCTCGGTGGCCGTGCTGGCCGCGCCGGGCTCGACGGTCGTCGCCGGAGCCGCCGGCCGGATCGACGAACTCGTCGCGCACTGGACCGCCCGCGGCATCCCGGCCCACCCGGTCGCCGTCGACGTCGCCTCCCACTCACCGCAGGTCGACCCGCTGCTCGGCGAGCTCGCCGAGCAGCTCGCCGAGCTCGACCCGCGTCGGCCCGAGACCGGCTTCTACGGCACGGTCGAGGACTCCCCGCGTGCCGCGCCCGCCTTCGACGCCGCGTACTGGTGCGCGAACCTGCGCCGCCCTGTCCGGTTCACCGACGCCGTCGCGGCAGCCGCCGCCGACGGGCACCGCGTCTTCCTCGAGATCTCGCCGAACCCGGTGGTGGCCCACGCGATCGCCGGCAGCCTGGCCGGGGGCAGCCGCACCCCGGTGGTACTGCCGACGCTGCGCCGGGACGGCGACGGTCAGGCGGAGTTCCGGATCGCGCTCGCGGCGGCCCACTGCGCCGGCGTGCCCGTCGACTGGTCGGTCCTCTACCCCGACGGGGTGATCGTCGACGTTCCTCCGCTGGTGTTCGACCGCCGCCGCCACTGGATCGACGCCCCCCTGCCCGGCCCGCGGACCCCCGCGGCGACCCCCGGCCACGGGGCTGCCGCGGCACCGCTGCCGGGCCTGCACTCCGAGGTGCCGAGCGGGCCGGTGCGCCACCTGTGGCGCTGCGACGTCGGCACCGCGGCCGTCGGCTGGCTCGCCGACCACCGGGTGCACGGCCGGGCGGTGCTGCCCGGCGCCGCCTACTGCGCGTTCGCGCTCAGCGCCGCGGCGGAGGTGTTCCCCGACGCCGCGCCGGCTGAGGTCGTCCTGACCGAGACCGCGTTCGAGGAACTGCTCGACCTCGACGACCACACCGACGCGCTGATGACCGCGACACCCAAGGATCCGGACCGAACCCTGATCGAGATCTTCGCCCGCAGCGACGGCACCGAGAACGGCTGGAGCCGGCGCATGTCCGGCGTGCTGCGACGGACCACCGCGCCCGCGCCGGACGGCGGGGCGGCGCTGCTCGACCTCGCCGTCGCNCACCCTCGCCGCGTCGGGCCGAGCGAGGTGTACCGCAACCTGCGTGGCCGCGGGATCGACCACGGACCCGCCTTCGCCGCCATCACCGACCTGCACGCGGGGGCGGACAACCACGGAGTCTGGGCGACCGTGACCGTCCCGCCGTTCGCCGCCGCCGGGGCCCAGGAGCTGCCCATCCATCCCGTGCTCCTCGACGCCTGCGCGCAGGCACTCGTCGTCAGCCTGCCGGCCGCGACCGAGCAGGGGCTGGTCCTGCCCGCCGGCATCGACGAGATCCGGGTGTTCGGGGACACCACGACCGTGCGGTACGTCCACGGCTGGATGGAGTTCCCGGACGCCGGCGGCGTCGGCAGTCCCGCCGGGCACGTCCGCCTGCTCGACGCCGCCGGCACGCTCGTCGCCGCCCTCGACGGGATGCGCTACGTCCACCACAGCACGGCCGACTCCGCCACCGCGGGCACGGCGCCGACGGAGCTCGCCGCACGGATCGACGACTGGCTGTACGGGGTCGCGTGGCAACCGCAGCCGCGTCCCCCGGCCGCCGGGCCCGGCCGGCCGGGCCGCTGGCTCGTGCTCGGCGAGCTCACCGGCTCCGCGCGCGACCTTGCCGCCGCGCTCGCCGCCGCCGGGGCGGACGCCGAGTTCGCGCTGCTGCCCGGCGCCGCCGACGACCCCCGGCGGTGGGCGCGCGGCACCGGGCCGGCGTGGGCCACCGCGGGCCGACCGGAGCGGGTCGTGGTCGTCCTCGACGGCCCGGCCGCGGCATCCGAGGCGGCTTACTCATCCGGTGGATCTGACTTATCTGGTGAAGCTGACTCATCCGGCGGATCCGGCGCGGCCGGTGGGGCTGACGCGGCTGACGCGGCTGACGCGGTCGGTGGGGCTGACGCGGTCGGGGCGCGCGCTGTTGCACCGGACTACGGCTTCGCCGACGCGCCGCTGGATCCGCCGGCCGACCCGCTGGCGCTGTCCCCGGTCGCCGCCGAACGGGCCACCCGGGCGCTGCTGACGGTGGTGCAGACCCTCGCCGGGTTGTCGGGCGCCGCGCCGCGGCTGTTCACCGTCACCCGCGGCGCGCGGGCCCTGACACCGGGGGCCGTGCCCGACGCCCACCGGGGTGGGGTGCGCGGCCTGCTGCGGGTACTCGCCCACGAGCACCCCGAGTACCGCATGCTCCACCTCGACGCCGATCCGGCCGGGGTCCTGCCCGCGGGGGCCGGTGCCATCGCCGCCCCCGGCGGTACCGTTCCTGGCGGATCTCCTGCTCCTGGCGGCACCGGGCCCGGTGGTGCAGGCACCGGGCGCGGCCCGTCGTTCGCCGCCGACGCCGACGATCTCGCCGACGAGCTGCTCGCCGACGACGCCCTCGCCCCGCCCGGCACCCCCGACCCCGTCGCCATCGCCGTCGACGATGAGATCGCTCTGCGCAGCGGGATCAGGTTCGTCGCCCGCGTGGTGCTGACGCCGGTGACGGCCGCCGAACGGCACGACGCCGGCCACCAGCGCGTGCGCTACGGCCGCGACGGCTTCGCGCTGCGCACCCCCGAGTCCGGCGACCTCGACGATCTGCGCGTCGCCGTCGCCGAGCGGCGCCAGCCGGGCCCTGGGCAGGTGGAGGTGCGGGTGCGCGCCGCCGGAGTGAACTTCCGCGACGTACTGCTCGCTCTCGGCGTGCTGCCGCCGTCGCCGATCGGGTTCGAGTGCGCTGGCGTCGTCACCGCCGTGNGCCCGGACGTCACCGCCCCGCGCCCCGGCGACGAGGTCGTCGCGGTCGACCTGCTCGGCGGCGGGGCGTTCGGCTCCTTCCTGACGACCGACGCCGACCTGACCATGCCGATCCCCGCCGGGGTGGACGCGGCGGCGGCAGCCGGCCTCCCCGTCGCCTTCGCGACCGCCTGGTACGCCCTACGAGAGGTCGCCGACCTGCGCGCGGGCGAGTCGGTCCTCATCCACTCGGCCACCGGCGGGACCGGGCTCGCAGCGATCGCCGTCGCGCGGCTGCTCGGCGCCGAGGTCCTCGCCACCGCCGGCACCCCGGAGAAACGGGCCTACCTGCGCGGCATCGGCGTGCGCCACGTCATGGACTCCCGCTCGCTGGACTTCGCCGCGCAGGCGCGCGCGGCGACGGGCGGCCGGGGCGTCGACGTCGTGCTGAACTCCCTGACGGGCCCGGCGATCCGCGCGGGGCTGGAGACCCTGGCGCCCTTCGGCCGGTTCATCGAGCTGGGGTTGCGCGACATCCTCGCCGACAGTCCCCTCGGCCTGCTGCCGTTCCGCAACAGCATCACGCTGGCCAGCGTCAACGCGATCGAGCTCTGCCGCGAGCAGCGGCACCGGGTGGTGGCCCTGCTTCGCGAGCTGTCCGCTGCCTTCGCCGCCGGCGATCTCGTCCCGCTGCCCGTGCAGAGCTTCCCGCTCGCCTCGGCCGCCGAGGCGTTCCGGTTCATGGCCGGCGCCCGTCATATCGGCAAGATTGTGCTGACCGTCCCGGACGACGGGCAGGCCATGGCGATCCGGCCCGGCGGCGCCCCGTCCCCGGTGCGACCCGGCGCGGCATACATCATCACGGGGGGTCTCGGCGGGGTGGGCCTGGCGACCGCCGCCTGGCTGACCGCCCACCGGGCCGGCCGCGTGGTGCTGTGCGGCCGGTCGGCACCGAGCCCGGAGATCGACAGGCGGCTCACCGAGCTCGCCGCCCAGGGCACCGACGTCCGGGTGGTCCTCGGCGACGTCGCCGAGCCGGGGGTCGCCGAGCGGCTCGTCGCGGCCGCCACCGCCGACGACGTCGCTCTGCGCGGCGTCGTGCACTCGGCGATGGTGCTCCGGGATGCGGCGCTGACCACCATCACCGCCGAGCAGCTGCACGGCGTCTGGCATCCCAAGGTGTTCGGGGCCGCCCGGCTGCACGCGGCGACCGAGGGCCGTCCGCTGGACTGGTTCGTGCTCTACTCGTCCATCTCGTCGCTGTTCGGCATCCCCGGCCAGGGCTCCTACGCCTCGGCGAACTCCTGGCTCGACGGCTTCGCCGACTGGCGCAGCGCCCAGGGGCTGCCGACCACCTCGATCAACTGGGGGGTCTGGGGCGAGATCGGCGGCGGCACGATCTTCGGGGAGCGGGGTTACGAGACCATACCGACCCGCGACGGCCTGTACGCCCTGGAGACGGTCCTCGCGCACGGCCGACGGCACGCCGGCCTGCTGCCCGGGGACCCGATCGCCTGGATACCGCCGGCCGGTCGCCCGCTGCCGGTGTTCTCCGCCGTCATCCGGGCCGGTGGCGTCCAGGCGGCCGAGCAGGACGGTCCGACCGACATCCGGGCACGCCTGCGGGCCGCGGCGGCGGGGGAGCCCCGGCGGGCGCTGTTCGAGGAGTACCTGGGGGAGCATCTGCGGGTGGTGCTGCGGCTGAGCCAGAGCACGCTCGACCCGGACACGCCGCTGCGGTCGTTCGGCTTCGACTCGCTGCTCGCCCTCGAGCTGCGCTCCCGGTTGGAGCCCGCACTCGGTATCACCCTGCCCGGCAACTTCGTCTGGAGGTACCCGACGATCGCGGCGCTCGCCACCGGCCTGGCGGACTTCGCCGGCCTGGCCCTCGATGGNGGCGACGGGTCCTGACGGGTCCTGACGGACCTGGCATCTCCTTGACGGGACAGCTGCGCCACGGGTGATGCCACGGCCGGTGGTGGCGGGGAGTCCCGACGCCACCACCCGTCTGCGAGGATGAGAGCGCCATGGATCTCGATGCGTTCGTCGCCGTGCACCGCCCGGAATGGATCCGGCTCGGCCGGCTTGTCGACCGGGCCGGCCGGCCGCGCCGGATGAGCGGCGACGAGCTCGACGAACTGGTCGAGCTCTACCAGCGGACCGCGACCCACCTGTCGGTGATCCGCACCCGTTCCTACGACACCAGTCTCGTCGACGACCTCACCATCCTGGTGACCCGCGCCCGCGCGGCGGTGGGCGNGGCGCCCGACCCCGGGTGGCACGTCGTCGGCCGGTTCTTCGCCGTGACCTTCCCGCTGGCCGTCTACGAGCGACGCCGCTGGGTGCTCGCGACCGCGCTCGGCTCGGTGCTGGTAGCGCTGGCCATCGGGCTCTGGATCGCCAACGACGCCGAGGCACAGGCCAACCTGGCGCCGCCGAGCGCGGTCGCCAAGCTGTGCCGCTCCGACTTCGCCTCGTACTACACGGAGAACCCGGCTCCTTCGTTCGCCAGCCAGGTCTGGACGAACAACGCCTGGGTGTCGGCGACGGCGGTCGCCGCCGGCGCGCTGCTCGGCCTGCCGACCCTGCTGGTGCTGCTGGTGAACGCGGTGAACACCGGGGTGGTCGGCGGGTACATGACCAGCTGCGGGCAGAGCGGCCAGTTCTGGAGCCTGATCCTCCCGCACGGCATGCTGGAGCTGACGGTCGTGTTCCTCGCGGGCGCGGTGGGCCTGCGCCTGGGCTGGTCGATCATCGCGCCGGGCCCGCGGCGTCGGGTCGAGGCGCTGGCTGCCGAGGGGCGGGGGGCGGTGACGATCACGCTCGGCGCCGCGGTGGCCCTCGCGGTCTCCGGTTTCATCGAGGCGTTCGTGACGCCCTCCGGGCTGCCGACGGCGGTGCGGATCGGGATCGGCGCACTGGCCTGGGCCGGCTTCGTCGCCTACACGTGGGGCTACGGCTCGCGCGCGGCCGCCGCCGGTCAGACGGCCGACCTCGATGCCGCCCACGGCGCCGCCGACCTGGCCCCCGTGGCCTAGGCTGCCAGGATGAGTCCGACCGCAGCCAGGGATGTCAGCGTCGACCGCGCGGGCCTGCTCGACTTCGTCCGCCCCCGCCACCGCGGCATCCTCGTCACCACCCGCCGCGACGGCGCCCCGCAGCTCTCCCCGGTGACGATGGGCGTCGACACCGCGGGTGACATCGTCGTGTCGACCTACCCGGAACGGGCGAAGACCCGCAACGCGCGCCGCGACCCGCGGGCGTCGATGTGCGTGCTGTCCGACGAGTTCAGCGGCGACTGGGTCCAGGTTGACGGCACGATCACCGTGGTCGACCAGCCCGCCGCGGTCGAGGAGCTGGTGGAGTACTTCCGCTGCATCAGCGGCGAGCACCCCGACTGGGACGAGTACCGCGAGGCCATGCGCCGCCAGGAGAAGGTGCTGCTCCGGCTGCGGATCGACCGGTGGGGGCCGATCAGCCGCGGCGGCTTCCCCGCTCGCCTGCTCGCCCCGGCCGACGAGAGCTAGCTAACCCGGGCCGCTGGCCCGCGCGCGGCCGTCCGCCACCGAGAGATGGTCGGCGACCAGGTCCGCCACCGCCGCGGTGGCCTCGCGGTGGGGGAAGTGGCCCACGCCGTCGAGGACGACCCGGCGGTACCCGCCGGTGAAGTATGCCGCCTGGCCCGCGGACGCGGCCGGTGAGTCGCAGCGGTCGTCGCCGCCCTGGATCATCAGGGTGGGCACCCCGAGCCGCTCGACCTCGGCGAGGCGACGGCGCAGGTCGTCGTAGCGCGNGTCGCGCGGCTCGTTCGCATGGAACCGTGCCCGGTAGGCGTTCAGGGTGATCGCCGCCCAGTCCGGACGGGTGAACGCCGGCGCGGTGGCGGCGAACTCGTCGTCGTCGAACCAGNCGGGCGGGCTCCAGGTGTCCCACTGGATGCGGGCGAAGCCGACGGGATCCTCGCGGACCGCCCGCGCCCCGGCATCGACGAACATCAGCCACTGGTACCAGAACGCCCTGGCCTGCTCGAAGCCCGGCATGGTGAAGCTCCCCCGCGGCTGGTAGGCCAGGGCGAGCGCGGCGATGGCCGTGAGACGGCGCGGCGCCAGGGCGGCGAGGGTGTAGGCGGNGCGGGCGCCCCAGTCGTGGNCGACCACGGCAATCCGCCCCAACCCGAGGGCGTCGGCGAGGTCGAGCGCGTCCTGGGCCAGCGCGACGGCCTGACCGTCGCGCGGCGTGCCGGCGTCGCGGAACCTGGTCGCGCCGCTGCCTCGCAGGTCCGGGACGATCGTGCGCCAACCCCGTTCGTTCAGCCCGGCCTGCACCCCGTGCCAGCCACGGGCGGCGTCCGGCCAGCCGTGCAGCAGAACGACCGGCGGCCCATCGGCGGGCCCCGTCACCTCGACAGAGATGTCGAGCACCTCGGTGCGGACGGTGGTGGGCATCGCCGATCTCCCTGCCTTCCTGGGATTCGTGCGTTCCTGGGAGCCGCGCCTTTCCCGGATCCGTGTTCCTAGAACCCGTGATGGACGGCCTCGACGTTGTGGCCGTCGNGATCGCGCAGGAAGACGCCGTAGTAGGTGGGGTGGTATTCGGGCCAGACGCGTGGCGCGTGCAGCACCTCGACGCCGTCGCGCACTGCGGCCTCGTGCACCGCGTCGACNGCGGCCCGGTCCGGGGCACGGAAGGCGACGTGCAGCTCCCGGGTCTCGGCGCCGGCCGCGGGGCTGAGCCAGAACGACGCCTTCCCGTCCGGCCCGGACAGGCCGACCACCACGGAATCGCCGGCTGGGAAGCGTTTCGCCTCGCGGATGCCGATGGCCGCGAAGGTACGCAGGTAGAAGGCGAGCGATGCCTCGACGTCGGCCGCCTGGACACCTATGTGATCAAGCATGGCCGCATGCTAGCGCCACCCTCCGACAGTCCGGTCACGATCGGACGCTGCGACCACCTTCCTGTCCGGGTGACGCGTCTCACACTCGATGTGACCGGGAAGGGGCGTCGGCGGGCTTGAGGTTCGGACTGGGTAGTCCGCGACCGCGCTCGGCGGGGGCGTGACGGTGACGAGAGGGAGTCCGATGACCACCGCCTTCGACCCGATCGACCTGGCCGGCCTGCACCTGGCGAACCGCATCGCGATGGCGCCGATGACCCGCAACCGGGCCTTCGGCCCCGGCGCCACCCCGACGCCGTCGATGGCGACCTACTACGCCCAGCGGGCCGGCGCCGGCCTGATCATCACCGAGGGCGTCCAGCCCTCCGCCGTCGGCCAGGGCTACCCGAACACCCCTGGCCTGCACAGCGCCGAGCAGGTTCAGGCATGGCGGGCGGTCACCGCCGCCGTGCACGACGCCGGCGGAGTGATCTTCGCCCAGCTCATGCACGCCGGGCGGATCAGCCACCCGAGCCTGCTGCCCGCGGGCGCGATCCCACTCGCCCCGTCCGCGGTCCGTCCCGCCGGCCAGACGTTCAGCGCCACGGGCATGGCGGACTTCGAGACCCCGGCCGAACTGACCGAGGTGCAGATTTCCGAGATCATCGCGGAGTTCGCCGAGGCGGCCAGCAACGCTGTCGCCGCCGGCTTCGACGGCGTCGAGGTGCACGGCGCGAACGGTTACCTCATCAACCAGTTCCTGGCCACGAACGCCAACCGCCGCACCGATGGCTGGGGCGGCTCGGTCGCCGGCC
Organism: Frankia sp. AvcI1; assembly: GCF_001420875.1. Classification (NCBI taxonomy): domain Bacteria; kingdom Bacillati; phylum Actinomycetota; class Actinomycetes; order Frankiales; family Frankiaceae; genus Frankia; species Frankia sp. AvcI1. The sequence goes on along the minus strand of NZ_LJFZ01000008.1, from coordinate 44,591 downwards.
GGATCCGGTTCGCCGTCGAGGTCACCCGGGCCGTGGTCGAGGCGATCGGCGCGAACCGGGTGGGGCTGCGGATCTCGCCCGGTGGCAGCTTCAACGACATCGTCGTCGACGACGTGCCCGCCACGTACACCGCGCTGGTGGACGCGGTGCGCCCGCTCGGACTGGCCTACCTGCACATCGCCGAGAACGCCGAGCGGTCGCTGACCGTGGAGCTGCGCCGCCGCTTCGGCGGCACGCNGATCCTCAACCCGGCCACGGGTGACCAGCCGACCGGGCTCGCGGACCTTCCCCTTGTCGAGGACGGCACCACCGACCTGCTCAGCTTCGGGGCCGCCTTCCTCGCCAACCCGGACCTGCCGGCCCGGCTCGCGGCCGGCGGACCGTTCAACCCGGGCGACCGAGCGACCCTCTACGGCGGCGACGACCGTGGCTACCTGGACTACCCGACGCTTCTCCCGGTGGCGACCGGGGCTCCCGCCGTGCCCGCCCAGCAGCCAACCGCCGCAGCCCTGCCCGCCTGAGCCATGGNGAAGGTCGTGAACTCGTATACCGTCCGGACCCGACCAGATGGTTCGACGAGGGGAGTGCCCACCCATGGCAGACACGGACGACTTCAACGCCCGGATCATCGCCGACTTCCGGGCCACCGGGGGGCACCCCGATGGTCAGTTCGCGGGAACTCCGATCCTGCTGCTGCACACCACCGGGGCCCGCACCGGCGCCCCGCGGATCAACCCGCTGGTGTACGCCGAGGACGGCGACCGCTACCTGGTGTTCGCCTCCAACGGCGGGGCGCCCAGGGATCCGGCCTGGTACCACAACCTGAAGGCGCACCCCGGGGTCAAGATCGAGATCGACACTCGGGTCCTGGACGTGCATGTCGACGAGGTCACCGGGGCCGAGCGGGACGCCGTCTACGCCCGGCATGCCGCGAACTACCCGGCTTTTGCCGAGTATGAGGCGAAGGCCGGCCGGAAGATCCCCGTCGTCGCGCTGACCCCCGTCCCCGCGAGCTGACGGTTGCGCCGCGACGATCGCGGCGGAGCCCACCTGTCGCGGCGGTGTGTCGGTGCCGCCAGCCCCGGCGGGCGACCGGGCGGAGGATGATGGGCCGGTGCGCATCCGCATCGAGGGCGTCGACCTGCCGGGATCGCGATGCGCTCCGGCCGGCGACGCGCATCGCCACGTCAACGTCCACGTCGGGGTGCAGGCCCGCGGCCGGCAGGACGACCTGCTGGGCCTGCACCGCGGCGATGCCCCCCGAGCGGACTGGACGATCGACTGCACCGTGACGCAAGGGCCCGCCGGTCTCGACCTGCGTGGCCGCCACATCCAGGGTCGACCCGGCGCGCGTTTCCTCTACCTGTCCTGGGGCGACGTCGACGACGCCGGCACCTTCGCCATGTTCCGGCGGGCGAAGCTGATGCTCGACGCCGTCGACCCGGACGTCCTCGCCGCGGCGGTCGGCACCGGGGAGCTGGTCGGCCGGCTCGGCCTGACCGACGCCCGCGGCCAGCCGCGGTGCGCGGCGGTCCGGCCGCCGGCGATCACCTGGTCGGCGGTCAGAGCCGACCGAGGGACTTCAGGGTGAGGTAGGCGTCGGTGACGGCCGCGGCATAGCCGGCCGGCGGCGCGTCGACGACCTCGACGCCGCGGCGGCGCAGCGTCTCGGTGAGCTCGCGGCGGCGCATCAGGGTCTGTTCGGCCGCCGCGGCGGCGTACACGGCGCGGACGTCGCCGCGGCCGGCGGCGAGCTCGTCGACGCGGGGGTCACGCAGCGCCGCGACCACGACGGTGTGCCGCGCGGTCAACGTCCCCAGCGCGGGCAGCAGCCCCTCCTCGATCACGGCCGGCGCCAGCTCGGTGAACAGCACGACCAGGGATCGGCGCGAGGTCTCCCGCAGCACCGTCGAGACGATCCCGGCGTGGTCCGCCTCGACGATGGCCGGTTCCAGCCGGGCCATGGCGTCGGTCACCCGGGCCAGGAACGCGTGGTCGTGCGAACCGGGCAGCGTCACGCGAGGCACGCTGTCGTGCGCGACGAGACCGACCCGGTCGCCGGCGCGCAGTGCGACCGCGGTGAGCAGCAGCGCGGCGTCGAGCGCATGGTCCAGCCGGGGGACGTCGCCGACGCGTCCGGCGGAGGTCCGCCCGGTGTCGAGCACGCAGACCACTCGCCGGTCCCGCTCCGGCCGGAAGGTGCGGACGACCACCGCTCCGCGTCGGGCGGTGCCCCGCCAGTCGATCAGGCGGACGTCGTCGCCGATCACGTAGTCGCGCAGGCTGTCGAACTCCGAGCCGGCGCCGGCCCCGCGGATCGCGACCTCGCCCTCGACCTCCCGCAGCCGGGCCAGCGCCGCGGGCAGGTGCCGGCGCGACGTGAACGGCGGCAGCACGCGGACCCGCCACGGGCTGCGGTGGCGGCCCTGCCGGCCGGCGAGGCCGAGCGGGCCGAGGGAACGCACCGTGATGCGGAACGGCTCCCGGTCGCCGCGCCGCGTCGGGTACAGCGTCGTCTCCAGGAAGCGCCGTTCCCCGGCGGGGACGACCACCTGATGCTCTCGCGGCCGGGCGCCCGCGGACGGCGGCCAGGCGTCGCGGACCCGGGCCCGCACGGGCCGGTCACCGTCGTTGGCGATCCCGAGCACGAGGGGGACGGGCTGGCCCAGCCGGGCGGACGTCGGCCCCGACCGGGTGAACGCCAGCGTGCGGACCCCGCCGGCCAGCGTCAGGTCGACCCCGAGGAGGGCCACGATCACCAGGTCGACGACCAGCATCGTCAGGCCGGGCGCGGGAGACAGCAGGACGACCAGCACCCCGAACAGGGCCAGCGCGACGGCACGCCCGGTGATCGCCACCGGACCTACCGGGGAACCGGGACGGTGGCCAGCACCTGTTCCAACACCACGTCCGCGGTGACGCCGTCGAGCTCGGCCTCGGGCCGCAGGCTGATCCGGTGACGCAGCGTGGCCCGTGCCAGGGCCTTGACGTCGTCGGGGGTCGCGTAGCCGCGTCCCGACAGCCACGCCCAGGCCCGGGTGGTAGCCAGCAGCGCGGTCGCCCCGCGCGGCGACACCCCGAGCTGCACGCTCGGCGCCACCCGGGTCGCCCGCGCCAGGTCGACGATGTATGCCAGCACCTCCGGGTGCACCGCGACGGCGAGCACCGCCGCGCGCGCCGCGGCCAGGTCCGCCGGGCCCGCGACCGGCCGCACGCCGGCCGCGGCCAGGTCCGTCGGGTCGAAGCCGCCGGCGTGGTGGGCCAGCACCCGGATCTCGTCGTCGCGCGGCGGCAGCGGCAGTGTCACCTTCACCAGGAACCGGTCGAGCTGCGCCTCGGGCAGCGGGTAGGTGCCCTCGTGTTCGATGGGGTTCTGGGTCGCCAGTACGGCGAACGGGGTGGGTAGCGGACGGGGCGTCCCCTCCACGCTGACCTGCCGCTCCTCCATCACCTCCAGCAGGGCGGCCTGGGTCTTCGGCGGCGTCCGGTTGATCTCGTCGGCGAGCAGCAGGTTCGTGAAGACCGGACCCTCGCGGAAGGTGAACGCGGAGCTGCGGTTGTCGTAGACGAGCGAGCCGGTGACGTCACCCGGCATCAGATCCGGGGTGAACTGCAGCCGCTTGGTGTCCAGTGACAGTGCGGTCGCCAGGGTGCGTACGAGCAGGGTCTTCGCGACGCCCGGCACGCCTTCGAGCAGTGCGTGCCCGCGGCAGAGCAGGGCGACGACCAGCCCGCTGACGGCGGCGTCCTGACCGATCACGGCCTTGGCAACCTCGCCGCGCAGCGCGATCAGCGCCCGACGGGCGGCGTCGGCGTCGGGTGGCGCGGGCCAACCGCCCGACTGGGCGGCCACCGGCTTCGGCGGGCCAGGCGGTGCGGACGGTGCTGGCGGTGCGGATGGTGCTGGCGGTGCGGACGGTGCTGGCGGTGCGGACGTTGCTGGCGGTGCGGATGGTGCAGGCCGTGCGGATGGGGATGGCGGGGCAGTCGGGATCTGGTGGGTCGGTGNGGCGCCCGGCCGGCGGAGAGTCTCCTCGGCCGGCGCGTCATCCCGGGCCGGTCCCGCGNCCGTCGGCTCCGCGTCGATGTTCGGGGAGGTCACCGTCCACCTGCCTGTCGGTCGAGTTCGTCGAGCGCGCGGGCCAGTGCAACCAGCGCGGCGTCCCGCTCACCGGGCCGCCCGGCGCCGCCGGTGCCGCGCCGGGCGCCGGGCCCGTCGACCGCCGCCGCCGGCCCCGTCGGCGAGGCGGCGTCCGGCGGGAGATGACGCGACTGGTAGCGGTCCCGGGCCCGCCCACGTGGGCTGGGCGCGCCGGTGGTCTGCGGCGGCATGCCCGAACCGTACAGGAGCGATCCGATTTCCGAGGGTGACCGCCCGGTGCGTTCGCTGACGGAGGCCACGAGGGCTACGGGATCGGGTCCGGCTGTCCTGCCCGGTCCGGCCAGTACGGGCAGCCCCGTGCGTTCCGCCAGCCGAACCCGGATGCCGGCCCGCAGGGCGTCGGCCGCCCGGTCACGGGCGTGGGCGGCGGCGTAGAGCCGGCCGCGACCCTCCACGGTCTCCGCGGCCCGCACGATCACGGGCAGCGGCTCGGGCACCGGCGGTCCCAGCCGCCGCCCCCGCCACAGGGCCAGGAGCACCAGGACGACGAGGGCCTGCAGGCACGCCCACCGGACCCCGGCGGGCAGCAGGTCGGCGACGCCGCGGGTGCCGACCCCGCCGGCGGAGTCCGCGGCCGGGGTGATCCAGGACAGCGTGGGGTGCCGGGCGAGCAGGCCGAGCGCGAGNGCCGCGTTGCCCGCCCGGTCCAGCTCCCCGTTCGTGAGGAAGTCCGCGGAGCCGAGCAGCACCAGCCGCCCGGCCGCCGGCGCCGCCTCGGTCCGGCCGGGGTTGAGCNCCGCGAGTTCGGCCGCGTCGGGCGGGTCGCCGTAGCAGAGCGTCGGACGCATGTCGCCGAGATCGGCGCCGTCCGCCGGGGTGAAGGCGCGGCCCGTGCCGATCGTGACGCGGCCCGCCACCGCCGCCTCGGGGAGCGCGCACCGCGGGCCGGACTCGCCGCTGTCCGGCTGCGGGTCGGCCGTGACGACGCCCACGTCGATGGCGTCGAGGACAGCGTCACCCGGCGCCACCAGGACGACGTCGGAGCCCCGCCAGACGCGGCCGAGCAGGTCGGTGAGCGCGTCGTGGGTCAGCCGCCCGGGCCGGACGACGACGAGGGTGCCCGGACGGCTGACCGATACTGCGGGCACGGCGTCGGCGGCGGTCACCGCCACGCCGCGGGCGCGCAGGATCTGGGCCAGGGCACGGGTTCCGTCGGACTCGGGCGAGGCCACATCCAGCGCCTGCCGTCCGGTAGGGCGGGTGGCCAGGGCGGTGATCACGAGGAAGCCGAGCACGATGGCGCCGACGACGGCCGTCACCAGGGTCCCGCGGCGCACCACCGGCGGGCGGGGGCCGCTGCGCACAGCGCTCGACGAGGCGCCGCCCGAGCCGGTGCCGCCCGGGCTCGTGTCGTCCGGCGTCAGGGTGCCGTTGGCCGTCATGCCGGCACCGCGAGGCTGTCCGCCGCGCCGTCCCGTCCGCCCGCGCCGCGCCGCAGCCGCGACAGTGCGCTGTCCGCGTCGACGAGCACCTGGTAGCCGGCCGCGGTGGCCGGGCGGCCGCCGTACCAGATCTCGCTGAAGACCTCCACGGCGGCGGCGAGGGCAGCCCGCCCGTCCCCGGCCGGGCTCGCGCCGGCCAGATCATGGTCGGTGGCTGGCATGCCGGGGACGGTGGCGGCCGGCCCGGCCGGCCCGCGATCGGCGGCCGGGGTGATCCGGGCGACCTCGGCGACGAGCTCCCCGGCGGTGCGTCCGGGGCGTGGGTCGAGCACGCCCTTCTCCTCGAGCATCCGCACGATCGCCCGCAGCCGGGAGCGAACCGCCCGCGCGTAGTCCCCGCCGGTTGCGTATCGGTCGGCCTCGGCCCGCAGCTGCGCGGCGGTCAACGGGCTGGACAGGTCGTCCGCGGCCGCCTGCCGCGCCCGCGCGGTCCGCCGGACCGGGCCCAGCCACCACCGCAGCGCGACCGCTCCGACGACGAGCACCACCACGAACGCGAGGACCCCGAGGCCGCGGGAGCCACCGCCCGACCCGCTGTGCGGAAGGATCNAGTCGAAGAAGTCCGCGATCCGATCACCGATCCAGCTCAGCAGCCGGTTCCACCAGTGCGGCCGGCTGTTGCCGTAGATGCTGTCCGACAGCTCGCGGTGTGCCTCCTCCCGGGCGCCGTCGCGGGTGACCGGGCCGCCCAGCGTCATCCGGGCATCCCCNCCCCGGCCCCGCGGGCCCGGGCGGCCTGGGCGAGGGTGACGTCCANCCCCTCCCGCCGAATCCGCAGGTCGATGTACAGCAGCACGACGGTGCCGGAGACGATCGGCGTGGAGATCGTCGTGGCCAGCAGCTGGCCGATTCCCTGGACGATGTGGCCGGTGATCGTGAGATCGCCGCCCAGGAAGTCGCCGAACACGTCCGACGACCCCAGGATTACCGCGGTGATGATGGTGAGCACCGCGCTGAGCATGAACGCGACGAGTGTCGAGAGCACCAGGATGCCGAGGCAGCGCCACCAGGAGCCGCGCACGATCGTCACAGAGCGGCGCAGTGCGTGGCGGACNCCCCCGCCCTCGAGGATGTATGCGGGCGTCGCCAGTCCCAGATAGATGCCCACGACGACCGCGCCGACCAGCAGGGCGACCAGCCCCAGTGCTACCGCCGCCGTGACGACGACCGTGAGGGCGAACAGGCCGCCGAGACGTGGGGCGACCCGTTTGACGGCCTCGGTCGGGCCGATGCGACTACCCAGCGTCGCCTCGCTCACGACCACGCTGAGCACACCGGACAGGAACAGCCCGAGGACGAGGTCGAGTGCGAAGGTCGCGAGGATGCCCAGTGCCGACACGGCGGTCGAGGCGTTCTCCGTGGTGATCGCCACCACTGTGGAGATCGTCTCTACGACGGCCGCGGACGCGACGGTGACCCCGATCGTCGCGCCCGGATTCGCCCGGATCGTGGCGAAGGTGCCGTCCAGGATTTCGCCGAGGGNCAGCGGACNCAGCGGGATGATCCCCGGCTTGGGCGCCGCCGCACCCCAGCGCCACGGGCCCGGCGGTCCGGGCGGTCCAGATGGGGGCCCGTAGCGCCCGGGCGGTCCGCTCTGGGGAGGTCCGTGCCATCCGGGCGGTCCGCCCGGCGGGGGCGCGCCGACGGGCGCCGGCGGCTGACCGGCGGGCTGGTCGGGATGCCCCCACCCGTCGTGGGGCAGCGGCTCGCCCCACGACGGCCCGGCGGAACCGCCGCCCGGAGGCGACGATGTGCCGGGCGCGGCCCAGCCGGGACCGTCGGTCATCGGTGTGTCTCCACTCGTCGTTCGGGCGTCGCACGTGGGCCGGGCGCCGCTCATCGGTCCTGCCGTCTCGCGGTCGGGGGTATCTGTCCGGCGGCGGGTCGCCGCGCGGGNCTGTTCCCCGTTGCCAGGATTCTGTGCCCTGGGGCGGGGGTGTGCCGAGGTTGGCGCGCGGATTTCGCCGGCCATGGCCGGGATCGCCTGCCCGGATGTGCTCCCGGCCGGCTGTACGCACGCGGTCCGCTGCACGGAGATGATCCGTCCAGCGTCGATCGTCTCAGACGGCGTCCCACCGCCCTCCGAGGCCCTACTCGTCCCGGGGGAGTGGGGCCGGACTGCCCTTCCGTAGGCATCCATCGTGTGTCCACAGCCCGGCCGGAGCTCGGGGGGTGCGTTGTCCACAGATCGTCCGTGGGGGCTGGCGAACGCCTCGGCGGGCGGNGATCCTTCCTTCCATGGCCCGCGCCCTGCTGCCCCTGCTCATCCGGAACCTGGCAATCCTCACCGACCTGGTCGTGCCGCTGGCGTGCGCCGGCTGCGGCGGTCGGGGGGCGTCGGTGTGCCCGGCGTGCGCTGCGGAGCTGCGCGGTCCAGCCTTCCTCGCCGCCGCGGGTCCCATGGCCACCCCGCGGCGGCGAGGGCTGCCGCCGTGCCTGGCGGTGGCTCGCTACGGCGGCCGGGTCCGGTCGCTTCTGCTGGCCTACAAGGAGCGCGGCCGGGTGGATGCCGCTCGGCCGCTGGGAGGCGCGCTGGCCCGCGCGATCGCGCGGGCCTTGCCCGCCGCCCCGGGCGCGCCCGCCGAAGCTTCCGTGACGCCGGCGCCGCTGCCGGCGTGCCTGCTGGTGCCGGTGCCGTCGACCGCGGCGGCGCGTCGTCGGCGCGGCTTCGACCATCTGGCAGTGCTGTGCTCCGCGGCGGCCACCGTGCTGCGCCGCCATGGTCACCGGGTGCACGTCGCGCCCATCCTGCGGCCGGTGCGCCGGCTCGCCGATCAGGCCGGGCTGGGCGTCGCGGCGCGGGCAGCGAATCTCGCCGGTGCCTTCGAGCTGGCGAAGCCGGCGCGCGTGGGCCGACGTGCGCCATTGCCGGCGGGCGCGCGGGTCATCGTCGTCGACGACGTGCTGACGACGGGGGCGACGCTGGCGGAGGCGGTGCGGGCGCTGCGGGCCGCCTGCGTGCGGACCACCGCCGTCGCCGTGGTCGCCGTCACCGATCCGACGCGCGGAAGAGCAGCCCTACCCGCNATCCACGGTCCGCCGGGGTGAAACTGCCGGTACGCACCGACCGTGTCAGCCCGCAAGGGACGAACGAACGGGCGGCGGCGGGCCCTGATGCCTGCCGGGCGTAGCGCACACGTCGTGCGGATGCTGGGCTGACGGGCGGAGTAGGCCCGCCGCAGTGGGGAAGGAGGCGAACGCGGGCGACCGACCGCAAACGGCACGACGGGAAGGTGCGACAACCGTGGACAGGGCGTCCGTGGATCGTCTCGGCCCGAGGCCGGGCGTGTCCCGGAGGACGCCACAACATACCGGCGCACGGCCGGCCGCTGGCGCGGGTCGCGTCGCCGGGACTGGCGAACGGGAGGTGGATCGCGTGGACATCGTGGTCAAGGGCAGGCACACCGCGGTTCCGGAACGGTTCCGCAATCATGTCGAGGCCAAGCTCGCCAAGTTGGAGCGGCTGGACTCCAACATCATCAGCGTCGACGTCGAGCTGTCGAAGGAGCACAACCCCCGGCTCTCCGACGTCTGTGACCGGGTTGAGCTCACCGTGTACTCGCGGGGCCCGGTGATCCGGGCCGAGGCCGCCGCCGCCGACTGCTATGCCGCCCTCGACCTGGCCACCGGCAAGCTCGCCGAGCGCCTGCGCCGGNCCGCCGACCGACGGGTCCGTCACCACGCCAACCACGCCGGTGCCAAGCAGTCCGGTATCACCTCCGTGCCACTGGAGAGCCTGATGCCACTGGAGGGCACGCGGCCGGCCGACCTGCGTCCCGTCGCCGAGGCGGCACCGTCCGGGGGAAACGCGGCGCGCCCGGTCGTCGCCGCCCCCNCGGACTCGCTCACCGCAGCCCACAGCCCTGCCGGCCAGGGCGAGGGGGCGGAGCAGGAGCCGCTGGTCGTGCGGGAGAAGACGCACGAGGCCGAACCGATGACGCTCGAGGACGCCCTGTCCAACATGGAGCTGGTCGGCCATGACTTCTACCTGTTCCTGGACGTCGACCTCGGCCTGCCCAGCGTCGTCTACCGCCGCGTCGGCTACGACTACGGCGTGATCAGGCTCTCGGGTTCGGCTGGTGCGGTAGCCGCCGCATCGCTGGACGCGCACCATGACGTGGACCGATCCGCGCAGGATCGCGGCGCGTTCGCGAGCTCGGCCGCTCTTTAGACGATCTGCAGGTCACGCCCACCGACTGACGTGGGACCATTTGCCTCGGGTGTCGGAGTGCACGGCACGCCACCCCGCGCGCAGGCGCGTGGGGTGGCGTGACCGGGGTGAAAGTGGTCCTAAGGAGGTCAGATGACGGTGGAGGAGCAGCGCTCTGAGGAGGTGCTGCCGACGCCATCGGAGGCGAACCCCATCCGGGTGCTCATCGTCGACGACCATGCACTGTTCCGGCGCGGGTTGGAGATGGTGCTGGGCCAGGAGGTCNACATCGAGGTCGTCGGGGAGGCCGCGGACGGGTCCGAGGCCGTGACGATGGCGAAGGAGATGGCTCCCGACATCGTGCTCATGGACGTGCGGATGCCGCGCCGCGGCGGCATCGACGCCACGAGCGCCATCAAGGAGGCGGTACCAAGCGCGAAGATCGTCATGTTGACGATCAGTGACGAGGAGGCCGACCTCTACGACGCGATCAAGGCGGGCGCCATGGGCTACCTGCTCAAGGAGATCTNCATCGACGAGGTCGCGGCCGACATTCGTGCCGTCTACGGCGGCCAGAGTCTGATCAGCCCGTCGATGGCGTCGAAGCTGCTCAGCGAGTTCGCGGCGATGATCAAGAACAAGGACGACCGGCCGCAGCTCCCCACCCCCCGGCTCACCGACCGGGAGATGGAGGTGCTTCGCCTCGTCGCCAAGGGCATGAACAACCGCGACATCGCCAAGCAGCTCTACATCAGCGAAAACACCNTGAAGAACCATATCCGCAACATTCTGGAGAAGCTGCAGTTGCATTCCAGGATGGAAGCGGTGGTCTACGCGGTTCGGGAGAAACTACTCGAGATTACCTGAGTCATCGCCGCGGGTCGTCGGGCGGCGGCGGGTCGTCCGCAAGTCGCGAGCCGACCCAGCAGTCGAGTCGCCGACCGTCGGCTGACACCACGGCGTGTCGCAGGGTNCCTTCCAGCGTGAATCCGCATTTCTCGGCCACCCGGAGGGACGCGGTGTTGCCGACCAGGGCCCGCCAGCCGATCCGGTCCAGTCCCAGGGCCCCGAAGCCCCAGCGGGTCACGGTCGCCACCGCCTGTGAGGTCACGCCCTGCCCGCGGGCCGGCGCCGCGCACCAGTAGCCGAGTTCGGCGTCGCCCTGCTCGGTGATGTCCACCAGGGCGACAGAGGCGAGCAGCTGCTCGGTCGTGGCGTCGACGACTGCGAACGACGCGCCGGTCCCGNTCGCCCAGGCGGCGGGGGCCTGCCTGGCCACGAAGTCCTCTGCGTGCTGGTGTCCGTAGGGCGTGGGCACCCGCGTCCATCGCCCGATCTCGGGATCCTGGCAGGCCTCGTACACGGCGTCGATGTCATACGGGCGCCACGGGCGCAGATGCAGGCGGCCGGCGGTGATCTCCGCTGGTTCGAGAGACGGCATGTCTCTCCTTTTACCGGCTCCCGGTTCACCGCCGGCACGCGGCGTACCCCCGTCCACCCGCCCGGGCACCCCGCGGGGCCCCCGGACGTTGGAGTGGATGACNCCATCGCGGGGCGCCGGGCCATCGCCCCGTTGTCCTGCTCGTTTGTGTCCACGCAATCCCCGTGCCCGGGCGTCGGCACCCGTCCCCACCTCGTACAGCCCGTTGCCGACCGCGGCTGGAGGAACCGCGTCCGGATGGATGTTGTGGGGGACGGTCCAGGGGCTAGCATCGTGGGGTCGGTGCCTCGCCGACATGCCTGCCGGAGGAGTTTCGCCCGTGGTTCTAGACAAGATCTTGCGTGCCGGCGAGGGCCGGATTCTGCGCAAGCTCAAGGCGATCGCCGAGCAGGTGAACCTGATCGAGGACGACTTCACCGGGCTGTCCGACGGTGAGCTGCGCGNCATGACCGACGAGTTCCGCCAGCGCGTCGCGGAGGGCAAGGAGTCCCTCGACGACCTGCTGCCCGAGGCATTNGCCGCCGTCCGCGAGGCGGCCCGGCGCACGCTCGGCCAGCGGCACTTCGACGTGCAGATCATGGGCGGCGCGGCGCTTCATCTCGGCAACATCGCCGAGATGAAGACCGGTGAGGGCAAGACGCTGGTCTCCACCCTGCCCGCCTACCTGAACGCCCTGGCGGGCAAGGGCGTGCACATCGTCACGGTCAACGACTACCTCGCCCAGCGTGACGCCGAGAACATGGGTCGCGTCCACCGTTTCCTCGGCCTCACCGTCGGGGTGATCCACCCGCAGATGCCGCCCCCGGTCCGTCGCGCCCAGTACGCCTGCGACATCACCTACGGCACGAACAACGAGTTCGGGTTCGACTATCTGCGCGACAACATGGCCTGGAGCGCCGACGAGCTGGTCCAGCGCGGCCACAACTTCGCGGTGGTCGACGAGGTCGACTCGATCCTCATCNACGAGGCCCGCACGCCGTTGATCATCAGTGGCCCGGCGGACAACCCGACCCGCTGGTACACGGAGTTTGCCCGGATCGCCCCCCTGCTGGAGCGCGACGTCGACTACGAGGTCGAAGAGGGCAAGCGGACGGTGGCCATCACCGAGTCCGGCGTGGAGAAGGTCGAGGACCAGCTCGGCATCGAGAATCTGTACGAGTCGGTGAACACGCCGCTCGTGGGCTACCTGAACAACTCGCTGAAGGCCAAGGAGCTCTACAAGCGGGACAAGGACTACATCGTCACCGACGGCGAGGTCCTCATCGTCGACGAGTTCACCGGTCGGGTGCTGCACGGGCGGCGCTACAGCGAGGGAATGCACCAGGCGATCGAGGCCAAGGAAAAGGTCGAGATCAAGCAGGAGAACCAGNCCCTCGCGACGATCACCCTGCAGAACTACTTCCGGCTCTACGACAAGCTTTCCGGAATGACCGGTACCGCCATGACCGAGGCGGCCGAGTTCCACCAGATCTACGCCCTCGGCGTGGTGCCGATCCCGACGAACAAGCCGATGATCCGTAACGACCAGCCGGACGTCGTCTACAAGACCGAGATCGCGAAGTTCGACGCCGTGGTCGAGGACATCGCCGAGCGGCACGAGAAGGGCCAGCCGGTCCTGGTCGNNACCACGAGCGTGGAGAAGTCCGAGTACCTGTCCAAGCAGCTCACCAAGCGGGGCGTNCCGCACGAGGTCCTCAACGCCAAGCACCACGAGCGGGAGGCGACCATCATCGCCGAGGCGGGCCGCAAGGGCGCCGTCACGGTGGCGACGAACATGGCCGGCCGCGGTACCGACATCATGCTCGGCGGGAACCCGGAGTTCATCGCCCAGGCCGAGCTGCGTCAGCGCGGGCTCTCGCCGATCGAGACCCCCGAGGACTACGAGGCGGCCTGGCAGGAGGCGCTGGAGAAGGCCCGCCAGTCGGTGAAGACCGAACACGAGGACGTGGTCGAGGCCGGCGGTCTCTACGTGCTCGGCACCGAGCGGCACGAGTCCCGGCGCATCGACAACCAGCTACGTGGTCGTGCCGGCCGGCAGGGCGACCACGGCGAGTCGCGGTTCTACCTCTCCCTGGGCGACGATCTCATGCGGCTGTTCAACGCGGCCGCCGTCGAGGGGATCATGGATCGCCTCAACATCCCCGAGGACGTCCCGATCGAGTCGAAGATCGTGACGCNGGCGATCCGGTCGGCTCAGACCCAGGTCGAGGGCCAGAACTTCGAGATCCGCAAGAACGTCCTCAAGTACGACGAGGTCATGAACAAGCAGCGCACCGTCATCTACGAGGAGCGCCGCAAGGTCCTCGACGGTGCCGACCTGCACGAGCAGGTGCGGCACTTCGTCGACGACACCGTCGAGGGGTACGTGCGCGGTNCCACCGCCGACGGCTACCCGGAGGAGTGGGACCTCGACACCCTGTGGACCGCGCTCGGCCAGCTCTACCCGGTCGGCGTGGAGGCACCGGACACCGACGACCGCGACGGGCTGACCACCGATCNCCTGCTGGAGGATGTGCAGGCCGACGCGCAGGAGGCCTACGACCGCCGCGAGCTCGACCTCGGCGAAGGTGCAGACGGCGAGCCGATCATGCGTGAGCTGGAGNGGCGAGTCGTGCTCGCCGTGCTGGACCNCAAGTGGNGCGAGCACCTGTACGAGATGGACTACCTGCAGGAGGGCATCGGCCTGCGGGCGATGGGACAACGCGACCCGCTGGTGGAGTACCAGCGCGAGGGTTTCGACATGTTCCAGACGATGATGGAGGGCATCAAGGAGGAGTCCGTCCGCCTCCTGTTCAACGTCGAGGTCCAGATCGCCGGCCAGGAGACCGAGGCGGCGCCCGCGGAGAACGTCGCCGTCGCTCCGGCGCCCCCCGCGGGAGCCGCCGCCCTGCCCGCCGCGGTCGCGCCCCTGGCCCTGCCGGATGCTGCCGAGGACGACCGGGCGGCCGCGCGCCGGACTCCACCAGAGGTCCCGGCCGCGCCGGCGCCGCCTGCCGCGCCGCCGGTCTTCGTCAAGGGCCTGGAGCCGCGCCGTCCGACCGGCGGGCTCCGTTACACCGCGCCGTCGGTCGACGGCGGCGCCGGACCAGTCACCATCCTGGACTCGGGTGCCGAGTCGCCAGTCGCTGGCGGTGCGGCTCGAGCGGCCCGTGGGCCCGCCGGTGGGTCGGCGGCGGGGGCGAGCGCCCGCCCCGCTCGCAACGCGCCCTGCCCGTGCGGCTCGGGTCGCAAGTACAAGCGGTGCCACGGCGATCCCGCACGGCGCAACGCCGAGGCCGAGTAGGAAACGCGCTACCAGCACTTTCGGTCTCGGCCGTCGGACGGCGGGCAACCCCGCTGCCCGACGGCCGACAAGCCGGCGCCGGGTCGCCGCGCGGTCAGCCGACCTGCAGAGTCGTGACCCGCCACCGGCCGCCGGCGGCCTCCATCCGCAGTGCCAGCGCCGCCGCCCGCGCGCCGCGGCTGATCACCGCCGACACCTCGGCCACGCCGGGTCGCGGTTCGCTCACCCGCACACTGCGCACCTGGCCGCGGCGGCGGCGGTCGCCGAGCTGTGCGGCGATGCGCTCGAGATCGTGCTGAAGTCTGGGCGTCGTCCATCCGGCGAGGTGGGCCACGGGACGCACGCCGCCGAGCGCCTCGACGATGGCCCGGACGACGATCACCGCGGCCTCCCGCGCGGGCGCGGCCGGCCGGCCGGCCGCCGGGCTGCGAGCCGCCCGGCGTCCCGTCGCGGGCAGATCGCTCGAGGGCGGTCCCTGCGCCGGGCCGGCCTCGGTGAAGACCTGCTCCGGCACGGTGAGCTGCCGGGGCGAGCGGTCCACGCCCGCGGAGCCGCCACCGGCCCGCTCCTCGGCGCCGTGAGGGCCGATCGAGCCATCAACGGCCGCGTCGGGGACAGCCGTGTCCGGCCGGTCGATGCCCGGATGGTCGGTGTCCGGATGGTCGGGGGCCCGGCCTGCGGGGGGAGGGGCTGAACGTCCGCCTCCGCCGCCGCCGGAGCCGCGGCGGTGACCGCTCCCGCCGGGAGCCGGCGCCGGCCGGCCTGACCGGTCGGTGGCACCNCCGGCTCGCCGGGCGGGTCGGATCCGAGCGTGAGCCGGTCGGCCGCCTGCGGCGGCGGGCTCGATCTCGTCGTCGTAGGGGGGTTCGTTCGGGGCGACGGGGAGCAGCCGCATGCCGGGGACCGAGTGGTGTGGTCGCCGGGGCAGGGGCAGGGCACAGGTGGCGGTCACGGCAGGCTCCGATGGTGGCGGGCGGGGTCAGGGCCCGGATGGCGGTCTGAGTCGTTGGCCGGGAAGTATCACGTTCGGGTCGTGGCCGATCACGTCGGAGTTCGCGGCCCACCAGCGGGGCCATTCGGCCGCGATCTGCTCGTGCGTGGCGGTGGGGCCGAGATGACGGGCGGCGATCGTCCACAGGTTGTCCCCGCGCAGGACGACGACCTCCTCGGCCTCACCGGCGCGGGCCGACTGGCCGGTGCCCGACGGGCTGGCCGGAACGCCGGTTCCGCGATGGGAGGACGGGACGAGCGGGTCGCGTGCCGGTGCTGAGGAGGCGGGTCGTGGCTCGGGCGCCGTCGAGGCACCGCCGGCGGGGGCCGGGCCGGTCGGTGCCGTCGACGGCGCCGCGGTGAGCGGCGGATCGGTGGCCGGGCGCTCGAGATCCGGCCAGCTCACCGACGTGCGTGCCGCGGTGAGCCGGACGGGGGGGCCGGGGTCAGGGGCCGCCGGAGCGCCGCTGTGGGCGGCGTCCGGAGAGGGAGGCGGCGTCGAGGAGGTCGACGCCGGTGTGGTTGCGTGCAGGTCGACGACGGGGATGGCCTCACCCAGGCCCGGCACGGAGATCGTCGGGCTGACGTCCGTGCCCCGGGTGGGGTCCGGGGCGGCGGTCGGGCGGCCGAGATCGGGCAGCTCGGGTGTGGCCGGGGACGGGCGATCGAGGGCGGGGCGCTCGAGATCGGGCAGCTCGGATGTGGCCGGGGCCGGGTCCGGGGCCGGACGGTCGAGGTCGGGCAGCCCGGCCGCGCCGGGCGAGGCCGACGCCGGACGGGCCGCCTCGCCGTGGTAGGCCACGCCCTGCACCTGAGGCCCGGAGCCGGCGGATCGGGCGCCGACCGCGCCGGGCGGGGCGGCGCCGGGCGGGGCCGCGACGGGCGCCGTCGCGGCCGGGCGGTCCAGGGCCGGCAGGCCGGTCGCGTGACCCGAGGCCGGCGCCGCCGCACTGGCGAGACCGATCGCCGCCGGGCGGCCGAGATCGGGGAAGGTCGCCGGTGCCGTGACGCCGACCCCGATCGCCGGGTGGCCGCCGGCGGCCGCGGCGGGCATCGCCGCCATCACCGGCGCGACGCCGGCGACCAGGGTGACGCCGAGACCAAGTTCGATCATCCGGCGCATTGCGCGGGGCAGGACCAGGCGGGCCAGCGCCGCGCTGAGCCGGCCGACGCCGCCCGGGATCGCGGCGGCCACGCCGAGCAGGACGCCCAGGCACAGCCAGAGCAGGCACAGCCACGCCACCGCGCCGACGACCGTGACGAGGGCCTGCTCGGGCGCCGCGGTGAACCAGTCCGGCACGTCGCCGACGCCGGCCGGCAGGTCCGCGAGCCGGGGGCCGAAGACGATCAATATGATCGCCGTGCCCGCGGCTCCGGCCGCGCCGGCGAACAGCGCCAGCGTCCGCCGAGCCGCTCCCGCGATCATCGTCGCTGCTCCTGTCTGCCGGATGTCGTCGAACGACTTCGTTTGCCTATGTTTGGTTGTGTAAACCTCTGGCGTCCCACTGTCAATCCCGCTTGCGTCGTGCGTGAGGGATCGGGTCGCCCGGTGTGCAGCGGAACGTACCCGTACGGGAGGAGACCCGATGCGTTGGGAGGACCTGTTCGCGGACCTCGAGCTGCAGTGGGAGGCGAACGAGGCCGCCGAGCTCGCCGCCGAGCTCGCCGACCGCAGCCGCCGAGAGGCCGCCTACCTGCGGCTGATCGATCGTCTGCGGCCGGTCGTGGGACACCCGGCGCGTTGCCGGGTGCTGGGCGGGCAACGGGCGCCGGAGACGCTGCACGGCACGCTGTCCGCGCTGGGGATGGACTGGTTCCTGCTCGCGGAGCCCGGCGCGACGGAGGTGCTGGTGCCGATGCGCTCGCTGCTCGCGGTCGAGAACCTGCCGGTCGTCTCCGCCCAGCCGGGGCACGAGGGGCCGCTGGCCGCGAAGCTGGACCTGCGGTACGTGCTGCGGGGGCTCGTCCGGGACCGTTCCGTGTGCACGCTGCTGTTCGTGGACGGGACGAGCCTGCACGGCACGCCGGTCCGGGTGGGGGCGGACTTCCTGGAGGTCGCCGAGCACGCGGTGGGCGAGTTCGCCCGCCGCGGCCGGGTCCGATCGGGGTGGACGATGCCGCTCGACGCGATCGCCTACGTGCGCCGCGTTCCCTGACCGGCCCGGTGCATGACCCGGTGCATGACCCGGCGCGCGGTCCGCTGCGCGGCACGGCAGCGGACTCAGTCCTCCGGCACGGCCTCGTTGCGGCTCATGGGATTGGCCGCGACGAAGGCCCGGGTCTGCTCGTAGGCACGCTGGATGTACGCCTCCAGCTCCGCGCGCTCCACCCGCCACTGCCCCCGGCCACCGATCTTGATGGCGGGAAGCTCGCCCGAGCGGACGAGGGCGTAGGTCTGNCTGGACGAGATGTTGAGGATGTCCGCCACGTCGCTCAGCTGAAGGAAGCGGTCGTTCATCAAAGTCCTCCTACTGAGGGCGGATGTCTCTCCTCACGTGTGTATCAGAGATTCCACTGTTCATCGCCTCCAGATGCCTCAGCTTGTGGATAACTACGCCCGGACGCCGCCGAAAGCTCTCGCTCGCGGCTGTTCTGGTCCGCTACCACCCGGGCTTGGCGTCGCCGGCCGACCGCCGGGCTCGCCGGCCCCCTGAGCTGCGACGCCACCGGTGCGAAGCGGCGAAGTACGCCGGGGCGCTCGGATCCCGCGACGCGAAATTCGCGTGGCTTCGTCCCGGCGCGCATCGCACCGGGCCGGCTGCGCGTCCAACAGGTGAGCTCAGGACACCCGGGATGTCGCTGCGCGCGGGCGGTCGATGGACACCGACCGTCGACGGTGGCGTTCCGCAGCGGAATCCTCGCCGGTTTCGGTGGGTTCGGGGCCTTCGACCGCGTACGCTCTGCGACCGAAAGGTGTGAACGTGCACCCATGGTCCGGCCAGGAGAAAAGGGAGGTCTCCCGGTGACCGAGCTCGCCGCGGCGCCGGTCCGTTCCGAGGCGCCCCCGCCGGGCTCACCTCCCGCCCGCCGGCTGACCCGGCGGCGCTGGCGGGACTCCCGGCTGCTCGTCGGGGTGCTGCTCGTACTCGTCTCGGTCGTCGTGGGAGCGCGGCTGTTCGCGTCGGCGGACGCGACCCGGCAGTGGGTGGTGGCGAAGGGCAGCCTGCCCGCCGGGCACGTCATCGTGGCGGGGGACCTGACCACGGTGTCCGCTCGGCTCGATGCCCGGACGTCCGGGCGCTACTACCCGGGCGGCCGGCTGCGGGACCTGACCGGTGCCACCCTCGCCCGGCCCGTCGACGCCGGGGAGCTGGTCAGCGGGGCCGACTTCGCCGGCCGGAACACGCAGTCCACCAGGCTGGTCCCCGTCATCGTCAAGGCGGGCCGGCTGCCCG
The DNA here is from genome assembly GCF_001420875.1 of Frankia sp. AvcI1. Classification (NCBI taxonomy): domain Bacteria; kingdom Bacillati; phylum Actinomycetota; class Actinomycetes; order Frankiales; family Frankiaceae; genus Frankia; species Frankia sp. AvcI1. The sequence continues at coordinate 25,728 of NZ_LJFZ01000008.1, read as the reverse complement.
CCCTCGAGCCCGGCGACCACGTCGACGTGTACGTGTTCTCCGCCGGGTCCGCGGCGGCCACCGGCTCCGGCGACCAGACCGGCGATCGCACGAACCAGCCGGCGCCGGCCGTGGGGGCCGGCGCCGAGTCGCTGGTCCTGCACGACGTCGAGTTCGTCGGGCTGGAGAAGCTGGCCAGCGGTGACCGGTCGCTGACGTTGCGCGTGCCGATTGACAATGCGATCCAGGCCGTCGCGGCGTCCCAGAGCGAGCGGGTCGACGTCGTGAAGCTCGAACGGGACTCCCGCGGCGGCGTCGGCTCGACCGGACCGACCTCCGTGGCGGGGTACGGCCGGTGAGTCTGCCGATCCTGACCGCGGTGACCGACTCCGAGGTCGAGGCCGGCCTGGTCTCGGCCTTCGATCGCCGCGATCTCGGCGTCACCGTCGTCCGCCGCTGCGTCGACCTGCCGGACCTGCTCGCCGCGGCGACGACCGGAGCGGCGCGTGCGGCGCTGCTGTCGGCCGATCTGCGCCGGCTGGACCGCGATGCGCTGACCCGGCTGGCCATGGCGGGCATCGCGGTGGTCGGCCTGATCGCGCCGGGGGACGAGGATGCGGACCGCCGTCTGCGCCAGCTCGGCGTCGCCGCGGTCATCCCCGCCGACGCCACCGCCGAGGTGGTCGCCGGCGCCGTCGTCGAGGCCTCCCGAGCCCTGGCGTCCCACGCCGCCGCCCCGGCGGCCTGGCCCGCAGCCTCCTCCTACAGCGAGCCGATGCTGGGCTTCGGGCAGCTCGCCCCGGCCGGCACCGGCACCGACGGCCTCGGCCTCGCCGAGGCCGGTGACGGCCGGGTGATCGCGGTCTGGGGGCCGGCCGGAGCGCCGGGGCGCACGACGATCGCGCTGTGCCTCGCCGCCGAGATCGCGGCACTGGGAGCCTCGACGCTGCTGGTGGACGCCGACTCCTATGGCGGGGCGATCGGCCAGCTCGTCGGCCTGCTGGAGGAGGCGCCGGGCCTGGCCGCCGCGGCTCGGTCCGCCAACCAGGGCCTGCTCGACGTGCCGCGACTGGCGGTGCTGTGCCGGGATCTGGGCGAGGGCCTGCGGGTGCTGCCCGGCATCTCCCGGCCGTCGCGGTGGCCCGAGCTGCGTCCGGCGTCCATCGAGACGGTGCTGTCGATGTCCCGGCGGCTGGCGTCCTACGTGGTGGTGGACTGCGGCTTCTGCCTGGAGACGGACGAGGAGTTGTCGTTCGACACCGCGGCGCCGCGGCGCAACGGCGCGACGCTCGCTGTGCTCGAGGCGGCCGACATCGTCCTCGCGGTCGCTTCGGCGGAGCCGGTCGGTCTGGTCCGGTTCGTCCGCGGACTGGCCGATCTGCGGGAGACGGTCCCGGCGGCCGATCCGCTCGTGGTGGTCAACCGGCTGCGGGCCTCGGTCGTCGGCGGCGACCCCTCCCGGGAGGTCGGCCGGGCGATCCTGCGCCACACCGGAACCGAGCCGGTCGCGCTCGTGCCCTATGACCTCGCCGGGCTGGACGCGGCACAGGTCGCCGGTCAGCTCCTGCGGGACATCGCCCCCACCTCCCCGGCCCGGCTGGCGATCCGGGATCTGGCCGCCCGGCTGGCCGGGCGGCCCGCGGTCGGCCGTCGGCGCCGCAGCGGGTTCCGGCGCCAGCCGCGCTAGGTGATCGTCGGCCGGTGAGTGCCAGTGAGTGCCGGTGAGTGCCAGTGAGTGCCGGTGGGTGCCTTGGGTGCCGATGAGCGTGGCCGGCTGGACCGGACTGTGGCAACGCACCGTTACGCCCTCGGCATAACCGTGACATAAAGTATTCGTCTCGTCATGAATGTGTAGCGGGCGTGGTTACAGCGAGCGATTCGTGGGCATCGCTGTGTGGAACGGTTCTGGTCAAGAAGTGAAGGGGATCTTACTCAATGCTTCTAGTGGCAGCAGATCGGCCACGAAAAGGCATCAGTCTGATGCGCTGTGAAGTAAGAACCAAAAGAACGACGCAGTTATGNTGCATAGCGTGATGCAATGTATGTCTGCGTGAGGGTCCCCTTTCGGCAACGTTACGTTAGTGTTGAGCAGGCCTCGAAGGTGCCATCCGGAGCGNGGCCGCAACCGTGTCCGGGGAACCGGAGGCACGGGGATGCTCGGGCGAGACGGCTAGGGGGTGTGTCGGGTGAGCCGGGAGTACGCGAAGGCGGTGGGCGCCCGCCTGCGGGCGATACGGATACAGCAGGGGCTGTCGCTCCAGGGGGTCGAGCAGAAGTCGCGGGGCCGCTGGAAGACCGCCGCCGTCGGCTCCTATGAGCGCGGGGACCGCATGATCAGCGTTCACCAGCTCTCCGAGCTCGCCGGATTCTACGGCGTGCCGGTGTCGGCGCTGCTGCCCAGCGAGGACCAGCTTCCCCCGCGTGAGCGTCGTCCGCGCACGGTCCTGAACCTGGAGAAGCTCAGCGAGGCGCCGCCCGACACCTCCGCGCTCGTCCGGCGGTNGGTGGCGCAGATCCAGCGCCAGCGCGACGACTACGCCGGGCACGTGCTGTCCATCCGCGACGGCGATGTGCGTGNACTCGCCCTGCTGCACGACACCACGCCGCAGGAGTTCGCCGAGCGCCTGCGCAACTGGGGCGTCCTGGAGACGACCTTTCCCGAGGAGAGCGAGGAACCGCCGGAGTAGGCGGTGCGGAACCACCGGCGTCGTCCGGTGGCCCGTCCGGGCGCGTCATGCGCCGCAGGTGACAAACGGTCGACGCGGACCGTGGACTGTGACTGGCCCCATCCCCGGGAGGCCCCACGCGGCGCAACCGCCGCTGACGGCAACCCGGTCCAGGTGCGACCGGGCGGCCCACATGGCAGCGGGCGGACCGGGGCGGCAGGTGCCCCGCGCAGGGCGCATCCCCTCCCGACCGCCGCGCCGGGAGGTGGACAAATGACCAGAAGGCGGGCCCCGCGCAGGGGTTTGGTCCTCGGGGCGGGCGGAGTCCTCGGCTCCGCCTGGATGATCGGCGCCATGCGGGCCGTCGAGACCGAGACGGGCCGCGACCTGGGCAGTAGCGACCTGGTGGTCGGCACCTCGGCCGGCTCCGTCGTCGCGGCCCTGCTCAGCCTCGGCGTCGGCATCGACGTGATGGCCAACTCCGAACGCGGTCTCTACGAGGTGGGCGACCCCGTCCTCGACTACCGAGACCTCGGCGCCTCCCTGCCTCCGCGGCCCCGGATGCGGATGGGCTCGCCCCGGCTGCTCACGGCCAGCGCGCTGCACCCCCGGCACGCCTCACCGATGGTCACCCTCGCGGCGATCCTGCCGCAGGGCCGCGGGAAGATCTCCGCGGTGGGCGACCTGGTCTCCGCCGCGATGGACCGCCAGGGACTTGACCTCGCCGAATGGCCCGCCCCGCCGATCCTGCGGGTCGTCGCGATGAACTTCGACACCGGTCACCGGGTGCTGTTCGGCTCGCCCGACGCACCCCGGGTGACGTTGCCCGAGGCGGTCATGGCGTCCTGCGCGATCCCCGGCTGGTACGCCCCGATCGAGTCGGGCGGCCAGNGCTTCGTCGACGGCGGGACCCGCTCGCCCACGTCGGTCGACCTGCTCGCCGACGCCGGGCTCGAGGAGGTGCTCGTGCTCGCGCCGGCCTGCTCGTTGGCCAGCGACCGCCCCCGTGGCGCGGTGGCCATGGTCGAACGGCAGGTCCGGCGTGCCGCGACCCGCCGGTTGCTGCGGGAGGTCGAGCTGGTCGAGGCCGCGGGCACCCGGGTGACGGTGCTGTCTCCCGGACCGGAGGACCTCGCGGTGATGGGCGGCAACCTGATGGACCTGACCCGCCGCGCGGAGGTGTTCGAGACCAGCCTGCGAACCACGCGCGCGGCCCTGCGCGCGAGTGCCCGCTCGCGCCCCCGACCCCGGCCGGCCCGCGCCGCTGACGCCGCTGTCGCCACCGGTGCCCGCGCGACCTCCGCCGACCGTGCGGTCGCCGCCGCGGCCACCACTGCCACGTCCAGGGCCAGGACCGGCACCCGCGGCGGTGCCGGCGTCGAGGGGGGCGCCGGCACCGGCGAGGGCGCCGGTCCGCCGAAGGGCCGGCTCGGCCTGGACCTGGCCGGCTGACCGGGCGGATCCACGCATGGCATCGGCCCGTTTCCGCCCGCCGCGCTCGGAGGGCGCGGTCGAGGCCGTGCCCGTGGTGCCCGTCGGGTGGGACCCTCGTTGGTCGTCCGGCGCGGCCGGTTGCGAGACTGGCAGGGTGCGCATCTACCTGCCGTCCACGCTCAACGCCGCGCGATCGGTGTGGGAGTCCGGGCAGGTGCCGGCCGGGACGGGCTTTGCGGTCACGCCGGCGCTGCGAGAGTGGTACGCCCAGTCGGAATCCGAGGAGGAGCTGGAGTACGCGGTGCTGCACGACGCGGCACGCGCCAGCCTGCGCCTGCTCGACGCCGACCCGGCGGCCCCACGGCGGCGCCTGGTCTTCGTCGCGGACCTGGCCGACGGCGACGTCCGGGTCCGGGACGACCTTGAACGAGGCGCCGTCGAGGTCGACTTCCCGGTGCCCTGGTCGGCCGTGGGAGCGATCCACGTCGACGACGGCGACGACGACGAGGTCCTCGACGCGGTGGCCGAGGCGGCGGACCACATCGTCGAGGCCGACCTCGGCGGCGAGGACGCGGCCTTCACCGTCGACAGCGTCGAGGGCTTCGAACTGCTCTGGTTCGCTCCGCAGGAGCTGCCCGACCTGCTGTGAGCCCGGCCGCCCTCGTCGTCGGCGGGCCGGCCGGGCGCCTGGACGACGGTTCGGCGCGCTGCCCGGCGTTCGGTGCGAGGCAGACCACACCCATTGATGGTTCGTTGGGGTGCGATGCCTGGACCGGTGCTCACCCGGCGTGAAATGTTGGCGTCGGACGGCGTTTGCGGTGGCCATCCGGTTCCGTCGCGGTGGTCTGCCTCGTCGACCGGCGTCGATGGCCCGCTTTTCTCCACGCAAACCGGTCCAGATGGCCAACGGTTGTGCCTCCCCGGGGTACAGCCGCTGTCGTGTGTTGCGAATAATGCGTAGGCAGGCCGGGAGGCGCCGGCCGGGTTGCCGCCCGGTTGGCATCGATCGTCCGTTTTTCTCCCACCACCTGTCGTGCCGGGATGNCGGCCCGGGCGGGCGTGGATCTCGGTAATCCACCGCGTAAGGAGGCTGGCAGCCGATGCTGTACCTCGCCGGGCAGATCCTGGCGTACGTGCTGGTGGCGATGGTCATCGGCGCCGCGCTGGCGTGGGTGTTCCTGATCGCCCCGCTGCGCCGGCAGGTGCGCCAGACCCGCGATGCCCAGCCGGATCCGACGGTCGACGGCGCCGAGCCGACGCCCGCCGCCGACGCCGTCGTCGACGCCGTCGAGGCCGACGCCGTCGAGGCCGATGGGACCGACGCCGGGCGGACCGAGGCCTGGGGGATCGAGGCTCGGGAGACCGACGCCCGGGAGACCGACCCGCGGTCGGCCGATCGTGCTGGGACGGCGCTCGCGCTCCTGCCGAGCCCCGGGGAGCCTTACCCCAGGGAGCCCGGCGGCGAGATCGCGGTCGGGGGCGACTCCGGGCGCGTCCCGGAGTCTGCCGGGTCCAGCGAGCGTGCGGGAGCGCCGGCGACCGTCGGCGACCGGCTCGGGCAGGACGCGGACTCCCGTGCCTTCGTGCCCGACACGGTGGGAGCGGAACTCGCCACCACCGGGCCGATCCCGTTGCCGATCAACGCCGTGCGCGTCGGGGAACCCGTCGCCGAGCTCGTCGCCCTGCTGNGCCGCCAGCGGGACGACGCCGCCCTGGAGAAGGCCGACCTCACGGCCCGGCTCGCCGTGGCCGAACAGCGGGCGGCAGAATCGGAGCAGCGGATCGGGGCCGCGGAGCGGCATGCCATGACGGCGAGCGCCCGGGTCGAGGAGATCGAATCCACGCTGCGCGCCAGGGTCGAGGCCGCGACGAGTGCCGCCGGCGGCGGCACGCGGGCGGTGGACGCCCCGTCCCCGACCGGCCCCGACACCACCGCGGCCGACACCGGGCTCACCGTCGCGGAGCTGGCGCGCGAGGCGGAGCTGCTGCGCCAGCAGCTTGTCGAGGCGGAGGGCCGGGCCGCGAAGTTCTCCTCCCGGCTGGCGATGGCGCGGACCGAGGCGGAGGACGCCCAGCGTCTCGTCGCGACCATGACCACCCGGCTTGACCGCCACCAGGCCGAATGGGCGGCCGAGCGCCTCAGCCTGCTGGGCCGGATCGAACGGACCGAGGCCTCCCTGGAACGCGGCACCGAGGCCGCCTCCGCCGCCAACCCGGTGGCGGAGCCTGCCTCCGCCGCCGTCGAGTACGCCGAGCTTGTCGGTACGGCGAAGGCGCTGGCCTCGGCGCGCGCCGTCCGCTCGACCCGGGCCGCCGTTCCTCTCTTCGCCGCAGAGCCGGCGGAAGTCGCAGAGCCGGCGGAAGTCGCCGAGCCGGTAGACGCCGACGAGCCGGTCGACGTTGCCGAGCCGGGCGGCACGCCAGAGCCGGTCGATCGCGCTGAGCCGGTCGATCGCGCTGAGCCGGTCGATGGTGCCGAGTCGGTAGACGCGGTCGTGTCGCCGGGGGTCGCGGGGCCGGGACGCGAGGACGAGCCGGCCGTGGGCGAGGAGTCCGCGCGGCTCGACGAGTCGGTGCGACCGCACTCGGACGGCGCCGCCCTCGCCGCGGCGGCTTCGGTCGAGTCCGGGACGGCTGCGCCCGCCGGGAGCGAACCGGTTCGCGCAGGCGCGCTGGGTGTGGCGGGCATGAGGGCCCGGACCTCCGGTGTCACCAAGGAGCGACCGGCGGCGGTGGCCGGGGTTCCGGCTCCGACGGGCAGCGGGTCTGTCACCGCGCCGGGGGTGCGGTCGGGCGCCACGGGCGAGCAGGCCGCGGGCGGTCGGGTCGTCCAGGAGGCCGCGCCGCGCTGGAACGGACTGCTCGATCCGGGCGGCGCCGTCGGCGACAACCTCAAGGAGATCGTCGGCATCGGCCCGGTGATNGAATCGCGGTTGCGGACGCTGGGCATAACGACCTTCAGCCAGCTCGCCGAGATGGGCGACACCGACGTCGACCGGCTGGCCCACAAGCTCGACGGTTTCGGCGATCGGATCATCTCCGACGACTGGGTGGGCCAGGCCCAGGATCTCCAGGTGCGCCACTACGGCGGCGTCTTCTAGAGACGACCACGTCCGCCCCAGGGCGGCCCGGTTCCGGCCCGGTTCCGGCCAGAACAGGGCCAGATCGTGNCGAGGCCTGGGTGCGTCGACCGGTGGCACACCGAGCATCGCGGCATCGAGGTAACCCCGCCGCGTCGCCCGATTGGACGGCCGGCGTCACGCCCGTGGCCGGCCGGGCGTCGCCAGGGCACGGCAACGCCCGGTCCGCGGCTCACAGCCCGGAGATGAGTCCCTCGATCTCGGCCTCGAGGATCCGGCGGTCGGTGACGTCGCTGTAGAGCCACAGGTGGCCGCGGTAGCCGTCCGCCGCGGCCAGCGCGATGTGGCTGCGTTCGAAGACCCGGCCGTCGGCGAACATGACCGGCTCGCGTCGCAGCGTCCGGCGCCGGCGCAGCAAGGTGTCCAGGCGGGCGGCGAAGCCGGAGGGGTCGTCGACGAGCCCGGCCCGCGGCCGCAGATGCCGGCGGCAGTCCGTGCCGACCACGTCGACGGGCGAGTCCGCCAGGTCGAACAGGTCGCAGTACATCTGGTTGACGGCGACGACGCTGCCGTCGCGATCGGCGATGAGGACCGCGGTCGTGAGCTCGGCGAGCAGGGTCGTCAACCAGCGCTCCCGGTCGCGGCAGGCCTCCTCGATCCGGCGCATCTCGGCGAACAGGCAGCCGCACCCCTCGGCCGGGTGGCCGCCGTCGGCGTGCGCGGGGCGCGGATGCAGGTCGCCATCCTCGTCGCGATGCAGGACGACCGCGGCGCGCCACTCGGCGCCGGGGGGGAGCGCGCCGCGCGGGTAGCTCGCGGATCGCTCCTCCGGGGTCTCCCGGGGGGCCGACCGGCCGGGCGTGGGCTCCCCGGGGACCGGCCGGCGGGGCAGCGGGACCGTCCAGCGCCTCGCCACGGCGTCGTCCGCTTCGGGCCACCGCGGCGGGGGCCCGGCCAGGGGGTACCCGGTTCCCGCGGGATGTCCGAGCACCGGGCCGTCGGGGGCCGACGTGGGATCGGCCGAGCGGTCCGCGGACCGGTCTGCTCCGGCGACGTGATCCGGACTTTCCGGATCGCCGGGGCCTGCCGGCGCGTCGGTCCAGCGCAACGGGTCGTCGGCGGACTCGCGGAAGGCACGGGCGGCGTCGTCGAACGGGTCGTAGCCGCCCAGCCCGTCGAACAGCCCGTATCGGTCGGGCCCGCCCGGCAGGATGCCCTCCGGTCCGATCTCCTCCGCTCCGACATCCTCCCGGCCGAACAGCTCGTGACCCAGCAGCTGCTCGTCGAGGAAGTCCGCGTCGAAGGCGGTGAAATCAAGTGCCGCCTCCTCGGACTCGAGGGGCGCGGCGGCGTGTCCGGCGTCGTCGGCGCCCGGGCGCCCGGCCTGGCCTTGCGGATGCGTGTGGCTGTCGGGGTGTGCCGGGAGGTCCAGGTCGGGGATGTCGCGGCTGGCGGCGTCCCCGGCGNTGGGTGCGCCGATCGGGGCAGGCGTGAGCGTACCGACGAAGCGGCGCCGCCCGTCGCCGGCGGACGTCGCCACCGTCTGGATGATCGCCCGCCGGGCCGCGCCGCCAGGTAGCACCAGCCGGACCTGTACGGCGAATCCGTCGCCATGCGTGACCAGGCGCCGCCAGTGGTTGCCCACGGTGGCGACGTCGTCGGGATGGACGACCCGGTCCCATCCCCAGCCGACCGCCTCGTCACGNGGAAGCCCGGTCAGTTCGGACCACGGCCGGTTCACAAAGAGATGGCGGCCGACCGCGTCGGTGGCGAATACGGCCACCGGGCAGTTCTCGACAATTCGCCAGAACATTTTCCAAGCGGTCTTGTCGAACATGTCCGAAGGCTGGAAATCTCGGTTTCCACTCATCGGGTCGCCCCTTTCGAGCCGCGCGTAGCGGGCCGCAGGCAGGTCCTGGGCAGCGTCGCCGTGGTGGGCAGACGAGCTTCTCGCAAGCGGTTGCTGAGCCCGCGGATCGATGGCTGACCGGACACGGAAGGGACCCCCGAGGCAGGCGTTGGTGGCTTACCGGGTGAGATCGGCGGGGTGGGGGAGGCTCCACCGGTCGACCCAGCAAGCGATTGTGGCTTCACGGATGAGCGGGTTAGGGACCGCCGCGAGGCTACCGCCTCCGGGGCGATTCGGCGGCGAAATCCTGCGGGCGTTTCCAGGGCGGTCGGCGCACTGCCGACCCGCGGGATGTACGCGCGCAGCGATCGTCGTCCCCCGATCCGTGGCCGCGCTGCTGATGCGGAGAGTAACTAAATGGGTGGTCAAGGTGGGACCCTGTGCGGNCCGTGACCTGCCTGTGTCCTACCCGGCCCACACCCCCGTAGGGGGTTGTGCGAACGTTGTTGCGTCCGCCCCGATGGTCGGGGCTTGATAAGCGGTGACCTTCTTCCTACGCTTCGTAGCAATTGTCGGGGCGGGAAGAGGCGGAGCTGGAGGAACGGCGGTTTTCGTGGCGGTGGCACGTGGCGGTTGGTTGGACGCCACCTCGTTCGTGGAGGACGAGGTCCGGGAGCTCGTTCGGCGGCGTTCCCTGGATCCCGTGCGCGATCCGGCCCTGGTCCGCCAGCTCGTTCAGGAGGTGCTCGCCGACTATGAGGAACGCGTTCTCGTCAGCGACCTTCCGCCTGTCGTCGACCGGGATGTCACCGCCCGTCTGGTCTACGACGCGGTCGCCGGCTTCGGGCCGCTGCAGCGCCATCTCGACGACCCCACCGTCGAAGAGGTCTGGATCAACGAGCCGGGTCGGGTATTCGTCGCGCGGGCCGGTCGCAGTGAGCTGACGACGACCATTCTCACCGCCGACCAGGTGCAGGATCTGGTCGAACGGATGCTCAAATCGTCCGGCCGGCGGGTGGACCTGTCGACCCCCTTCGTCGACGCCATGCTCCCCGACGGTTCCCGTCTGCACGTGGTGATTCCCGACGTGACCCGGGTGCACTGGTCGATCAACATCCGCAAGTTCGTGCTGAGCGCGGGCAGCATGGACGAGCTGGTCGGGCTCGGCACGATCACCTCCGCGGCGGCGGCGTTCCTGGAGGCCGCCGTCGTCTCCGGGCTCAACATCATCGTCGCCGGTGGCACCCAGGCCGGGAAGACGACGCTGCTCAACTGCCTCGGTTCGGCGATTCCCGCCCGCGAGCGGGTGATCTCGTGCGAGGAGGTCTTCGAGCTGAAGCTGCGCGCCCCGGACTGGGTCGCGATGCAGACCCGGCAGGCCAACCTGGAGGGCAGCGGGGAGATCCGGCTGCGCCGGCTGGTCAAGGAGGCGCTGCGGATGCGCCCGGACCGCCTGCTGGTCGGCGAGGTCCGCCAGGAGGAGGCGCTGGATCTGCTCATCGCGCTGAACTCCGGCCTGCCCGGCATGTGCAGTCTGCACGCCAACTCGGNCCGCGAGGCGGTGACCAAGCTGTGCACGCTGCCGCTGCTCGCCGGGGAGAACGTCAGCCACGCCTTCGTCGTGCCGACCGTGNCCGCCAGCGTCGATCTCGTCGTCCACCTGGAGAAGGACGTCTCGGGTCGCCGGCGCGTCACCGAGATCGTCGCGCTGCCCGGCCGGGCCGAGGGCGACATCGTGGAGATCGCCCAGATCTACCGCTCCCGCGCCGAGGGCCTGGTCCGCGCCGACGGCTTCCCCCCGCACGTCGACCGTTTCACCCGAGCCGGCTACGACCTGCCCACCCTGCTTGCGCAGGGGGAACGTGACCATCCCCAGCGCCGGCCCGGTGGGGGCTGGCCCGAGATCGCCGTGGAGCGCTGATGGGTATCTTCCTCGGCCTGCTGTGCGGGCTCGGCCTGTTCCTCATCATCACCAGCGGCCGGCCCCGCGCGTCCCGCGGNCCGACGACGATGCGCTGGGAGCACACCACCGCGGAGCTGCTCGCCCAGGCCGGCATCCGCGGCCTGAGCCCCCGTCAGTTCGTCGCGATCAGCGTCGCGCTCGGGCTGCTCGTCGGTCTCGTCGTGCTGGCNTTCACCGGGACCCTGTCGCTTGCCGGCGCGTTCGCGGTCTTCGCGAGCCTGCTGCCGCGGGCGCTGGTCGTCCGTCGTCGCCACGGCCGCATCCACGACCTGCGGGAGCTGTGGCCGGACGTCGTCGACAACCTTGCCAGCGCCGTGCGCGCCGGGATGTCGCTGCCCGAGGGCCTGGCCGCCGTCGGGGTGCGCGGGCCGGTGCAGCTGCGTCCGGCGTTCACCCGCTTCGGCGAGGACTACAGCGCCACCGGATCGTTCTCGACCTGCCTGGACCGGCTCGCCGACGAACTCGCCGACCCGGTCGCCGACCGGATCATCGAGTCGCTGCGGATGGCGCGGGAGGTCGGCGGCACCGATCTCGGCCGGCTCCTGCGCACCCTGTCGACCTTCCTGCGCGAGGACGCGCGGACCCGGGCCGAGCTGGAGACCCGCCAGGGCTGGACGGTCAACGCCGCCCGCCTCGCGCTCGCCGCCCCCTGGATCGTGCTTCTCCTGCTGGCCACCCGCGGCCAGAACGTGCAGGCGTACGACAGCCCGACCGGCGTGCTGGTGCTGGTCGTCGGCGGCGGTGTGTCGGCCCTCGCGTACCTGCTGATGAAACGGATCGGCCGGCTGCCCGAGGAGGGCCGGGTGCTGCGTGGCGGCGCCGCCGCCGCTCAGGCCGCGGCCGCCGCCACTCCCGCCGGGCGCGGCTCGGGATCACGCCCGGACGGTCCCGCGGCCGCCCGCCCGACGATCGCCGCTCCCGACCTCGACGGGCCCGGAGGATTCGACGGCCTCGGAGGTTTCGACGGGCCTGGGGGCTTCGACGGGCCTGGGGGCTTCGGGGTGGGGCCCGATCGGGGGATGCAACCATGACGATGGTCGCCGCGGGGGCGCTGCTCGGCCTGCTCGCCGGGCTCGGTCTGGTCATCGTCGTCTACCGCTCGCCCCGGGCTCGGCGCATCCAGCTCGCCGACCGGATCGACCCCTACCTGCGCGACACGCCCAGCCCGTCCCGGCTGCTCGCCGACCGGCCGCGGGCGTCGTCCCGCCCGGGCCTCGCCGCCGTCGAGGCGCTCGTGCGGCCGTTGCTCTCCGACGTCGCCGGCCGCCTCGACCGCTTCCTCGGTGGTCGGGCGGCGTTGCAGCGCCGGCTGACCCAGGCGGGCGGGCGGACCAGCATCGAGGAGTTCCGGGTCCAGCAGGTGATCTGTGCGGTCAGCGGCGCGCTGGTCGGCGCGTTCCTGCTGGCGCTGCGGGCGCTGCTCGGCGTCGGCCCGCCGGCGCTGGTCAGCGTCGCCCTCGTCGTCGCCGGCGCGGCCGGTGGGGTGGTCGGCCGCGAGTACTGGCTGACCCGGGCGATCGGCGAGCGCGAGGACCGGATGCTGCTGGAGTTCCCCACGGTCGCCGAGCTGCTGGCGCTGGCGGTCACCGCGGGGGAGTCCGCCATCGGCGCGTTGGAGCGGGTCAGCCGCCTCACCCACGGCGAGCTGGGCCGCGAGCTGCGCCTGGCCCTCGCCGACGCCCGCGCCGGCGCCACCCTCGTGCAGGCCCTGGAGGGCATCGCCGCCCGCACGGCGCTCGCGCCGCTGACCCGGTTCGTCGACGGCATGGCCGTCGCGATCGAACGCGGCACGCCGCTGGCCGACATCCTGCGCGCCCAGGCGATGGACGTCCGCGAGGCCGGCAAGCGCCAGCTGCTGGAGGCCGGCGGCCGCANGGAGATCGCAATGATGATCCCGGTCGTCTTCCTTGTCCTGCCGACGACCNTGATCTTCGCCTTCTACCCCGCCCTGGTGAGCTTCACCGTGATCGCCCAGTGATCGCGGCGGCCCCCGGGGAGGGACACGGCCTTGGTCCGACTCGGGCCCAACCGACATGGCACAACGCGGTGCTCGACGCGGATGCGCAGGGTGCGCGNCACGGACGACGTGGGCGCGCGGCTCCTGGCCGGGCGCATGGCCCAGGCCAGACGGTGATGGAGGAGACATGGGACGACGTATCGGGCAGACCCTGAAGGCGAGGTGGCTGGCCTGGCGGTCGGCCACCGACACGACCGGCGACGGCCGTGACGGCGATGACGGCCGTGACGGCCGNGACCGGGGGGACGTTCCCGGCTGGGTCATGATCACGGTGATGACGGCGGCACTCGTCGTGGCCATCGCCACGCTGGCGACGCCGGCGCTGCAGAACCTCTTCACCTCGGCGATCAACTCGGTGTCGGGCGTCGGCGGCGGTGGCGGCGGCTGACCTCCCGGCCACGCCGGCCATGGCCGCGCGAGACGGTGCAGACCCGGTCGAGCCCGACGGCGAGGCCGCGCCGGGCGAGGCCAGCACGGCGGCCGGCAGCTCCGTGCCCGGCGAAGACGCCCCGCCGGGCGACGAAGGGTCCGCCGTCGTCGAGTTCATCCTGGTGGGGACGTTGCTGCTGTTCCTGTTCCTAGGGATCCTGCAGGTCGGCCTGATCCTGCACATCCGCAACACGCTCGCGGCGGACGCGGCGGAGGGCGCCCGGCACGCGGCCAACCTCGGCGTCCCGGCCGCGGACGGTGGCCCGTACGCGCAGGCGCTGATCGCCCGGACGATTCCCGGCCGCGCCGACACCGTCTGCACCGGCACCGACGTCGAGGGTCCCGGCGGCACCCCACTCGTCCAGGTCACCTGCAAGGTCGCCGTCCCGCTCGTCCTCGTCCCGCTCGGCGACGGCGTGACGATCACCGTCACCGGCCACGCGGTCAAGGAGCAGCCATGACGCCCCGGCGGCTGCGTACCGTCCACGCGATCTGGGCGCGGGTGGTGTGGGGGAAGGGNCAGGNGCGCGGCGTCGGGGGCGCGGCGCACCGCGTCGGACGGGGGGCAACCGACGACGGCTCGGCGATGATCGAGTTCGTCGGGCTGTCCGTCGTGCTGCTCGTCCCGTTCGTGTACCTGTTCCTGTGCGTGTTCGCGGTGCAGAAGTCGGCGTTCGGCGTCACCCAGGCGGCCCGCGAGGCCGGCCGCGCGTTCGCCACCGCCGACACCGAGACCCAGGGCGCCGACCGCGCCCGCCTCGCGGCCGCCCTCTCCCTGCAGGACCAGGGCGTCGCCGGCCAGCCGCAGGTCCACTTCGCTCCTGCGGGCGCGAACTGCGGCGCGGGCAATCCCGGCGACGGCGCCCAGACCCTGGAACCGGGCGCGNCGTTCGTCATCTGCGTCCGGACGGTCGTCGCCCTACCCGNCACCGGCGCCCTGTTCGCCGGCATCACCGACGTCACCGTCAACGGCCAGTTCACCGTCGTCATCGACCAGTTCCGCGCGGACAGGCGAGAAGCCCAGCCCTAGCAGGGATTTCCTGCGTTCACGGG
>NZ_LJFZ01000008.1:0-11198 GCF_001420875.1 Frankia sp. AvcI1 | reverse complement strand
GGGTTACGTGGGATCGCGTGGTTTTACAACATCATGCGGACTTTTTGCGGACCGTGATCACGGTATCGATCGGCCGGGTCGGACCTTGATGATCGGGAGTCCAGAGGTGTCAGGCGGGCAGTTCGACCGCGCCCGCGTCGACACCGGGGCGGGGAATGCTCGCAGGGAATCTGATCACGCTCAGCTACCGGCCATGGGTCCACTGAGCCTGCTCTTGTGGCTCAGGGAGACCACGTCGGTGTCCAGGACCGACGGGCTACACGGCGGCGCCTCAAACGAGGTCACGACGACGCTCGGCGTAGGTGAACGCGAGGTACTCATCGAGCTCCTCGTCGGAGTCGAAGGTGTCGGCCGCCAGGTCGTAGAGAGACCAGATGGGCTGTGTACCTCGCGCGGTCAGAAGCCCCCCAACGGTGANCTGAGGGCGCAACGGCGGATGGCCGGTTTCCGGAGTGCTCATGGGCGCGGGCCTCCTCGCTGGTGTCTCCGGCTGTGGCGAACTAGAACCAGCATTCGGCGGTGCCCAAGCCGCGACCTATGACCGGCTGTAGTCCGAGCCGCCGTCCAAGTCCTCGACCGCACGCCTCCGCCGTGACCTGGCAGCTTGGCCACTCGNAGATTCCTCGGCTACTCCGGACGATCTAGAATCGGCATCTCATTTGTTCTCATTGCGCTCATAGTGATACGAACGAGTTGCTCGGATATGTCGTGACGCCCAGCATTCCGAATCTCCTCGTAGATAAGGCGAGGACCCCAACTTTCGGGACACATGTCGATCATCTCGATGATTTTCCAGATTTTCGCTGGGCTGACATCGACCGGGTCGCCGTCGCGATCATGAATCTTGACCGGCCGGTACAGGCGTTTGCCAATGTCCTCGTCACGCACCACCTTGACCTCCCCTAGACGTCGATCTGACGCTAAGGACCACATACGGCCCAGGTCCATGGCCGAGACGTTGGCGGGAACCTGACCGAGCCATGTCAAAACCTGCGGCTATCGCGCCCTAAACTTAACCTCTTTGCCATGAGTGGGGGTTTAGTAAGCGTGGCCGTCCATATCGCAGTGGTCGACCCGCTGCCGATGTTCCGCCAGGGCGTCGGAGCCGTGCTGTCGGCCNCCGGGTACGCGGTGGACGATCCCGCAGATCTGCTCGCGTGGGTGGGTCGAGTTTCGACGGCCTTGGTGCTTCTGACTCTCGACCTGGAGGGCGACTGGCGACTACTGGAACGATTGCGCAGTGACAGGTCGCGAGCGATGGTCATCGCGCTTGTCGAGGGGGATGGTACGACGCGTGGGGTGCGAGNGGTGCGCGTCGGCGCTCGCTCGGTGCTGCCACGCCAGGTCACCGCGCCGGTCCTGCGCCGCACCGTCGATGCGACGCTCGACGGCCATGCCGTGCTGCCGGNAGAGGTTGCGGCTGTGCTTGCCGCTAGCAGCAGCGCCGACGTCGATGGGCGCACGGCCCTGTCCGAGCAGCAATTGCAGTGGCTGCGTAGTCTTGCCGCAGGCAAGACGGTCTCGAGGTTGGCCGACGATGCCGGCTACTCCGAGCGGGCCATGTACCGTGTGCTACAGGCGCTGTATCAACAGATGGGAGTCAAGGGTCGGATGCAGGCCATCATGCAGGCCCAGGCTCTCGGCTGGCTCCGGTGATTGCGTCGAGCACGGGCCGAAGGCGGCCCCGCTGAACTCCGCAGTTCTCGAGTTGCAGGACCATATAGGTCAAGAATTTTTCGATTCCCCGGGCGGGTGGGCGACCTTGGGCCCGGGCTGCTCTCATATGCTCGGCCGCTGTGTGCAACGCCGAGTTGTCGGCCAGTCCGGTCCAGCAGAATGCATAGCTCAGGAACTGCCGCGCGCCGATGTCTCTCGGGTNGCATCCCAGTTCGCCGGNGGCCTCGCTCCGCAGTCCGGCAAAGCGTCGGTCCGTCTCGTTGGTGTTCCCGCCCATCGCAGCCGCCAGCCCATGAAGCGCGGGCACGATGAGCGATNGGCCCAGCCGCCGGTATGAGTTGGCCTTCTCGATTGCCTCGTTCGCCTTGCCTATCTCGCCGAGTTGCAGGTACGCCATGCACCGTATCGTGTACGCCTGCAGCAAAATGACCGGGTTGCGCTGGCGGCGGGCANCGGCGACCACTTCGCCGGCCAGTGCGAGAGCTTTATCTGGGCGGCCCTGGTCGAGCATCAGGTCTGCCCGGGCATCGACACACGCGGTGTCCAGCGAGCTGTCAATCTGCTCGTCAGCCACCGCCTCAGCCAAGGCGATGTGCTCATCTGCCACATCGAGATTCCCGGTCTCGGCGTGCCAACGANCAATCTTGATCGCAATAGTGACCGTGCGGCTCGAGTCGACTGTCCGCGCCAGCCTTAGTGCCTGTGCGGCCCACGCCATCGCCTCCTTATAGTCGCCCCAACGCCGGTAGCAGTTGGCGAGTCCTTCACTGGCGTCCATGCGGTCCTCGGCGTCAGTGCCGGGCCNCATATCGATCTCGGTCAGCGCGAGGCTGTACAGATCGATGGCAGCTTCTGTTTCAGCCGCCTCCCAGTGCATCCCGNCCATATTGATCAGAATTCGCAAGCGGTTCGCGGGGTCGTCAAGCCGGGTTGCAATGTCCAGTGCTTCCTTGAATGTCTTGGTGGCTTCAGGGAAGTAGCCGCGGGACACATATAGGTCACCGAGAGCGTTAAGATTCGACATTTTCAGATGCGGGTCATCCAGTCGATCTCTAATACGTTCGCGGAGATCCAGCAGCACCAACTCTCCGTCCCAACGCCGCAGTAATTGGTCGGTCAGGTGCAGTATTTCGTGTGCGGCCTCGTAGCGTCTGGCTCGCACCAGTACGTCGATTAGGGCGAGGTGTGGGCGAAGGTCGTCGACCCCATGAATATCGGTGCTGGNCTTGAGTCGGAATCCGAGCTGTCGTGCGGCGACGTGCAGCATCTTCTGCCAGTCATACGCGTCAAGCGAAGATCTCCGTTCCTCCCAGTATGTATTTCCGGGCGGCAGTCCATACCGGCCGTCGCTGACCTCGATTACCCGAAGTCTCGCCAGCTTCTGCAGCATACCTGCGACTTTTCCGGCGTTGCTGGTGTCAAGCCGATCTTCGACGACGGCAGCCACCGCATCGGCCTCGACAGGGGTGCCGAACGCGGCCAGCGCTGCCAGGACCAGTCTGGCCGGGTCGGACAGTTGCTCCCACAGGGCATCGGCGAGGAACTGCGGTATTTCTTCGGGCTGGCGGCGTGCCGCCGCCTCGACCAGCGTGGCAGCCTCATACCCGCCGCCGATCCAGTGGACGATGCTGTGAGCCAAGCTGGCATGCGACGGGTTGCCCTTTAGACAATCGCGCAGGGTCTCGATCTGGACGTCGTTCAGACCAGACAGACTGCTGCCAACCGGGTCAAGTCGGTCGAGGAACCGCTTGAAGTGTGGCTGCCGCAAACCCTGCACCCGCACCTCTTCCGCGAGGCGGGGCCACGTGTTGGCTCGAGCCGAGCCCGGTGGCTGACGCGTGACAAGTACGACCTTCACCGGATGGTCCGGATGGACGGCGAGCAGTTCAAGGGCTTCGTCGAACTCGTCGTCGACGAGGGTATGACTCTGGTGGTCGAGCAGGACCTCGGCCCGTTCGATGACGATGGCCAGCCACGTGTCGAGCGCATCAACAGCTACCGCGAGCCGACTGTGCGGCGACTCGCCAGCCCGCAGGCGGTCACCCGCCACGCCGGCCTCGATGGCCTCGACAAGCATCATGGCATCGGGCCGCCGGATCCCCGCGGCGTCGTGCTCGACGACCTTCAGTCCAGCTGCCCGTAGCTCTGCCACTACATCCTCCACCAGAGCGGACTTTCCGACGCCGGGTTCGCCGTGCACCACGATCACGCCCAGATTCGTGTTGGTCATCGCCGCATGGAGAGCCGCCTTCTCCTCGCTCCGGTTGATGATCCGCAGCTCCTGGCCGGTTCGCGGCGCCATCAGGCGCGCCGCGTGATTCGGCTCGACCAGGTCGATGGTCAGACGCCGCGGCGGATAGGAGGGTTTGCGCCCGGGTACCAGTTTCCGAGCCAGTTGGCCGGCAAGCCGTAGGCACCACCAACGCCCTGCCGTCCCGACCGAGCTATAGGTAGCGTGTCGCATCGCCTCGGCGAGCAGGGACACCCTCAGTTGGTCATCCCACATCTCCCGCCAGTCGGCAGCGAAGGGTGCATCGCCGGGATCGATGAGCGCGTCAACGACGGCCACAAGGTCCGACGGCGCTGCGGGGGGCTTCTGTTCCGGGGCGACGAGGTAGTCGAGGAGTGCTTCTGACGCGACCGAGTCGAGCGTCTCGATCTGGTGTGNCAGGACCGAGATCAGTAGTGTCGCCGGGTCGCGGGTCAGCGGTGCGTATGGTTCGAAACCGGATAGGTCGATCAGCCAATATTTATCAGGAAAGGCAACGCCGTCGGATCTGCACTGCACCAGTACGTTCTCGAAGTGAAGGTCGCCGTGACTGTGTCCCGTCAGGCGGGTTTTCGGCTCGTTCGCGGCGAGTTCTGTGTCCTGGAGTAGAGCCCAGGGGTTGGGCATGGCCGGGTCGTCGTCGGTGGTNATCCAGTCCTCGTCGGAGGGAACGATCCAGCCGGTGAAGTCTGGTCGAAGTTCGCACCGCAACAGCTCTGGTACCGTCTGCTTTTGAGTTTGAAACTTGGTTCCGGTCCAGTCCTTGAGCAGGCCGNCCTGGACCGCGAGACACACCGTGTGGAGTTGGGCGGACCTTACCTTTGACAGAGTGCNCATTAGGCTGAGATTGCCTCCAGCGATCCGCTGACCGACAGCGGTCTCGCCGTCCGGGCATTGCACTGGAGCGAATGCGATCTCCACAAGATGGCTCTTGACGAAGCTGTTCTCGTAGGTGTACTTCAGGGCGGCGGCGTGTTGGGCGCTCTCCACCCGACTATTGGTTGGCGGGCACACCTTAACGATGCATCGTTGCGGGGCAGGACTGTCGGCTTGGTCGTGCTCAATCGAGACCACCGCGAGCTTTGCGGTGGTATATCCGTTTAGATCCGGTGCGCCGGACTCGATAGCAATAGTCTGGTTCCGCCGCGCGAACTCTTGGCGTAAGGCGGTCGCCGGGCCCTCACCGAGGGTGTTCGCGAGAGGATCTTGGTCGGGCATGGGAGGGCCACCTCGCTTGCTCGCGCCGGCATGCCGCGCGGTCTGACAGTAACGTGCCCATGAGTGTCACATATCTGCCACGCGCGCAGAATCCGCGACTTCTCCGTGTGGTGACGGCAGGCNGAGTTCCGGCTCTACGCCGGGTCAGCCTTGGGCGGGCGGGCTAAATCGCCGCTCGAGAAGCCGCTGCCGGTATTCGAAGTCACGCTTGTCTCGGTCGTGGAACCTGCGGAAGAACCATACTGGCGTACGGGCTTGCTGCCGGCGCAGATTGAACAGCAGGTCCTGCACCTGGCGGGCCAGGATGTCCCACTCTGNCCCGGGAGAGAGAGGAGCCCTGGCTGAATCAGCCTCCGCAGCGGCAACGATCTCTCGTGCGCGGTCGCGCTCGCGGGTGTTGAAGAGCTGTGCACGGTAAACGTCCAGGCACAGTAGCAACAGGCCGAGCGACGGCACGAACCAGCCGCTGACCAGCGCAGGGAGACGCAGTCCGACGGCGAATCCGACGACCAGGCCGGCCGCGACCCACAGCAGGGCTAGCGACAAAAGCGCCTGTGCGTAACGCAGGCGGACCTTTGAGCCCCAGGCGAGATTTTGTTCCAGGCAGAACAGGACGTCGTAGGGGGCAGGGACAGCCGCGATCAGATAGTAGTCGCGCAGCCGCCTGTCGTCGCTCCGGTAACGACTCTTGAGGTCGCTCACCTGGTCCTCGGGAATCCGGTCGCCGACCCCGACGCGGTTCCATGGCACGCCGAACAGCTCGGTGTCGAGCATTTCTTGCAGGGTCGCGCTAGCGCGCTGGAAGCGCACAGCCCCAGGAGTCAACGCGATGGCGTAGATCGCCGTCCACACGGCCCCGGCCAGACTCACCGCTGGCACGGTGGACGGACGGAGCTGCGCGAGGACACCGAGAGCTGCAACGGCTAACGAGACCGAGAGTGNTACGGCATGGACCGCCTGGACCCGTCGGTGCGACACCGCGATGGCTCGGTGTAGATCGAGGATGCNCTCGCTGTTCTGCCGCGTCATCAGGTCCACCATCCCGCCCCCCACGAACCCGNGCGTCCATGACGACCCGAAGTCATTGAATCGGGTCGCCCTCTGATCATGTCAGGATTCGGAGGCATCCGGTGGCGGCAGCTCTGGCCGAGGCGGATGCAGGGGCGGCGGTCCATGAGACGCGCCCAGTCTGGGCAGGGAGCATGGCCTGTCTACAGGCGATCGGCCGGCGCCGTGACCGGCCGATCCTCGACTCGCCGACCACGAGCTCCGGGCGTGCACCGAAGCTCACCAGCGACGTCGCGACGACCCGCTCGTGGCCCGTGGCGCCTACGCCGACGCCCCCGCCGCCGAACGGGTCGCCGACCGGGCCCGTGCCCTACGCGCCGCCGCGGGCACGCTGACCGGCCAGGCGATCGGCGAGACCAGCGACGTCGACGACTCCGGACCGCTGGTCCTGCTCGGTCACGCCCTCCAGGCCGTCGGCGGCGACAAGAAGGCCCACCTCGCCGTCCTGGCGTCCCGCCTGGCCGACTCCTGGCCCGACCGGGGTACACCGCCGACACCCCCGACGGATCGGGGCCGTGGACGTCCCAGCAGCTCGGCGCGCACCTGCGCGCCGCCGGCATCGTCATTGACGAGCGGTGCTGGGCGACGGGCATCAAGGGCCGGCCCACCAACGCCGTCGGAGTCACCCGCGACGCGCTGCGCGACGCCGTCGCCGCTAGGTCCTAGCCCCCTAGGTCTAGACCGCCCTAGGGTCGAAAACAGCCTCTGAGCTGGGCTCTAGGCACCTAGGTGCGCCACTCGATGCCGCCCGGGACCGCGCCCCCGAGGTACCACGGCACCGACCCATCCCTAGGCCCGACCACCTGCCCGGAGATGTCGGTGGGGTTGCGTGGTGTGAGGATCGGCGACCAACCCGCCAACCCCGCCGCACGGGGTTGGCCTGCGGTCGATCACCTGGTGGCGCCCGCCGTCGCCCGCTGGTACACCCCGGCCTGGGCCGGGGTGAGCGTCCCAGTCACCCGGACGAGCACCGGACCTGCCGTGTAGTCGTACTCGCTGCCCAGGACGCCCTGCGCACCCTGGAGAGCGGCCTGAATGAATTGCGCCCTCGCCGCGGCACCCGCCGGGGTCGGGTACACCTCCACCGACCCGCCGCGTTCGATCGCATCCGGCGCCACGCCCTCGCCCAGCTCGGCTGGTGGGATCCGACTGTCACTGAATGCGATCTTCGACGTGTAGCCNCCCGGCCGGTCGAGCAGCTTGTTCGGGTCGGACTCGGCCGTGTAGACCAGCGTCACGGTCAACGGTGTACCCGCGCTGCGCAGCACGTTCGCCACCTGCTCCGCGGTAAGCGCCCTGGCTTGCTCGGTCGAGGCCACACCGGACGNCCCGGTGGCGGGCGCCGACCCCGCGTCGCCGCCCCCGCATCCGGCCAGCGCCACCAGGCATGCGAGCGGAACGGCCGCCATAATCTTTTTCATCGGATCCCCCTGAGATCGTGCAGGGGGAGAGCTTGCCACCCTTCGCGATCACCTGAGGTACGCGGGTAAACCCCCACGTCGACACCGTGTCACCGGGCTCGGACTCACCTGCACGGGATCGCCGTGCGGGCCGGATGGNGAGAGGAACAGGGGATGGCCAGGGCCAGCCGCGGTCAGACGGTCGTGGCGGGAGGCACGGCGCTCCTTCGGTCCTTCGGGTTGGGATCGGCTCAGCCGGCGGTCGACCACCTGTTGATCAGATCGGGGTTGATCATGAGGAGGTCGGCGAGAAGGAAGCGGACCGCCGGCCATGCGGCACATACCACCGTTTCGCGGGCGTCGGAGTGACGGAGCGCCACCCCCCGGCGATGATCGCGAACTCGACGACCGGGGCGCCGGTCGGTGCTCTGCTCGGCCGCAACCAGGTCGCCGTAGCCGCGTCCACCCGGTCATCGCTAGGGAACGCCTGCGGACCCAGGGACAGAGGCGCGACCTCGTCCGGCTCGACCTGCTCATGCAACTGCGCCTCCTGCTCGTCCGGGCGGGCGCTTGATGAAGTCGTCGACGTGCCGCCATCCGTCCGCGCCGGGCAGCAGTCCGCCGTTGGTGCGGGTCAGGAGCCCGGCGTGGACGGCCTCGTCCGCCCAGAGGTCCAGCCACGGCGTCGGTGTCCCGAGACGGCTGGTGACGGCGCCGAGGTCCAGGCCGCCGCGGGGCGTGCGGTGGGGTTGTTCAGCAGCGATCGCCGCCCACACCTGCGGGTCGGTCAGCCGCGTCCGGCGGATCTGCTCATGCTGGTCGAGGCCGCGATCGGTGAGCGCCCACGCCGGGCCGCTGGTCAGGACCAGCAACTCCGCGGCTGTCCAGGTGGCCAGCCGCAGGAGAAGCCAGGTCCGGTCGACCGGACCGGCGGGGGTGTCCAGCCCGGCGGCGATGTCGTCCGTGGAGGCATGTCCGGTGCGCTGCCAGGCGGCGCTGATGGCGGCCCACAGTTCCCGCCGGCTGATCGCCGCCACCCCGGCCGGCACTCGATGGCGGTGCCGAGATCGGCCAGGCGGTGACGGTAGTACAGGGAGAGCCCGTTCGGTGTCCGGTGGCGGTGGAGCAGGCCGACGGCGGCGAGGACGTCGAGGACGGCGCCCATGTCCACGGCGGACACGCGGATCCGGTCGGCGACCCGCTGCGCGGTGAACCCGCGCTCCGTTTGGCCGGCGCGGCTGTGCGCCCACAGCAACGTCCGGTGTAACTCGGTGGGGTCGACGATGTCGATGGGGCGGCGTCTCGCGCTCACCGGTCAACGTCCGGATTCCCGGCGTCCCCGAGGTCACGCTGGTCGGCGGCGGGGAGGAGGTCGAGGGTGCCGGCGCGGACCGCGGCGGCGAGCGCCCGCCACACCGGCGCGGGTAGGCGTGCCTCCCGCCGGTGCGGGTAGCCGAAGCCGAGCACCACTTGGTCGCCGTCCAGCGGGGTGCGCCCACCCGACGGCGTCCACGACGACCACCCCATGCCGAGCCGGTCGAGCCGGCCCGAGCGGACCGCTTTCGTCAGGCCCATCCAGACCACCAGCGGCAACCGAACGTCGACTTGGCCGGAGGTGGTGCGGTAGCGGATGACGACTTCGGCGCCCGAGCGGGCGACCCGGACAGTCGGAGCCTCCGAGGTGGCCGGCCCGGCGGCCTNCCATAACATGATCTCTCCCTGCGTTGTGGGAGCCTGCCTGCCGCCGTCGGGGTGGGCGGCCTCCCAGGCGGGCAGGCGGTCAGACGGCCGCGGTGATCTGTTCTGCATCGGTGACGAGCTGGTCCAGGTCCCGGACGAGGCTTTCGGGTAGGCGGTGCGCGGTCGCGGCTTGGAATGCGCGCAGGTAGGGCACCAGCGTGAGGAAGGCGTGGCGGGTCGCCCAGAAGGCGGCGAGGTCGGGCGCGTTGCGGGCGCCGGTGAGGACGTATCGAAGGCTGACGGTCTTGTCGGCGGCGAGGGCGGCAGCGACCCCGTCGGGGAGCCGGGACAGCCGGCGGACGGCGCTGGCTGGGCTGGTGCGGTAGAGGTCCATGGCGGTGTGCTCGTCGTGGATTGCCCACAGTGTGATCAGGGTGTTGGTGCCGCACCAGCCGCCGACTTCGGCGTCCACAACGTCGGCTCGGGCGTAGTCGGGCACGTCGTGCAGCAGCACCGCGGCAAGCAGTTCGGGCGGNGCGTCGGGCAGGTGACGGCCCAGGGTGAGCGCCACCCGCACGGCGTGACCGAGCGCCGGCGCACCGTCGATGATCTGCCCGGCGCACCAGTAGCGGGCGATATCAAGCGCCGCGGTGACGATCCGCGGGCGGGGCGCGGTGAGAACGGACCGTCGGGTCGGGCCGGCGGATGGTGATGATGGACGGGTGACATCCGACATGGATCATCCTTGGGACGAGGACGCGCTGTGCGCGGTCTGCCCGGGCCAGGTCCACGATCCGGGCAGGTTCGACATCGTCGACGGGCCGGGGCCCGCCAGCCGGTACGACACAACGGCCGGCTACCGGCGTGATCTGGACAGTGGGGTGCCGGTCTGCATCCATCCACACAAGATCGGCTTCCCGGTCGGCCGGTACGCCTCCGCAGGGCAACGCTGGCCCGCGGAGGCCGAACCGGCACCGCACCCGGGGCCGATGCCCGACGATCCGGATGCACTCGCCGGGTGGATGACCGCGCTGGTCCGCCATGCCGACGTCGACGCCGTGGCCGAGGTGCTCGTCGACGCCGAGCGGTCCGCGGCGCAGCGGTTCCCGGCCGAGCTGGTGGTGAATGCCCTGCGGGCCGCGCTGGCGGAGGTCTAGCGGCCGAAGGTGATGAAGTGCGACCGGCCGCCGCTCTGCACGCCGATCGACTCGTAGTGCTCGAAGAGGATGTCCAGGCGGCGGTGGGCTTCAGCCTTGCCGATCCAGTAGCGGCGCGGCAGCTCGCCCCAGCCGGCGGCCCGGTACACCTCGTCGGTGTAACCGTTCTCGTCGTAGACGAACCGCTCGTTGTCCGTCGAGTGGATGAACGTCAGCGAAAGATCGACCTGGACCCGGGACAGGATCGTGAACTGGGCGGTCAGCGCGTGGACCATCTCGTCGACCGGCGCGGACACGTCGAGCTCGGCGGCCCGCTCGTCTTGGGTGAGCTCGAACACGGCGGCCTTCATCGCCATCGTGCGCAGCGCCTCGACGAACAGGTGCGNCCCGTCGGCGTCGAGGTCCCACTCGGCGATCAGCGGGTAGCCGGTGAACGTCGCCCAGCACGTCGGGTACTGCAGGGTGCTCGAGCGCAGCCGGTCGAACNCCGGGTGGGCCTCGATCGCGTCGAGGATCACCGCGGCACGCTCGCCGGCAGTGTGCGGGCTCGGTAGGTCGACGAGTGCCACGGCGGCCTGAGGCGGGGCCGGGGCGGTCGTGGCCGTGTTCTCGTGGTTCATGGCCGGGTCTCCTTTTCGATGGGTGGGTTGAGGCTCCCCACCCGCGGCGTGTGGACACGACGAGGGCGCCGCGGGTGGGGGCTTCGCAGGCAGGGCGATGACCGGTCCG
>NZ_LJFZ01000007.1:225220-257121 GCF_001420875.1 Frankia sp. AvcI1 | reverse complement strand
GGCCAGAGGTGTCATCGATCAACGGACACGACGATCGTCCCACCCACCACCGACAAAAACCCAACCCAAGATCAACCATGGCGGGGTGCGACGCCGGAAGCCCACACCCGGCGGCGCAGCCGAAACCCCAGCCGACCCCGAACCCAGAATATGATCATGGTGTTCCGCGGAACCGCCCGCACCGCCGGACCGCAGGCCGGACCCCGCCGATCATGTCCGGAGCAGAGTCCCGCCCCGGCCCGGCAGCAACACCGGCACGGCACGGGCGTGGAGCCCGCGGCGGGACGGAACCCATCCGGTGCCAGAACCGCGCCCCGCCCTGACCTCGACAGCAGGAAACGATCATGGTGTTCCGCGGAACAGCCACACGCGAGTCCGGGGGCTGACTTGGGCGCGGAATCCGCGGGCGGGACTCAGCTGTCGAGCCGTCGAGGTCAGGCGGTGGCGGTGACGGACTCGCGTAGCTGCTTCTTGAGCGCCTTGCCCATCGCGTTGCGGGGGATGGCGTCGAGCAGCTCCAGCCGTTCGGGCGTCTTGTAGACGGCCAGGCCCTTCTCGCGGCAGAAGGCGGCCAGGTCGGGCAGGGTGAGCGGGCCCGCGCCCTCGGCCTGCACCACGAACGCGGCGCACCGCTCGCCGGTGCGCAGATCGGGCAGCCCGACGACGGCGACCTCGGCGATGCCGGGATGGGTCAGCAGGACGTTCTCCACCTCCAGCGCGGAGATGTTCTCGGCGTTGCGGACGATGACGTCCTTGAGCCGCCCGGTGATGTACAGCCAGCCCTCGGGGTGGTGGATGCCCAGGTCACNGGTGTGGAAGTAGCCGTCGGGGGTGAAGGCCTCGGCGTCGAGGGAGGCNTCGACGTAGCCGGCGAACAGCTGCGGGCCGGCGATGCACAGCTCGCCCTCCTCGCCCCGCGGGACCTCCGTGCCGTCGGGGTCGCGGACGCTGATGCGCACACCGGGGCCCGGGCGGCCCGCGGCGGTGCGCAGCCGCTCGGGCGGATCGCCGGGCGACGGGTAGCCGGCCATCGGGAACTCGGTCAGGCCCCAGCCGTTCATCAGGCCGTCGCCGCCGAGTTCCGCGATGGCGCGGTCGTGCATTCCGGGCTCGCTCGGCGCCCCGCCGGCCATGAAGAACCGCAGCCGGGCGAACAGCGGCTCCGGGCCGTCGCCGTCGGCGCGCTGGGCGTTGTAGGCGGCCTGGGCGTTGAAGTAGGCGTGGAAGTGCGGCGCGGCGCTGCCGAGCATCGTCGAGCCGTGCCGCGCCAGGGCCAGCGGGGCCGTGCGGGGGTCGAAGATGTCGACGAGCACGACCTTGCAGGCCGTCCGCAGGCCCAGCGACAGCACGCTCGACCCGCCGATGTGGGCGATCGGGAAGGCGATCGAGGCGACGTCGGTCTCGTCGAACCCGAGCTGGGACACCATCGAGTTCGACCCCGCGATGACGGAGGCGTCGGTGTGGCGCGCTCCCTTGGGGAAGCCCGTGGTACCCGAGGAGTAGAACACCCAACGCACGTCGGCGTCGGCGTCGCCGGTGGGCGGCGGGGGCGGCGGGGGCAGGGTGGCGGGGTCCCCGAGCGGCAGCGGGAAGTCGCCGAACCAGTCCGTGTCGACCGGCGGNCCGGTCAGCCGCGCCGTCGCCGGGTCTGGCGGCAGCCAGGGATCGCAGACCATCGTGCGCAGGCCGCGCCGGGCCGCGATGGTCTCGGCCATCGGCCGGTAGTCGTAGCCACGGAACACCGCCGGGACGATCAGCAGGGTCGTGCCGAGCTGCTCGACGATGAAGTCGACCTCGGCCTCGCGCAGCAGGGGGATGATCGGGTTCTGCACCGCGCCCAGGCGGGACAGCGCGCTCATCAGCACCGCGCTTTCGATGGTGGTCGGCAGCTGCCAGCTCACCTGGGTGCCGGCGCCGACCCCCGTCGCGGCCAGGCCGGCGGCGACCCGCAGGGCCAGCTCGCGGAACTCGCCGAAGCTGATCCGGCGGTCGTGGTTGTCCACCAGCATCGGCAGGTCCGGCGTTGCCGCGGCCCGCGCTTCCACCAGCTCCCACCACTGCCGCAGCGACGCGTCAGCAGAGCTCATCGACCTNGCCTCCCAACCGTCCGGACCTCTCACGGCACAGCCCGCGCGACGCCGCACCACCGCAGCATCTGACTCTGCAGCGTCTGACACTGTGTCTACAGCAATCAGAAGGATCGGGAAAGGTGCGGCGCCGGCCTGCCCGCGCCGCCCGCGCCGCCACCCCGAAAACTACTCTCAGTAATTACAAGATGGCGGTAGCCGGGAGCACGCGGGGCCGAAAACGGGCATATCCCCGAACCCGCGCCGCATTCCGTTCCGTGACGTCGATTCACCACCGTCTTCGCGCCGAGGCCACCCCAGACCGAGCCGCGCCGAGCCGCGACACCAGGTCCGGGAAGCGGCCCACGATACCCGCCAGCGCGAATAGCGCGCCGCGAAATACGATACTCCGCCGCCAGAACGGCGAGATTATACGCAGTCATTCCCGGCCCCGGGCCGCCTTTTCGACGTCGCCGCACGGCCGAGCGGCCCAACCCGCCGCCTGGTCGGGTCCGGACTGCACGCCGATGCCGGCCGGGTGGTCGATCTGCCAGGTGACGGCACCTGTCCCTCTGGTTAGCCGGGCCCTCGCGTCCCGCCGGAGGCCGCCCGGCGGGCCCCGTCCGGCCGGCGGCGCCCCCGGCGGTAGCGTGCCCACAACCCCACCCGGGTGTGACATTGACGTCAGAACGCCCAGGCGGGAAGATGCGGCTCCCGCGGGCGGATCGGCGGGGATTCAGGGTCTCCACGCGAGCTGGCAACCGCCATCCCGCCCGCATTGACAATTCATCACGGCGATCGACCGGTCGCACTCCGACCGCGCGTCGGCGCCGCCGGTCGAGCACACCTGACAAGGGGATACACCGATGGCACCGAGGCGACGACGGACCCTGTCCGGCTGTATCGCAGCCTTCGCCGCTTTATTACTCACCGTGTCGGCCTGTGGGGGCAGCAGCGATGGTGGGGCGAAAGCCGACGCCCCGCCCGCCAACGCCACGGCGGCACCCACCGGAACACCGTTGAAGATCGGTAACGTCGGCCTGTACAGCGGCGCCTTCGGCCCGCAGAACCAGCGCGGGCTCGACGCCCTCGTCGCCTGGTCGAAGTGGGTGAACGCGCACGGNGGCATCGCCGGCCACCCGGTCGAGGTGATCAGCCGGGACGACCAGGGCGACCCGACCAAGTCGATCGCCGCCGTCCACCAGCTCGTCGAGCAGGACAAGGTCCTCGCCCTCGTCGGCAACTTCGCCGGCGCCACCGACGGCTCCTGGCGCAGCTACGTCGAGCAGCACAACATCCCCGTCATCGGCGGGATCACCACGACGGCCCAGTACGGCAAGTCGCCGATGTTCTTCGCCGCGACCTCCAACTCGGTCGAGTACCTCACCGGCGAGGTGTACAGCGTGAAGCTCGCCGGCTCGCCGAAGTTCGGCACCGTCGTCTGCGCCGAGCAGGCCGCGTGCGCGGAGGCCAACGGCCTGATCTCCGGCATCTCCGCCCGCCTCGGGATCGCCTCGGCGGGTGTGCAGACCGCCTCGGCCTCGGCGCCGAACTACACCTCGCAGTGCCTGTCGCTGCGCAGCGCGGGCGTGAAGGCCGTCATCACGAACGTGCCCGCCCAGGTCACCGAGCGGCTCATCAAGGACTGCTCGACGCAGCGCTACCAGCCGACCTACGTGTTCTCCGGCGGCGTGTTCCAGCCCAACCTCATCCAGCCGGCCAGCGAGGGCGCATGGCTGACCTCCGGGGCCCCGCTGTGGTTCGGCGACAAGCCCTACCTGGCCGATTTCAAGGCCGCCCTGAAGCAGTACACGAAGAACGACCCGGACGGCTTCGCCAGCCGCGGCTGGCAGGCGGGGCTGTTCTTCGCCGCCGCGGCGAAGAACGTCTCCGCGACGCCGACCAGCGCCGAGATCCTCGACGGCCTGTACGCGCTGAACGGCCAGTCCCTCGGCGAGTGGTCGCCGCCGCTGACGTTCGCGAAGGGCCAGCCCAGCAAGGTCGGCGCCTGCAACTGGTACGCCAAGGTCGTGGGCGGCAAGCTGACGACCCCCAAGGGGGACAAGCCCGTCTGCGTGGAGAACTGATCCCGGGCGCGATCCGCCGCTGATCGCCCCCGCTCCACCCCACCCCGCTCCGCTGCCGGTCCGGTCCCGCCGTCGCACGGCGGGACCGGACCGGCAGCCAGGTCAGCCAGTCCGCCGTCAGCCGGTCAGCCGGTCAGGGTGCGGGTGCGGCTGAGTGCGGTGTCGACGAGCGCGTCGAGCGTGGTCAGCTTCACCCGCGGGCGGCCCGCCGGCTCGCCGGACGCCCGCTCCGCCGCGTCGATGAGCCGCCAGCCGGCCTCCGTCACCAGGTCGGGCTGGTGCTCGCGCAGCCAGGACGCGTCCTCGCCGACCGGATCGACGCCGCCGGCCCGCGGGCGGCGGGCCAGCCGGCCGTCGGCGACGTCGGCCAGCAGCGTGGCGACCGTCTCCACGGCGCACTTGCGGTTCGTCCCGATGATCCCGGTCGGGCCGCGCTTGATCCAGCCGGCGACGTACTCGCGCTCCGTCCCGGCGACCCGCCCGGCGTCGTTGGGGATGATCCNGCGGCGATCGTCGAACGGCAGGCCCACCAGCGGCAGGCCCTTGTAGCCCACCGCCCGGACCACCAGGTCGNCCGGGAACACCTCCCGCTCGCCGGTGTCGACGGCGCTGACCCAGCCCTCGGCGTCCACCTCCAGCCGGTTGCGGGCGAACACCACCTCGGCGACCCTGCCCTCCCCACGGATCTCCACCGGGGACCGCAGGAACCGCAGCGCCATCCGCCGGGTCCCCCCGGCCGGCTGGGACGCCTGCGACACCTCGGACGCCTGCGACGGCAGGGCTGCGGCGTAGTCGCGCAGTACGGCCAGGTTGCGTCGGATCAGCCGCGACAGTTTCTCCTCGCCGGGCTGCTCGGCGACCTCCGCCGGGTCGACGTCCACCGCCGCCCCGGTGAACTCCGGCAGCTCGCGCAGCTCGGCGGTGGTGAACGCCGCCTGTGCCGGCCCGCGACGGCCCACCACCACGACCTGCTCGATGGCGCTGGCGCGCAGGGCGTCGAGGGCGTGGTCGGCGATGTCGGTCGCGGCCAGCCGCTCGACCGGGGAGCACAGGATCCGCGCCACGTCGAGCGCGACGTTGCCCGCACCGATCACCACCGCGCGCCGGCCGGACAGGTCGGGTGCCCGGTCGGCGAAGTCGGGATGGCCGTTGTACCAGCCGACGACGTCCACCGCGGGCACGCTGCCCGGCAGGTCCTCGCCGGGGATGCCCAGGCGCCGCTCGCCCTGCGCGCCCACCGTGTACACCACCGCGTCGTAGCGCTCGACCAGCTCCTCGCGGGAGACGTGCCGGCCCACCTCGACGTTGCCGAAGAAGCGGAAGCGCTCGTCGGCCGCGGTCGCCGCGTACACCGACGACACCGCCTTGATCTTCGGATGGTCCGGCGCCACCCCGGCCCGCACCAGGCCCCACGGCGTGGCCAGCCGCTCGTAGAGGTCCACCCGGACCGGGACGCCGGACTGCTCCAGCAACGCTCCCGCGGTGTAGAAGCCCGCCGGACCGGAACCGATCACGGCAACGGTCAGGGGGGCGTTCACGGCATCATCGGCCATACGGCGACTCCTTCTGACGGACGGCGGCCACCCGGCCAGATCCCCACCGGGCGACCGCACGGACACGCCCTCGACCGGCCGACGCGTGCCACTGGACGGATCACACGCACGATCCTCCGATGACACCGGCCGGCGGGTCGACCGATCGGCTCGAACCGCCCGTGTCGGCGCGTCGGGTGTCGGCGCGTCGGGTGCCGGCGCCGGCGTCGCGGTCAGGCACCCGAGGCCTGGCGGCCGGCGGGCACCAGCGGCGAGTCCGCGGCGAAGCCCTCGACGGTCACGCGGCGGCGGGCGAACCGCCACGTGCCGTCGACCTCGACGACCTCGTCGCGGTAGGTGCCCCAGTGGTCCGCCCCGCGGACGCCGACGAACTGGAAGCAGGCGTACGTGGCGGCGCCGCCCTCGGGGCGGGGGTCGATGTAGACCGAGCTGAGGTGATGGCGGCCCGGGAGGATGTCGACGGAGCGGAAGCTCTCCCCCGCGCTGCGGAAGTAGGCTTCGATCGCGTCCCGGCCGACGTTGGTGTCGTCGTCGATTCGGAACACCGCGTCGGGCAGGAAGAGGTCGACCAGCGGCCCGAGCCGGCCGGAGTCGGCGAAGTACGTGTAGGACGCCAGCAGGTGGGCGGCGCCGACGCGGGTTCGCAGCTCAGCGTTGTCCATGGGGATCTCCGATCGGGACGGCGGCGGGAACGGGGACGCGGTGCCGCGGGCCGAGCCGGAGCGCGGGAGGCTGCGCGACAACTGGCGTGAACAGCACGTCAGATGCCCCCTAGCCTGCCACGGCCGCAGGGCACCTGCGCAGGTTTGCCATCCGCCCGTCCACCCGGCCACACTCGTTGACGTGACCGTCAGATTCGGGCTAGCGTCCGGATCTGGTCAGGGTGGAGGACTGTGGTGCTGGTGCATGACGAGGATCTCGACGTTCTGATCGTCGGCGCGGGCTTCGCCGGCATGTACGCGGTGCACCGCCTGCGCGGGCAGGGGCTGCGGGTGCGGGCGTACGACGCGGCCGACGACGTCGGCGGCACGTGGTACTGGAACCGCTACCCGGGCGCCCGCTGCGACATCGAGAGCCTGGAGTACTCCTACTCCTTCTCCGAGGAGCTCCAGCAGGACTGGCAGTGGAGCCGGCGCTTCCCCGAGCAGCCGGAGATGCTCGCCTACGCCCGCCACGTGGCCGACCGCTTCGACCTGCGCCGCGACATCGAGTTCGCCACCCGGATCGCGTCGGTGACGTTCGACGAGGCCGACGGACGCTGGCGGGTCACCACCGACCGCGGTCAGCGGGTCCGCGCCCGGTTCTGCGTGATGGCGACCGGGTGCCTGTCCGTGCCCAACATCCCCGACATCCCGGGGGCCGACCGCTTCGCCGGGCGCGTCCTGCACACCGCGACCTGGCCGGACGAGGAGGTCGACCTGGCCGGCCAGCGGGTGGGAGTGGTCGGCACCGGCGCCTCGGGCATCCAGTGCATCCCGCTCATCGCCCGGGTCGCGGGCCATCTGACCGTGTTCCAGCGCAGCGCGAACTTCAGCGTCCAGGGGTTCAACGTGCCGCTGGACCCGGAGCTGGCCCGCGAGCGCAAGGCGCACTACAGCGAGTACCGCGAGCGGGCCCGGCGTTCGTTCGGCGGGATGCTGCTGCGCCAGAACCGCGTCCACGCCCTCACCGCCTCGGCCGAGGAGCGCGACCGGGAGTTCTCCGCGCGTTGGGGGCTGGGCGGCTTCGAGTACATGGCCGCCTTCGACGACCTCATCTTCGATCCGGCGGCCAACGACCTCGCCGCCGACTACGTCCGCGACAAGATCCGTCAGATCGTGCACGACCCCCAGGTCGCCGCGACGCTGACGCCGACCGACCACCCGATCGGCACCAAGCGGATCTGCGTCGACACCGACTACTACGACACGTTCAACCGCGACAACGTCACCCTCGTCGACGTCCGCCGCGACCCGATCACCGAGATCACCGAGACCGGGGTGCGGACCGGCGGGCGGGTACACGAGCTGGACACCCTCGTCTACGCCACCGGCTTCCACGCGATGACCGGGGCACTGCTGGCGATGGACATCCGCGGCCGCGGCGGGCGCCGGCTCGCCGACCACTGGGCGCACGGACCGCGCACCTACCTGGGCCTGGGGATAAGCGGGTTCCCGAACCTGTTCGTCGTGGCGGGCCCCGGGAGCCCCTCGGTGATCTCCAACGCCTTCGTCTCCCTGGAGCAGCACGTCGACTGGATCGGCGACTGCCTGGCCTACCTCGACGCCCGCGGCCTGGCCACCATCGAGGCGGACCCCGCCGCCGAGGAGGACTGGGTCGCGCACGTCAACGAGGCCGCCGCGCGCACGCTCTACCCGCAGGCGAACTCCTGGTACCTGGGGGCCAACATCCCGGGCCGGCCGCGGGTTTTCATGCCCTACGTCGGCGGGGTCGGCCGCTACCACAAGCGCTGCGCCGCCGTCGCCGCGGAGGGCTACACCGGCTTCACCCTCAGCGCCTAGCCAGCCCGGTCTGNCACCCCCGCCCCCGCGCGGCGAGGTGCCTGGGAGCGGCGCTACCTGTCTCTTCCTCAGGGATAAATCGGACGGTCGAACCCTGTGGAAGAGCCATGGAGGCGCTCTCCCACGCATCCGCCGCCGACCCGCGAAGCGCCCCGCAACCGGCTACGCCTCGGCGGCCGACGAAGATGCCAGAACCATGGCCCATTGAAGATCATAAAATGCCTGCAACGGGGCACCGATGCTATAAACATGGTGTCAGATGAGCTCGACTGAGCCCACCTGAACCCAGACCCCGCCCGGCGAAGGCCGGCGCGACGATCCCTTCCGGCGCCCGGCGCACGGGCGGGAACCAGGAGGAGGGACGGGCGTTGCCCGAAGGGACGAGCGCCGCGGGCCCACTCGCCGGCATCCGGGTAGTCGAGCTCGCCGGGATCGGTCCCGGCCCGCACGCGGCGATGATGCTCGCCGACCTGGGCGCGGACGTGGTCCGGGTGGCCCGGCCGGGGTCCGTGCCGGCGCCGGGCGTGCCGGCCGAGCCGGTGCAGCGCGGGCGCCGCCTCGTCGAGGCCGACCTGGGCGATCCCGCCTCCCGCGACGGCGTGCTGGACCTGATCGCCGGCGCCGACGTGCTGATCGAGGGCTTCCGTCCCGGCGTCACCGAGCGCCTCGGCCTCGGCCCCGACGACTGCGCGCGGCGCAACCCGCGGCTGGTCTACGGGCGGATGACCGGCTGGGGCCAGCAGGGACCGCTGGCGGACCGGGTCGGCCACGACATCAACTACCTGTCGATCACCGGCGTGCTCAACGCCGTCGGCCGCGCCGGCGAGCCGCCGCTGCCGCCACTGAACCTGGTCGGCGACTTCGGCGGCGGCTCGACCTACCTGGTGGTGGGCATCCTCGCCGCGCTGGTCGAGCGGGAGCGCTCGGGGCGCGGCCAGGTCATCGACGCGGCCATCGTCGACGGCGCGAGTCTGCTCGCGCACATGGTCTGGGGGCTGCGCGGGCGGGGCCGCTGGAACGACGAGCGCGGTTCCAACCGCCTCGACACCGGCGCGCCGTTCTACGATGTCTACGCCACCGCCGACGGGCGCTACATGGCCGTCGGCGCGCTCGAGCCCCGCTTCTACGCCACGTTCGTCACCGGTCTCGGCCTCGACCCGGCCACGCTNCCCGGCCAGGACGACCGGGCCCGCTGGCCGGAGCTGCGCGAGGCGTTCACCAAGGCCTTCGCCGGGCGCACCCGCGACGAGTGGGCGGCCGTGTTCGACCCCCTCGACGCCTGCGTCACCCCGGTGCTGGACTTCGACGAGGCCACCGCGCACCCGCACATGGCCGCCCGAGAGGTCCTGATCGACGTCGCCGGCGTGACGCAACCCGCCCCCGCGCCGCGGTTCTCGCGCAGCGTCCCCGCCGCGCCGCGGGTCCCGCCGCGCACCGCGGTCACCGTGGCCGAGGTCCTCGCCGGGTGGACCTGATCTCCCGCCGCGCCCCCGACCACAATCTCGATCTCGACCAGACAACGAAGGAGGCGCCGTGTCCGTAACGGCAACGCCGTCCAGCGGCTCCGACACGTTCCCCACCGGTGCCTGGGAGCTCCCGGACGAGTTCCGGATGCTCGCCGACACGGTGCGCCGCTTCATGGAGACCGAGGTCCGCCCGCTGGAGGACACACTCCCCCACGACGCGGCCGGCCTGCCGCCCGAGTTGCTGGGGCCCCTGCAGGCCAAGGCCCGCGCGGCGGACCTGTGGGCGCTGCAGACCCCGGCGGAGTTCGGCGGCGCGGGGCTGAGCGTGCTCGGCCAGGTCGTCGTCGCCGAAGAGGCGGCGAAGTGCCGGATGGGCGCGTTCTTCCCGGCCTGCGGGGCGTTCGGCGGCAACCCGCCGACGGTGATGTTCTCCGCGACCAAGGAGCAGTTCGAGACGTACGCCCGCCCCATCATCGAGGGTAGGGCGGGCCGGGCGTTCACCGCGATCAGCGAGCCGTCGGGCGGCTCCGACCCGGCGCGGGCGATCCGCTGCCGCGCCGAGCGCGACGGCGACCACTACGTCATCAACGGCACCAAGATGTGGACGACCCACGCCGGGTCGGCGGCCTGGGGCGTGCTCTACGCCCGCACCGGCGAGCCGGGTCGGCGCGACGGGATCAGCTGCTTCATCCTGCCGAACGACGTCGAGGGGCTGACCAAGTTCCCGATCGACGTGATGACCTCCTACGCGCCATACGAGCTGCACTTCGACAACGTCCGGATCCCGGTCGCCAACCGGATCGGCGAGGAGGGCCAGGGCTTCAACCTGGCCTCNCAGTTCCTGGTCTCCGGGCGCATCGCCTATGCCGCCGGCCCGATCGGCATCGCCCAGCAGGCGCTGGGGATGGCGATCGACTGGGTCAAGCAGCGCGAGGTCTTCGGCTCGCGGCTGGCCGACAAGCAGGGCATCCAGTGGATGATCGCCGACAGCGAGGTGGAGCTGCGTGCCGCCCGGCTGCTGATGTACCAGGCGGCCTGGAACGCCGACCTCGGCAAGGACGTGAGGGTCGACGCGTCGGTGTGCAAGATGTACGGCACCGAGGCCGCCTACCGGGTGCTGGACCGGTGCGTGCAGATGTTCGGCGCGCTCGGCCTGTCCAAGGAGATGCCGCTGGAGCGCTGGTTCCGCGACCTGCGGGTCAAGCGCCTCGGCGAGGGCGCCTCCGAGGTCCAGAAGATGATCATCGCCCGCGAGCTGCTACGGTGACGCGGCGATGACCGAGACCGGAACCTCACCGACCGCCGACGCCTCGACAGGTGGCCTCGTCCCGGCGGCCCGCGCCGAATCCTCCACCTACGCCGCGCCCGCGCCGAACGCGCCGGCCGCCGCGTCCCCGCCGGCCCGGGAGTACGCCGAGAGCCGCTTCCGGCTCAGCCAGGTGAGCCGCGACGAGCGCGGCGTGCGCGTCACGATGCAGCTCGGCCCGTGGCTCGACGGCCCCGACGGCCTCGCGACGATCGGCTCGCTCGGCGTCCTGGTGGACTCCGCGATCGGGATGGAGGTCTACGACGCCCGGCCGGAGAACTCCCACTCGGTCACCGCCGAGCTCTCCGTCGACGTCGTCACCCCGCCGCCGTGGTCCGGCGGCCTGCTGACGGCCAGCGCCGAGCTGCTCGGGCGGGATCCCGCCGGCGGGACGGCCCGCTGCGAGGTCCGCGACGGCGACGGCCGGCTGGTCGTCGTCGGCATCGGCCGCTGCCGCTTCGTCAGCATCCCGGGCACGGCGGCAGGTTACCTCGACGGCGCGCCGGCGATGCTGCCGCCCGCCGCGCACCATTCGCTGCTGGCGGCCCTGACCCGGGCCGACGCCGGGGACGAGACCATCGCCGGCCCCGGGCGCGACGGCGCCGTCGGCCGGTTCCTCCTGCCCGCCAACCCGGCGTTCGAGAACGGCGGCGGCACGGTGCACGGCGGCGTGCTGTTCTGCACCGCCGAGCTCGCCACCGAGGCGCTCGCCGACCCGGCCGTCCCGGAACGCACGACGGCGATCCGGGTGAACTACCTGCGCCCGGCGGACCTGCGCACCGAGGTGACCGCGACCGCCGAGCTCGTCCACCGCGGCCGCACGGTCTCGCTGTACCGGGTGACGACGGCCGGCCCCTCCGGCAAGCCCGCCACCCTGTCCACGATCACCCGCGAGCGCGGCACCCCGGCGTCCTGACCCCGACCGCGCCGCCGCCCGGTGCATCCATCGGCGCCGGACGGCGGCGCGGCGGGGCTGCGGGGGCCGCCGCAACCGACACCGCGACGGCCCCGCCAGTCGTGTCGTCCTGGCTACTGTTGGGGTCATGCCTCGCGAGTGGGACGCGCGCACCTACGACTCGTTACCTCTCCCCCATCTGTACTGGGGTAGAAAGACGCTCGGTCGGCTCACCCTGACCGGCGCCGAGACGGTCCTCGATGCCGGTTGCGGCACCGGGCGGGACACCAGCGCCCTGCTCGACCTGCTGCCCGACGGGCGCGTGATCGCCCTGGACGGCTCCGCCGCCATGCTCGCGCAGCTACGCGCCCGGCTCGCCGACCGCCTCGATCGCGTCGAGGTGATCCAGGCCGATCTGCTGGAACCGCTGCCCGTCCACACCCCGGTCGACGCCGTCGTCAGCGTCGCCGCCTTCCACTGGCTGCCCGATCACGACACGGTCTTCAGGAATCTGGCCGCGGTCATGCGGCCGGAGGCCCAGCTCGCCTTCGAATGCGGCGGCCAGGGCAATGTCGCCAGCATCGTCCACGCCCTCGACGAGGTGCTGCCGAGCGCGCCGCGGGTGTGGAACTTCGCCGGCGTCGACGACACGACTCGTCGCCTGCTCGACGCGGGGTTCACCGACGTCGAGGTGACGCTGACGCCGGATCCCGCCCGGTTCGAACAGGTCGAGCAGTTCCGGACCTGTCTGGGGACGGTGGTGCTGGGCGCGCATCTCGACCGTCTCCCCCACGGCGAACGCGCGGACTTCGTCGACGCGGTCGCCGCCCGCCTGCCCGAACCCGTCGTCGACTACGTCCGCCTCCAGGTTCGCGCCACCCGGTCCGGCGACTGACCGTCGCCCGGCCGCGGCCTGGACGCCGGCGACTCCCAGGGCCNCACGACGGACGGCCGTGTCCCGAGCACGTCCGCCTGTTCCGGGGAGCTCCACCGCGATGGTTCCCGTGTCGGCTCCGCCAACAGCGAACGAACACGTGTTCGACATCCGGCGATTGTTGTCCTACCGTTGATTCATGGAAATCGACGACGACATCGGCGACAGCCCGGGGTTACCCGCCCGGCTGGCGGTCATCTCCGGGCAGGTCGACGGCCTGCTCGCCGGGGCGACCTGGCGGCTGGCCGACGACGAACTCGACGGGCTGATCGAGGGGGTGTGCCGGCTGGTCGGCCGGGTCGCCGCCGCCCGGGGCCGGCTGCTCGTCGAGGCCCACGACCGCGGCTTCGCCCTCCATCAGGGCGCGGTCGACACCGCCGCCTGGCTCCGCGACCGGTTGGCGCTGTCCCCCCGGGAAGCCCGCCGGCAGGTGACCCTCGCCCGCGACACCGCCGCCACCTGCCAGGCCACCGGAACTACCCTGGCCGCAGGAGACATCACCATCGAACACGCCATCGTCGTCTGCGACGCAATGCGCGCCCTGCCCGCTGAAGTGACACCCGAACAGCGGATCGAAGCCGAGCAGGCCCTGCTCGGCTTCGCCCGCACCGTCGACCCCTACCAACTGATCAAAATCGCCGCCCGGCAACGCGAGGCCCTGACCACCGTCGACTCCTCCCCCGGCGGCGACGACCCCCACGCCGACAGCCGCACCGGCGAACACAACCGTCCCGGCAGCGGCGGTCCAGACGGTGGCGGACCAGACGGTGGCGGACCAGTCAGCGACGGTGGTACAGGGGAACCGGGTGGGGAGAAGCCAAGTCCGGATCCGGCGGACATCCGCCGCCTCACCCTCACCGACNCCCCCGCCGGCACCACCCTGATCGGCGGCGAACTCGACGCCGAAGCCGCCGCCCTGCTCCGCACCGCCCTCGACAGCCTCGCCGCACCCCGCCCCGCCACCGACGGCACCCCTGACCGGCGCAGCCCCGCCCGCCGTCGCGCCGACGCCCTCATCGACCTCGTCACCCGCGCCCTCGGCGCCGCCGCACTACCCGAATCCGGCGGAGTGCGACCCCACCTCACCGTCACCATCCCCTGGAACACCCTGCTCGCCACCGGTGCCACCCCCGCCACCACCAGTTGGGGTCTCCCCCTCCCCAGCAGCGTNCTCGCCCGACTGACCTGCGACGCCGAAACCAGCCGGATCCTGCTCGACCCCGCCGGCGTCCCCCTCGACATCGGACGATCTACCCGCACCGTTCCCGCTCACCTGCGCCGCGCCCTCACCGCCCGCGATCAAGGATGCACCTTCCCAGGCTGCGACCGGCCACCCTCCTGGTGCGAAGCCCACCACGTGATCCACTGGAAGGACGGCGGCACCACCGCCCTGTCCAACCTCACCCTGCTCTGCGGCCACCACCACCGCCAGATCCACCACGACGGCTGGCAGATCACCTTCCTCGACGACGGCCGACCCGCCTACATCCCACCCCACCGCATCGACCCTCACCGACGACCCCGCCGCAACCCCTACAGCCAGCCCCCAGCCGACCTGCTCGCCACCGCCTGACCAGCCAGCGAGCGGCCCCTCCTTCGGATCGCAGCCAGCCCTACGGGTGAAGGCGGTCCGGGGGATGAGTTCGCAGTCGCCACGGGGATCCNGTGGGTACAAGCGGGAAGCGCGGTTAGCCGGCGTCGGGCCGATCCACGCGATACACGTAGTGNAGTGGGTCGTCAGCGGGGTTGTCCNGCGCGAGTGGGCCCTGCCCGACGCGTCGGAGGCCTGCCTTCTCCAGTGCTCGCCACGACGCCCGATTGGCCGCCACTACCGGCACCACGATGCAGGTCGCATCAGGGTGGTCGGTCCAGATGCGCCCGATCATCGAGGCGATCAGGCGGCTGCCCAGGCCGCGCCCTTGCTGGTCGGGCTCGCCGATCAGGAAGTCGATGCTCATGGCACCGGCCTGGATGTCCACGATGGGCACCAGTTCGTCGCGGTACTCCGGGTAGTCGGCGAGGCGGCACCGTTGCACCAGACCGACGGGCCGGTCGTCGAGCAGGGCGAGGAAATCCTCCGACGGTTCCTCGCCGCGGGCCGCGGGACCGAAGTCGCGCCTGATTGCTTCTGCCGTGGTCTCGTGGTTCCACCACCTGGCGACGGAGGGCTGCTCCAGCCACCCCCGCAGCAGGGCGAAGTCGGACTCCTCGAGCCGTCGCCAGGTGATCATCGTCGATCACACCCCCGAGAGGCGGTCAGACCTGACACTGACTCCAGCCGGTAGCGATCTGTCAGCGAGATTCGGCCACCAGCATGTCACCGCTATGCGCCCCTTCCGCCGGAGCAACGGACGTGACACGTTGCGCCCGGCCACGGCACGGACAGGAGGACGGATAACTGGATCGCTGGTCGCGAACAATACCACGCGCTAATATGCGGACACATTCGACATTGTTGCCGCGGAAAGCGGGGCCGGGCGATGCACGNTGGACCGATTGTCACATCGCTGGATGACGCGCACTGGTTCGATGTGACCCGGTTGGAGTATCCGGACGGGCGGATCGCGCGGATCCAGGAGGCGTGGATCCAGCTCTCGCCGCGCTACGTCTGCTTCTACAACAAGTGGGATCCCGGCGCGATCACGCCTCGGCACGGGCACCACGGGGATCACTCGATCTTCGTCACCCGCGGGCAGGTCTCGGACGGCACCCATGTCTGCGGCCCCGGCTCGCACATCATGCTGGAGTACGGCGACACCTTCGGCCCCTGGGAGGCCGGCCCGGAGGGCTGCGAGATGTACGGCGTCATCATGGGCGTCGGGCACCCGTTCCTGGACAAGACCGCCTGGCGCAAGTACCTCGCCGAGCGCGGGATCGTCGAGCACCCCTGCCCGCCGCCGCCGCTGCCGCTGTGGTCGGCCGGACTGAGCGTGCTCCCCGCGGATTAGCCTGCAACGCGCGACGGCCGGGGCACCGGACTGCGGTGCCCCGGCCGGGGGCGGGCTACTCGATCGGGTCGTCGATCGTCGGGTTACGCACGCCGAAGCCGATCTCCTTGACGTTGAACGTCGGCTTCAGGCCCGGGCGGTCCACCCACGACGGGCGCGGCACGTGGCCGGGCTCGGGGCGGGCCCAGTCGACCCAGGTGCCCCAGTCGTCGCGGGTCAGCGTGATGTCGCCGGGGGTGTACGGCTGGCCGAACTCGGCGTACCACTTGCCNAAACGCTTCATCTCGTACGCGATCCAGTAGTCCTCTTCGGACTTGAACTGGCCGTTGCCCGCGTACTCCAGAATCTGGATCGACTCGGCGCCGACCTTGGGGCCGCCGGGCACCTTGTAGTTGTCGGCCCAGTTGATGCCCTTCCAGACCACCGTGTCACCGTCGATCGTGTACCAGATCATCGGCGTGTAGGTGCCCGGCGACCAGGACATGGTGACGTCGAGGTACTCCTCGATCTCGTCCTGGCCGTGGAAGGTNCCCCAGTAGTGGTCCTTGTACCAGGCGTCCTCGGTGAAGCACTCGTNCGCCCAGCGCTTCCAGTCCTCGGCGACCGGCCCGAGTAAGTAGTAGTTCTTGAATGCTGCTTCCACTTCTTCGCGGGAATGGCTCACACGGCCTCCAGGGGTGTGGGGGGCATTGCATGCGCCTCGAGGGCGGTCAGGCGCGGACCGTGGTCGGGGTGTAGGCGGCCTTGAGGTGCTTGATGCCGTGGAGGAAGTTCGTCCGCAGGAACTGCGGCTCCTCCACGGCGTGAATGTCGGGAAGGTACTCGAACAGCGCCTTGAACACCACCGACAGCTCGAGGCGGGCGAGGTGTGCGCCCAGGCAGAAGTGCGGGCCGGGAGCGCCGAAGCCGAGGTGCGGCGGGGTGAGGTCGCGGCGCACGTCGAAGCGGGTGCCGTCGGGGAACACCGACTCGTCCTGGTTCGCCGAGCGGTACCACAGCACGAGCTTGTCGCCCTCGCGGAACTCCTGGTCGCCGAGGCGCACCCCGTCGGCGGTGACGGTGCGGCGCATGTGCAGCACCGGCGACGCCCAGCGGACGACCTCGTCGACGGCCGTCGGCGTGAGGCCGTCGACGTCGGAAGCCCACAGGGCCCGCTGGTCGGGGTTCTGGGTCAGCGCGAGCAGGCCGTGCGCGATGGCGTTGCGGGTGGTCTCGTTGCCGGCGCCGACCAGCAGGATGAAGAAGGAGGCGAGCTCCTGCGCCGTGAGGTTCTCGCCCTCCGCGGCGACGAGGAGGCTGATGAGGTCGTCNCCGGGGTTGCGCTGCCGGTCGGCGGCGAGCTCGCGCAGCAGTTCGGCGAAGTCGTCGCCGACCCGGGACAGGTTCTTCGCGACCCCGCGCGGGCTCTGGTCGGGGACGTACTCCGGGTCGCTGGCGCCGAGCAGCTTGTTGGTCGACTCGAAGATGAACTGCTCCTGGCTGCGCGGGATGCCCATCATGTCGTTGACGATGCGCAGCGGGATCAGCGCGGCGACCTCGGTGACGAAGTCGCACTCGCCCTTCTCCGCCACCGTCGCGAGGACCTCCCGGGTCACCTCGCCGACGTTGGCGCGCAGCGCCTCCAGGTTCTTCGCGGTGAACCCACGGGAGATGATCCGGCGCTGACGGGCGTGCTGCGGGTTGTCCATCGCGATGATGGAGCCGAAGAACTCCCGCAGGTCCAGCGGCTGGTCGAAGATGTTGGTGCCCTCGCCGGAGCAGAAGTCCTCGGGCCGGCGGCTGACCTCCATCACGTCGGCGTAGCGGGTCACCGCGTAGAAGCCGCGGCCCCGGGTGTTGCCGGCAAGGTCGAGTTCGGGGAAGTAGGGGCGTTCCCCGGACGCGCGCACGCTCGCGAAGTAGGCGTCGCGTTCGGCCGCGGGCCGGGTCCACCAGTCGAGATCGTCCAGGTCGACGTCAGCGATCAGGCTCATGGGCCGGTTCTCCTCGTGCTGTGCGGCGGCACCGCGGGACGGGTGCGGCGCGCTCCGGTGG
Source organism: Frankia sp. AvcI1 (assembly GCF_001420875.1). Classification (NCBI taxonomy): domain Bacteria; kingdom Bacillati; phylum Actinomycetota; class Actinomycetes; order Frankiales; family Frankiaceae; genus Frankia; species Frankia sp. AvcI1. Next base: position 239,331 of record NZ_LJFZ01000007.1, on the reverse strand, counting down.
TCGTTCGGACGGTGGCGGCGAGCTGGGTGCGACGAGCTGGGTGCGACGAGCTGGGTGCGGCGCGCTGGGTGCGGCGAGCTGGGTGCGGCGAGACGTGGGGAGGGCGGGACCCGGGGGGGCGAGCCGGGCAGGCGAGCGGGACGGATCAGGCGGCGGCGTCGGCGGCCGGGTAGCGCAGCACGCCGCGCAGGTTCGTGCCCGCGCGCAGGTCGTCGAACGCGTCGTTGATGTCGTCGAGGGGGTAGGTCCGCGACACCATGATGTCGAGATCGACCTGGCCGACNCTGGAGAGCTCCAGCAGCTTGGGGATGTCGGCGCGCGGGTTGCCCGAGCCGTAGAGCGTGCCGATGATGCGCTTCTCGGTGAGGGTGAGGTCCATCAGGTTCACGTCGATGGACGTCTCCGTCGCCGGGTGGATGTTGGTGACGACGAGGGTGCCCCGCTTGGCCGTCATCCGCAGGGCCTTCTTGACCAGCTTGCCGTCGCCGACGCCCATCGCGCAGATGAACACGTCGGCGCCGCGGTCCCAGGTCGCCTCGGCGACGACGGCGGGGGCCTCCTGCCAGGAGGTCGCGACGTGGGTGGCGCCGAGCTCGAGGACCTTGTCCTTCTTCGTCTCGACCGGCTCGATCGCGACGATCACCTTGGCGCCGGCGAGCTTGGCGCCCTGGATGGCCGCGCCGCCGATGCCGCCGACCCCGGCGACGACCACGGCGTCGCCGGGGCGGACCTGGGCGGCGTAGACCGCCGAGCCCCAGCCGGTGACGAACCCGCAGCCCAGCAGGCAGGCCCGGTCCAGCGGGTAATGGTTGTCGATCTTGATGACGCTGGCCTCGTTGACCACCGTGTGGTGGGCGAACNAGCCGATCAGGCAGGCGGTGGAGATGTCCTCGCCCTTGGCGTGGTGGCGGTAGCCGTCGTCGGAGATGTGCCGCCCGCTGTAGAGCTTGGCGCCGAGGTCGCACAGGCTCTGGTGGCCGGTCGAGCAGGACGGGCAGCGCCCGCACGACGGCATGAACCCGAACACGACGTGGTCGCCGGGCTTGAGCCAGGACACGTGCGCACCGACCTCGCGCACGNCCCCGGCGCCCTCGTGCCCGCCGATGCAGGGGATGCGGAAGGGCATGTCGCGGGTGACGAGGTGCTCGTCGGAGTGGCAGATGCCCGAGGCGTGGAGCTCGACCAGCACCTCGTCGTGCTTGGGCGGGTCGAGCTCGATCGTCTCGACCGCCCACGGGGCGTTCGGCTCCCAGAGCACCGCGGCCTTGGTCTGCACTGTCGTGTGGTCCTCTCGTCGCTACCGGCGGTCCGCTCCTGGTCGGCGATCCGGTACTGGTCGGTGGTTCGGTGCTGGGGGCGGCGGCCGGTCGGCCCGCCTGGGGGTCAGCCCGCCGGCAGGATGATCGACTGGTACTCGGTGTAGGCCGCCAGCCCCTCCGGACCGCCCTCGCGGCCGATGCCGGACTGCTTGAACCCGCCGAACGGGCTGCCCAGATCCATTCCGGCGCTGGAGTTCACCCCGACGCCGCCGGCGCGGATGCGCCCGGCGACCGCCTCGCCGGCGGCGATGTCGGTCGTCCACACCGCGCCCGCGAGGCCGTAGTCGGAGTCGTTGGCGATGCGCACCGCGTCGTCGACGCCGTCGTAGCCGATCACGACCATGACCGGGCCGAAGATCTCCTCGCGGGCGACCCGCATGCCGTTGTCGACGTCGGCGAACAGGGTCGGCTCCACGTACCAGCCGCGGTCGAGGCCCTTGGGCCGACCGCCGCCGGTGACCAGGCGGGCGCCGTCGGCCTCGGCGGAACTCAGGTAGCCCTCGACCCGCTCGCGGGCCTGGCTGGAGATCAGCGGGCCGACCTCGGTGGCCGGGTCGCGCGGGTCGCCGACGGTGAGCGCGCCGATGCGGGCGCCGAGCGCGTCGACGACCTCGTCATAGCGCTCGCGGGGGGCGAGCACGCGGGTCTGGGAGACGCAGATCTGCCCGCCGTTGGACATCGCCCCGCCGACGATCGCCTCGACGGTGCTCGTGCCGAGGTCGACGTCGGGCAGCAGGATCGCCGCCGACTTGCCACCGAGCTCCAGCGTGCAGCGGCGCAGGTCGCGCGCGCACAGCTCGCCGATGTGGCGGCCGATGGCCGTCGACCCGGTAAAGCTGATCTTGTCGACGCCGGGGTGGCGGACCAGGTGCTCGCTGGCCGCGGCCTCGCCGGGGACGATGGACAGCACGCCCGGGGGCAGGCCCGCCGCCTCGGCCGCCTCGGCGAGCAGGTAGGTGTGCAGGGGGGTCTGGGGGGCCGGCTTGANCACGACGGTGCAGCCGGCCAGCAGTGCCGGGGCGAGCTTGAGGGCGGCGACGAACAGCGGCGCGTTCCACGGCACGATCGCGCCGACCACGCCGACGGGCACCTGGCGCACCCGCACCGGGCCGCCGAAGCCGCCCTTGCGGGTCGTCTCCCACTCGTGGCTGCGTCCGATGCCGCTGTAGGTGGCGAACACGGCGGTGGCGATCCCGACCTGGCCGAGGGTCGACCACGCCCGTGGCGAGCCGACCTCCGCGGAGATCAGATCGGCGAACTCCTCCGCCCGCGCCCGGATCGCCTTGCCGAGCCGGCCGACGATCTGCGCGCGCTCGGCCGGGTCGAGCGCCGGCCAGGGGCCGGTGTCGAAGGCGGCGCGGGCGGCGGCCACCGCCGCGTCGACGTCGGCGATCGAGGCGCTCGGCACGCGCCCGATCGGCTCCTCGGTCGCCGGGGAGAACACGTCGATCACCCTGGACGAGGCCGGCGGCACCCAGCCGCCGATGAAGAGATTCTCGTGGGTGTACAAGGAGGTCTCTTTCCCACTGATGATCAGGTCGGGCGGCCGGGCCACGACCGGACCGGCCCGAGGAGGACGACGCCCGGGCTCCCGCCCGACCGTATGATCACTTAATTCTGGCGTTCATGTCACCGATGTGCAAACAGTACCCGCGCGGACTACGCACCGGCTGTGTTCGCCGGGGTTCGCGCGGCGAAGTGCTGCAGCACCGGGCCGAGCAGTTCCGGGGTGGAGCCGTGCAGGACCAGCTCGTCGGCGCCGGCGTCGAGGTAGTCGTCGAGGCGGGCGGCGCACGTGCCCGCGGAGCCCACCGCGGCGGCGTCGGTCAGCCACGACGGGGGCAGGGNGGCGGCGACGTCGAGCAGCTGGTGGCGGGTGAAGACGTTGTCGGCGGACCCGCGCAGGCCGGCCATCAGCGGGTGGGAGCGCAGCGCCGCCAGCGGCTCGACGCCCCACTCGTTCACCCCGGCGAGGCGCTCGCCGAAGCCCGGGATCTGGAAGTAGGTCACCGCCCGCGCGCCGACCACCGCCGTCTCCTCCTCGGGCGTGAGGTCGGGGGCGACCACGACGGTGGCGTAGNCCTTCACCGTCGACGGGTCACGCCCCGCCTCGGCCGCGGACTTGCGCACGATCGCCACCGAGCGGGCGACGGCCTCCGGGGTGAGGAAGGGGTGCAGCAGCGCGCCGTCGAAGTGCGCCCCGGCGAGCGCGAGGCTCTTCGGGCCGATCGCGGCGAACACCAGCTCCGGCGGCGCGACGTCGGGCAGGTCGCCCAGGCGCATGACCGGGAAGCGCCCGGCGGGGCCGTCGTAGGAGACCTTCTCCCCCCGGCACAGCCGGCGCAGCATGTCGGCGGAGTCGACGAGCACCTGGTTGGTCATCGCCGGCAGGCCGACGGCCTTCCACATCGGGCCGACCGAACGGCCGAAGCCCAGCGTCAGGCGCCCGCTGCTGAGCGCCTNCGCCGTCATCGCGGTGGAGGCCAGCACGACGGGGTGACGCACGAGGAAGTGGGTGATGCCCGAGGCGATGCGCACCCGGCTGGTGGCCTGGCCGATGGCGCCCGCGAGCACGCCGAAGTCCTTGGTCCCCCACCGCTCGCTGAGCCACACGGTGCCGAGCCCGAGGTGCTCGGCGGTCTGCGCCTGACCGATCGCGGGCCGCGGATCGGCGACCCGGCCGGGCAGGACGTAGGCGCCGAGGCGGTCCGCCACCCGGGCAGCACCGGTCAGATCGCGGTCCCTGTTCGTCGTCATGCCCCTATTCTGACATCCGTGTCTAGTATTTGGGCGATCAGCCGGTCCGGGCGGTCGACAACCGGGACACGCGGGCGGAAGGAGTCAGGATGGCCACCACGGCACGACGCGATCTCGAGGAGACCCGGGAGGTCCTGGCCGGGTGGCTGCGGGATCGGCACNGCGCCACCGACGTGGAGATCTCGCCCCTGACCTCGCCGAAGGCCGGCTACTCCAACGAGACCCTCTACCTGCACCTGGCCTGGACCCCGCCGGACGGCCCGCGCCGCGCCGAGGACCTCGTGCTGCGCATCGAGCCCACCGGCCACCAGCTCTTCGTGACCCCCGACGCGGTCCGCCAGGCCCGGATCATGCAGGCGCTCGCCCCGCACCCGGGCGTGCCGGTGCCGACCATCTGGTACATCGAGCCCGATCCCACCGTGCTGGGCTCGCCGTTCTACCTGATGGGCCGGGTCGACGGCCGGGTGCCCGGCGACGTCCCGAGCTGGCACGCCGAGGGCTGGACGGTCGAACTCAGCCCGGCGCAGCGGTCGGTGATGCACGACAACGCGCTGGCCGCCCTGGTCGCACTGCACCGCATCGACGTGCACGACGGCTTCGACTTCCTGACGCCCGAGGGCACCGGCACCGCGCTCGACCGCTACCTGGCGGGGCTGCGCGACTGGCACACCTGGGCGCAGCCGAGCCTGCGCTGGGAGCCCGAGACCGTCGCCGCCGCCGTGGACCACCTGCTGCGCGAGNGCCCCGACGACTCCTCCGCCGGCATCGTGTGGGGCGACGCCCGGGTCGGCAACATCAGCTTCGGCGCCGAGGAGTCCGTGCAGGCGATGTTCGACTGGGAGACGGCCACCGTCGGCCCGCCCGGCATCGACCTCGGCTGGTGGCTGATGTTCGAGGACTTCCTCTGCGAGGCGCAGCGCCTGACCCGGCTGGAGGGCGTGCCCGACCGGGCCGCGATCATCGCCCGCTACCAGGAGCTGTCCGGCCGGCCGGTCGAGCACATCGACTACTACGAACTGCTCGCCGCCACCGTCATGACGCTGATCAACAGCCGCCTCGGCGTGCTGCTGATGACCAGCGGCGGGCTGCCGGAACGGGTCGCCTCCGCCTACGCCCGCCGCACCATCAGGATGATCCGCCGCGGCCTCGACCGCGTCGCCGCCTGAACCGCCGCCTGAACCGCACCGCCCGCGGACAGGCGCCCGCGGAGACGCNCACGGAGAATGACGGCAGTGTTAGAAAGTTGTTCTGCCTCCTGCTAGCGTGCAGCACGTCACGGTGGCGCGGCACGCAGTACGCAGCACGACGGCGCCGCCCGGCGACGGGCCGGTGAGATCGCGACCCCGGGCGCACCGCCTGANCACCTCGACCGACGACCCGACGGAGCAGTTGATGAGCNCACCCAGCGAGGCGGGCGCCGCGTGGGAGTTCCCGATCGAACGCGGCAAGATCCGTGAGTTCGCCCTCGCCATGCAGTCCGAGGCGCCGGAATACCAGCACCCGGACGCCGTGGTCCCGCCGACGTTTCTGATCAACGCCAACCGCTGGGCGCCCGAGGGTGCCCGCGTGCCGCACGGGTTCGACCGCCGCCGGCTGCTGCACGGCGAGCAGGAGTACATCTTCCACGGCCCNCCGCCGCGCGCCGGGCAGACCCTCTACGCCGCCGAGCGCCTCGCCGAGCGCTACGAGAAGCCCGGCCGGCGCGGGGGCACCATGAAGTTCGCCGTCATCGTCACCGAGTTCCGCGACGAGGCGGGCACCCTGGTCGCCGAGGGCCGCGCGACCTACATCGAGACCGCGAAGGCCACCAAGACCGCAGAGCCCACCACGACCGCAGAGCCCACCACGACCGCAGAGCCCACCACGACCGCAGAGGCCACCAAGACCGCAGAGCCCAAGGCGGATGCGGCCACGGCCACGGGGACGGAGACGAAGGCATGACGGCCCCCGNCACCACCCTCGCCGACCTCGCGGTGGGTTCCTCCCCCGAGCCGCGCTCGTTCGGGCCGCTCACCCGGCAGATGTTCGTGCGCTACTCGGGGGCGTCGGGCGACCTCAACCCGATGCACTACGACGACACGTTCGCCCAACGTGCCGGCTACCCGTCGGTGTTCTCCCAGGGGATGCACCAGGCGGCCCTGCTGGCCACCTTCGCCACCGACTGGCTGGGCGCGGAGAACGTCCGCCGGTTCCACGTCCGCTTCCGCGAGCAGGTCTGGCCGGACGACGTGCTGACCTGCTCCGGGGTGGTCACGGCCATCGAGGAGCAGCCCGAGGGCCGGCTGGTCTCGGTGGACCTGAGCTGCGCGCGTCAGACCGGCGGCGTGGCCATCGCCGGCGCCGCGCAGTTCCTGCTGCCCCGCTGACGGCGAGGCGCGCGCCCGCGGCCGGCCGCGCAGAACCGGGCGGCGGTTCTCCCGCCCGGTGACGTTCCCCCGTGACTCGGTGGCGCCCGCCGGCAACGGTCGACGACCTTGCCGACGGACGCGGCCGGGGGATCCGCGGTCCGGCTCCAGGGCGACAGCCGGGCCGCGGATCCTTCTCGCGTCAGCTCAGTTGATCGCGAGGAGTTCCACCTCGAAGACGAGGTCGGAGTTGGGCGGGATGACGGGCGGGAAGCCCCGAGGCCCGTACCCGTAGTCGGGCGTGATGGTGAGTACCGCCTTCTCGCCGAGCGAGAGCTGGGGGACCCCCTCGTCCCACCCCTTGATCACCCTGCCGACACCGATCTCGGTCCTGAACGGCTCCCCCCGGTCACGGGAGGAGTCGAACTTCTTGCCGCTGCCGAGCAGGGTGCCGACGTAGTGAATCGTCACCGCGTCCCCCTTCTTGGGGAAGGTCTTGCCATCCCCCGGCGACAGGACCTCGATAGTTACGCCCATGCAACCAGCCTTTCCTCGACGATGGGACCAGCCCGGCGGCGGTGGACCCGCCCTGGCCAGAGCCGGGCGAACCTGCCGCCCCGGGCCGCCGCGCCCCCTGCGACAAGACCCGGGGGCATCCAGGGAAGTATGTCAGTCGTCCTACCGCCGGCCGGCGACGTCCGCCTGTGCGCCGACCTTGCGCGGCGCTTGTCCTGAGCCTGCTTGTGCGCCGCCACGGCGCGGTTCCGCGGAACACCAAGATCATCGGGATGGGGTTCGGGCTGAAGCAGTTCAGCACCCTGTCGATCACGCACAGGGTGTAGATCGGTTGGCGGTGGTCACGGCCAAGTGTGGTCAGCAGCGGCAGGAGGTTATGGACCCGTGNGCGCCCCGACCGCCATCAGCCTCCTGGCCTTGCCGACGCAGTCGATACGTGCCACGCCCTACCCGCAGTTCTCCGGCCGTGTGCCGGTGGCGTCGGGCCGGGGGGTGAACAGCGCGCCGAGGGCGGCGAGGGCGCCGGGCACGGGACGGTAGTAGGCCCAGACGCNGCGTTTGTCCCGGCTGATCAGGCCGGCGTCGACGAGGACCTTCAGGTGGTGGCTGACGGTCGGCTGGGTCAGCCCGAGGGGTTCGGTGAGTTCACAGACGCAGGCTTCACCCCCGTCGCGGGCGTAGATCATCGACAACAGTCGCAGCCGGGCGGGGACGGCGATGGCCTTGAGCACGGCGGCGAGCTGGTCGGCGTCGTGGGCGGACAGGGGCGTGGCGGCCAGCGNCGGGCAACAGGCCCCGAGCGCACCGGCCAGCTCGCTGCCGGTCTCGTCCGGCCGACCGGTCGACACCGTGGCGGGGGCGGGCGTCGAGGTCGTGACCATACGGTCCAGCATGCCACGAGGGATTGACAGCGGTCTATGTCTGCGGAGATGCTCCGTTCACCGGGACATAGACGACTGTCGATGTGTGGGGTGATCGTGATGGCGCGGGTGCAGTTGGCGTTGAACGTGTCCGACGTGGACGCGGCGGTGGAGTTCTACGCGACGCTGTTCGGGGTCGGGCCGGCGAAGCGTCGGCCGGGGTACGCGAACTTCGCCGTCGACGTGCCGCCGTTGAAGCTGGTGCTGATCGAGAACCCGGAGGTCCGCGGCAGCGGCGTCGCGGGCGCGTTGAACCATCTCGGCGTCGAGGTCGAATCCACCGACGAGGTCACCGCCGCGACGACCCGGCTGGCGGGCGCCGGGTTGGAGACCGCGGTCGAGGAGAACACCGCCTGCTGCTACGCGGTGCAGGACAAGGTCTGGGTCGACGACCCCGACGGCGCGCCGTGGGAGGTCTACACGGTCCTCTCCGACGTCGTCGACGGGCCGGTGCCGACGCTGCGGATGGTGGAGCCGGGTGGCGGGCCGGGGTCGGGCGGCGGGCCGGGATCGGCCTGCGCCTGCGGGCCGGGGGTGGACTGCGGCCCGGCCGCCGACACCACCGCCGACACCACCGCCGCCGCCGCCGACACCGCCCATACCACCGACACCACCGACACCGCCGTCGATGTCGCGATCGAACCGGCGCCTGCCGGGACCCGCTGAACCCCGTGGCGGACATCGAGCCGGGTGGGCGGCCGGCGTTGGCGCGGCGNCTGGCCGCCGAGGCGGTGGGCAGCATGTTGCTCGCCGCCCTGGTCGTCGGGTCGGGGATCGCCGCGGTCCAGCTCAGTCCGGGCCAGGTCGGGTTGCAGCTGATGGAGAACGCCGCGGCGACCGCCGCCGGCCTGTTCGCCGTCATCCTCATGGTCGGCCCGGTGTCCGGGGCGCATCTGAACCCGGTTGTCAGCCTGGTCGACGCCGCGTTCGGCGGGCTGTCGTGGCGCGACGCCGCCGCCTACCTGCCCGCGCAGGTCGCCGGCTGCGTCGGTGGTGCGGTGCTGGCGAACCTGATGTTCGACCGGTCCGCGATATCGGTCGCGACCCACCACCGCGCCGCGGGGACGCATGTGCTCGCCGAGGTCGTCGCGACCGCCGGCCTCATCCTGCTGATCTTCGCGCTGGCCCGGTCCCACCGGGCCGAACGGGCTCCGGCNGCGGTCGGCGCCTACATCGGGGCGGCCTACTGGTTCACCAGCTCGACGAGTTTCGCGAACCCGGCGATCACCGTCGGGCGGATGTTCTCCGACAGCTTCGCGGGGATCGCCCCCGCCTCCGCCCCCGCCTTCATCGCCGCCCAGGCCGCCGGCGGCGCGGTCGGTTGCGGGCTGGTGCGGCTGCTCTATCCGCGCGCACCCGTCACCCCGCGCGCACCCGTCACCCCGCCCACGCCCGTCACCCCGCCCACACCCGTCGACCCGTCCGGGTGCGTGCGCCCGTCCGCGGTGGGCGCGGCGTCCACCGCGCGAGAGGAACCCGCTCGGATGACGACGAAACCGTCGGTGCTGTTCGTCTGCGTCCACAACGCCGGCCGCTCCCAGATGGCCGCCGGCTGGCTCACCCACCTCGCCGGCGACCGCGTCGAGGTCCGTTCGGCCGGCTCCGCGCCCGCCGAGCAGATCAACCCCGCCGCCGTCGCGGCGATGGCCGAGGTCGGCATCGACCTCACCGACCAGGCCCCGAAGATCCTCACCGTCGGNGCGGTCGAGGACTCCGACGTCGTCATCACCATGGGTTGCGGCGACGCCTGCCCGATCTTCCCCGGCACCCGCTACGAGGACTGGAAGCTCGACGACCCCGCCGGCCAGGACATCGACGCCGTGCGCCCCATTCGCGACGAGATCCGCGCCCGCGTCGACCGGCTCCTCGCCGAGCTGCTGCCCGCCGGCCACCCGGCCGAGGCTGACCGTTGACCGATGGGCGTTGACCGATGAGCGATGAGCGATGAGCGGGCCGCGGCGCTGTACCCGGATGGCAGCCGCGGCCCGCGGGCCGATTAGCCACCGACCCCTTCCATTTCTAACAGATCTGTCACCGGAATCCGAGCTGCGCCGGCTCACCTCACATTCCTGCTGGCACCGTCACCCTGTGAAGCCGGCCCCGCCGGGCGCCCGCCGCGCCAGCACGATCCCACGACCACCGGGACGCCCTGGCGGGCGAGCGGGGCGGGAGCCGTCGCCTCCCGCGGTCGGCGGGGCGGGCCGACGTGCCAAGACCCCCTCCACGGAACGGCAACAAATCTGACACAACGACTATGCGGCGTCCGGCGCGCCGCTGAGCGGGGGACGACGACCACGAGCCCGTGCCGGCGGGGCACTCCCCCGGCACGGGCTCGTCGCGGCCGCTACTCGACAGCAGCCGCTACTCGACGCAGATGGCGCCCGCGCCGTGGGGAGCGGTGAGCTTGCCGTTCTTGATCACGCCGTACCAGCCGCACGGAGTGGAGACCGCCGGCTTGTCCTTGGTGTAGGTCGTCGGCGGGATCAGCCCACCGAGGGTGTTCTTCGCCGGCAGGGCGTAGAGCCCGGTGTAGATGTCGGCGGAGGTCGGGCTGGGCCCGATCTTCGCGGCCGCCTTGCCGAACGTGACGCCCGCCGCCCACCCGGCGCTGGCGCTGGCGTTCAGCGGGGTGCTCGACTTGTAGGTCTTCATCGCCTGCAGGAAGTCGGCCGACTCCGGCGCGCCGCCGAACCAGTTGAACGAGTCGTTCGCGATGTAGGCGCCGTTGTAGTTGGCGTTGTCGAGCAGCTTGTCGAGGAAGCTCTGCCCCGGGGAGATCAGCTGCGGGCGGTAGTTCTGCTTCGCGCAGTCCGCGACGAAGCGCTCGCTGACCTCACCCGAGCTGTTGAGGATGATCGAGTCCACCCCGGCCGAGCGCATGTTGAGGCACTGGGAGGTGTAGTTGGGCGACGACGACGAGATCGCCAGGCCGGAGGCGAACTGCAGCCCGAGCTTCGTGGCGATGCCNCCGGCGAGCGTGAGTCCCTGCGCGCAGGCGGGGACCTCGGCGCAGACGACCATGCCGAGCTTCTTCTTACCGGCGATCTTGGCGGCGTTCACCTCGGACACGACGTAGTTGACGGCGGTGTCCGAGGTCGGGAAGAAGTTCGGGTCGGTCAGCCACAGCGCCGCGGTGGCGGATCCGCCGATCACCGGAATCTTCTTCTCGTCGATGTACTTCTGCCAGGCCGACTCCAGCCCGGACTCGTGCGTGCCGACGAGCGCGATCACGTGATCGTTCTCGACCATGCCCTTGACGGCGGCCAGGGACTTGGCCGGGTCGTTGGCGTCGTCGCGGACGACGACCTTGACCGGGTGCCCGTTGAGGCCGCCCCGGTCGTTGGTCCACTGCGCCCACGCCTGCACGGCGTCCGCCGTCGCCTTGGAGATCACGCCGGCGAAGCCGCTGAACTGGCCCACCGTGCCGATGACCAGCGGGCTGCCGGTCGGTGCCGGCGACTTCGGTGCCGCCGGGGCCGCCGAGGCGCCGCCCCCGGACCCGCCCGAGCTGCCACCGGAGCCGCCGGAGCTGCCGCACGCGGCGACCGCGAGGACGAGGGCCACGAGACACACGGCCGGTCGTAATATCTGGCGCTTCACACAGGTGCCCTTCTTCTTCAACGGGTTGTCGTATCCAGCGCCTCCCCCCACGCCGTCGGCACGAGGGGAGAAACAGAGGGATGCCGCGAACGGGAATCCTCACGGCCCGCGGGCGCCACCGGTCGGTCGCGACGCGGTCAGCCGCCGGTGGCGTCGGCGGTGCGCTCGGCGGCGGAGAGGGTGAGGGTGATCGCGCGTTCGGGGCAGGATCCGGCGGCTCGCCGGGCGTCCTGGACGCGGTCGGCGGCGATCGGGCCGTCGGCCGTCACCTGGCCGTAGCCCTCGTCGTCGTCCTGGAAGACGTCGGGGGCGAGCATGTAGCACAACCCGTGCCCGACGCACAGGTCACGGTCGATCGCGGCCCTCACCGCGACGCGCCCGGGGTCAGGACGAGCGGAAGGGCCTCCAGGCCGACGGTGCCGCGGGGGAACTTCACCGTCGGCGCGAACCCGGGCGCGATGTCGTAGTGCGGGATGAGGCGGTGCCACTCCTCGTAGACCAGGCGCATCTCGAGGCGGGCGAGGTGGGAGCCGAGGCAGCGGTGCACGCCGACGCCGAAGCTGGCGTGCGGGTTGTCGCCGCGGTGGAAGTCGACCCCGTACGGATCGGGGTAGCGCGCCTCGTCGCGGTTGCACGCGGCGATGTAGGCGGTGACCCGGGTGCCGGCGGGCAGCGTGCGGCCGCCGAGCTCGGTCTGCGCCGTGGTGATCCGCGGTACGAACGGCGCCGGCGGGTCGAGGCGGAGCAGCTCCTCCACGGCGGCGGGGACGAGGCCGGGATCGTCGACGATCTCCTGGCGGCGGTCGGGGTTGCGGGCGAGGCGCTCCATCCCGAAGCCCAGGGCGTCGGTCACCGTGTCCAGGCCGGCGAGGACGAACAGGAAGCACAGGCCGATCACCTCGGCGTCGGTGAGCGCGTCGTCGCCGTCGAGGCAGAGCAGCTCGCTGAGCACGTCCGGACCGGGAACGCCGCGGCGGGCGGCCACCAGCTCGGACAGGTAGGTGAACAGCTCGCCGGCGTGGCGCAGGTCGGCCTCGTCGGTGCTGATCGCCCCGGACGGGTCGCTCAACGCGAGGATCGCGTCCTTCCAGGCGACGAACTGGTCGCGCATGTCCAGCGGGAGACCGAAGAAGGTCAGGAAGGCCTGCACCGGGAAGACCGACGCGACGTCGGCCACGAAGTCGCATGCGCCGCGCGCCGGCAGCGGCGCGATGAGCTCGGCGAGCTGGCGGCGTAACTCCGGTTCCAACGGCCTGATGCTGCGCGGGCTGAAGAAGGGCTGCAGGATGTGNCGGTAACGGGCGTGCTCCGGCGGGTCGAACGCGATCGGGACCAGCGGGAGCGGGCTGCCGAGGCTGTCGAAGGCCTGCCGGGAGGAGAACACCGCCGGATTACGGAACGCGGCCTCGACGAGGGTGTGATCGGTGAGCGCGACGTCGGGTTCGAGCTGGACGATTCCCCCGCGTTCGCGGATGAGCCGCCACGCGGCGTCCCGGTCGTCGCGCACGGGCAGGTCCTCGAAGGTGAGGGGCTGGGCTTCTCCGGCCGACATGTGGCCTCCCTGGGTCCGTTGATCCGCTGGTCGCTGGTCCGCTGGTCGCTGGTCCGTTGGTCGCTGGTCCGTTGGTCGCTGGTCCGCCGGGGCGCTCAGAACGCCGAGCGCAGCGCTCCGCCGTCGACCGGGATGAGCTGCCCGGTGACGTAGCCGGCCCAGGCCGAGCAGAGGAAGGCCACCACGGCGGCGATCTCCTCCGGGCGGCCCGGGCGGCCGACGGGGATGCCGGTGCTGAACTGGGTCATCATGTCGGCGGGCGCGAGGCCGCGCTGCGCCCCGACGCCGCCGACGTAGTCCCACATGCGTTCGGTGGCGATGAAGCCGGTGCCGATGGTGTTGACGGTGACGCCGTCGCGGCCGAACTCGTTGGCCAGCGAGCGGTTGAGCGTCACCACCGACGCCCGCACGGTGTTGGCGAGGATGTGCTTGAGCTCGGGCGGCGGCTCCTTTGCCGCGCCCGAGCCGATGTTGACCAGCCGCCCCCAGCCGCGTTCCCGCATCGCGGGCGCGACCAGCCGGGTGAGGTGGACGACGCTGAGGGTCATCTCCCGGAAGGCGCGGGCGAAGTCGTCCCCGGTGAGGTCGAAGAAGTCCCCCGGGCCGGGGCCGTGGACGTTGCTGACGGCGATGTCCGGCGGCCCGAACTGCTCCCGGGCCTGCGCCACGACCCGCTCGATCTCCTCGCCGACGGTCATGTCCGCCGCCACGCCGTGCGCGACGCCGCCGTTCTTGCGGATCGTCTCCACGACCTCGCCGACCGCCTCGGCGCCGCGGGCGGTCACGACGACCCGCGCCCCCTCGGCCGCCAGCAGTTCGGNGACCGCGCGCCCGATGCCGCGGCTACCACCGGACACCACCGCGACGCGATCCGCGATCCCGAGATCCACTGCGACCTCCCNGGACGTCTACACACTGCCAGATTCGTGAAGCATGCCACATCTCGCGGGGTGGGGAAACTTATACAGAGATGGGCATTTGAGTGCCCTTTTCCGATGACGTGTCCGTCAGATGACCCAGACCATCCGTCAGGTACGGCGCAGCGCGGTGGCGGCGCAGCGCGGTGGCGGCACAGTGCGGTGGCGGCACAGTGCGGTGGCGG
>NZ_LJFZ01000007.1:218205-225050 GCF_001420875.1 Frankia sp. AvcI1 | reverse complement strand
CCGGCGCCGCACTCCCGTCAGGTGCCGGCCCCGGCGCGGGCGAGCAGCTCGCGGCGGACCGCCGCCTTGGAGATCTTGAGCATCGAACCCTGGGTGGGCAGCTCGTCGGTGAGCTCGAGCTGCTCGGGCAGCTTGTAGCGGCCCAGGCCCGCGGCGAGCAGGTGGCGTTGCATCTCGGCGAAGTCCAGGTCGGGCTGGCCGGGCACCCGCTCGACCACCGCGCAGACCCGCTCGCCGCGTTCGTCGTCGGNCAGGCCGACCACGGCGACCCGGGCGACCAGCGGGTGGGTGCCCAGCAGGTCCTCGACCTCCCGCGCGGAGATGTTCTCGCCCTTGCGGATGATGATGTCCTTGATCCGGCCGGTGAGCTTGATCCGCCCGTCCGGGNGGACCATCCCGAGGTCGCCGGTGCGTAACCAGCCGTCGACGAACGCCTGCGCGCTCTGCGCCGGATCCCGGTAGCCCTTGCACACCTGCGGGCCGCGGATCTGCAGCTCGCCCTCCTCCCCCGGATCGGCGACGGTGCCGTCGAGGCGGGCGGCTCGGATCTCGATGCCGCGCACGGGCGCCCCGTCGGTCCCCCGGCGCAGCTCGACGTCGTCGTCGGGGTAGCCGACGGCGATCATCGGAACCTCGGTCATCCCGTAGGCGGGGATGTAGGTCACCCCGAGCTCGGCGGTGATCTGGTCGAACATCGCCGGTGGGGTGGGGCCGGCGCCGCCGCCGAGCTGGCGCAGGTCCGGCAGCAGCCGGCCGGCCCCGCGCCGACGCTGCTCGCGCAGCAGCAGCTCGCCGAAGGCGACGCTGCCGCCGCACAGGTTCACCCGGTGCCGGCGGAACAGCTCCGCCAGCGACGACGGGTCGAACCGCTCCACCGACAGCGTGCGGATCCCGACGGAGAACATGAAGCAGAACAGGTTCGGCCCGCCGATGTGCGCGATGGCGAACTGCATCGCGAACACCGTGTCGGCGTCGAGCCGCATCCGCTCGGCGTAACCGCGCCCGCCCCACATCAGCGACTCGTCCGAGTGCAGCACGCCCTTGGGCTCGGACGTCGTGCCGCTGGTGTAGAAGGTCCAGCGGGCCTCGCGCGGATCGGTCGGCGGCGCCGGCAGGGTCGCCGGGTCGCCGTCGGGCAGGTCGTCGACCCCGACGACCACGATCCGCGGCCGGGGGGCGTCGGACCAGTCGAGCTCNGAGACCATCTCGACGTAGTCGAACCCGTTCCAGGTGCCGGGCAGCACGACCCACTCGGCGCCGGTCTGGCGCAGCGCGAAGCCGACCTCCCGGCCCCGCACCGCCGGGATCACCGGGTTCTGGTGGGCGCCGAGGCGAGCGAGCGCCAGGCACACCAGCAGGGTCTCGATCCTGGTCGGAAGCTGCCAGGTCACCCGGGATCCCGGGCCGATCCCGAGCTGGTGCAGACCCGCGGCCACCCGCTCGGCCCGGTCGCGGAACTCGCCGAAGGTGATCCGGCGGTCCCGCTCGTCGACGATCATCAACCGGTCCGGGGTGAGCCGTGCCCGCCGCTCGCACACCTCCCAGAAGGTGAGGTCGTCGATGGGTATCACGGCCGATGCGGACGTCGTCACGGCGGCCACTCCTCTCTCCCGTCAGTGCCGGGGTCCGCGCGGTCAGCCGCCNTGGTTCGGGTCGACGCCCAGGTAGTGCTCGAAGACCTCCTCGGCGACGTCCTCGGGACGCCCGTCGAACACGATCCGGCCCTTGGTCAGCACGCAGACCCGGTCGGCCGCGGCCAGGGCGCGGTGGACGTACTGCTCGACGAGCAGCAGCGACGTCCCGGCCTGGCGAATCCGGTCGAGGAACTCGTAGATCTGGTCGACGATCACCGGGGCGAGCCCCATCGACACCTCGTCGACCAGCACCACGGACGGTTCGTCGAGGTAGGCGCGCATCACCGCGAGCATCTGCTGCTGGCCGCCCGAGAGCTCCCCCGCCGGCTGGGACAGCTTGCTGCCGAGGATCGGGAAGTTCGCCACCGCGCGCTCGAGCGCGTCGTCGACGTTGCGCTTCCAGGTGTGCAGGACGAGGTTCTCCCGCACGGTCAGCGACGGGTAGACGCCGCGGCCCTCCGGGATGTGGCACAGCCCGCCCCGGGCCCGCTGGTAGGGCCGGGCCCGGGTGACGTCGCGCCCGTCGAGGATCACCTCGCCGCGGGTCGGGCGCAGCAGACCCGAGGCCACCCGCAGCAGCGTCGTCTTGCCCGCGCCGTTCGGCCCGAGCAGCGCGACGACGCTGCCGCGCGGCACGGTCAGCGAGACGTCGTGCAGCACGGCCGACGAGCCGTAGCCGGCGTCGAGCCCGCGGACCTCCAGCACCGGGGTCGCGGGAGCGGCGGCGGCGCCCTCGCCGCCCGGCCGGGTCTCGGTGACGGTCACGAACCCACCTCCTGGGACACGGTCTGGCGCGACGGCGCCGCGGGATCGGCCGGGCCCGTCTCGCCGGTCTGGTCGGACCCGCCGGGCGTCTCCGGCGTGTCGGACGCGTCGGACGCGTCGGACGCGTCGGCGGTGGCCGCCTCGGAGCCGAGGTAGGCGGCGCGCACGGCGTCGCTCGCGGCGACCTCGGCGGGAGTCCCCTCGAAGATCGGGACGCCGAAGTCGAGGACGTAGATGTAGTGGCAGACCTCCATGACCAGCGCCATGTCGTGCTCGATGAGCAGGACACCGACGTCGCCCTGGCGGATCACCTCGGCGAGTACCTCGCCGAAACGGGCCGTCTCCAGGCGGTTCAGGCCGGACGACGGCTCGTCGAGCAGGAGCATGTCGAACGGGCCGGCCAGGCAGCGGGCGAGCTCGACCAGCCGGCGCTCCCCGGTCGACAGGATGCCGACGGGCCGGTCCAGCAGGTCGGTGATCCCGCAGGTGGCAGCGGCGCGTTCCACCGCCTCGGCGACCACCCGGCGCTGCGCGCGGGTCCCGGCGAGGTGGCGCCAGGGCCGGACCCCGGCCATGGACGCCTCCCGGCCGAGCACGATGTTCTCCCGCACCGACATCGAGTCGAACAGTTCCATCCGTTGGAACGTCCGGCCGAGGCCGCCGCGGGCCCGCNCCGACGGTGGCAGCCGCGACACGTCGGAGCCGTGCAGCCGCACCCGCCCGCTGCTGGGGCGGACCAGGCCGCTGCACGCGTTGAACGTCGTCGTCTTGCCGGCGCCGTTGGGCCCGATNAGCCCGGTGACCCGGCCCTGGGGGGCGATCAGCGAGAAGCTGTCGACGGCGAGGTTGCCGCCGAAGCGGACGCTGACCTTCTCCACCTCGATGCCGCTGTCGGGCGCGGCGGCGACGGCGGCGGGCCGCTCGATCGAGATCGCCGCCACCTCGGCCGCCGCGGCCGCGTCGAGCGGCAGTGCGTCGACCGCCGGCACATCGACCGCCGGCGCGCCGGCCGCCGGCGCGTCCGTGCCGGCCGCCGGCGTGGCACCCGGCTCGCCGGCCGGTGCCGCCGTGACCGTCGCGGCCTCGGCTGGCCGGCCGCCGAGGCGGTCGGCCAGCCGGCGCAGCGCGACGTTGCGCGGCGGCCCCCCGCTCAGCGACACCGCGATGGCGGACACGCCGAACAGGAAGTTCAACCAGTTGGTGGTGTTCTCGTTGGTGATGTAGGCGCTGGGCAGGACCATGCCCGCCGCGGCGAGGAAGGCGTACCACGGCTCCCCGCCGAGGCTGATCACCAGGACGGCGAGGATCACCAGCGAGGAGAACGAGGAGAACGAGGACCCGGTGACCGCCGAGACCGAGCCGCCGTAGAGGCCGCCGTAGATCGCGGCGACGAAGGCGGACAGGCAGAACACGAGCACCCGGGTGGTGTTCACGCTCGCGCCGTGGGTGGCCAGCGCCGTCGGCGAGTCGCTCAGGCCGCGCAGCAGCCGGCCGAGCCGGCTGCGGTGCACGCCCACCACCAGGGCGGCGACCAACGCGACGAAGATGAGGACGAGGTAGTAGTACCCGCGGTCGCTCTCGAAGNCCGACAGCCCGGGGCGGGGCACCCGCACACCCGAGGTGCTGGACCCGAAAAGGATCTTCAGCGGGTAGCCCATCTGCTCCAGCGCGATGCCGAAGCCGAAGGTGGCCAGGGCCAGGAACACCCCGGACAACCGGATCGCCGGGATCGCGATGACCGCACCGACGGGGATGGCGACGAGGCCCGCGAGCNGCAGCGCGACCAGCCAGGGCAGGCCGAGGCCGGTGGTGAAGTGCCCCATGGAGGCGGCGCCGATCGCGGCGAACGCGGCGTGGGCCAGCGACACCTGGCCCGAGGTGCGCACCAGCAGCCCGAGGGACAGGAAGAGGATGACCTTCAGCAGCGCGTCGGTGTAGGTCGGGATGCGCGAGCTGCCGACGAGGAACGGCACGGCGACGGCGAGGGCCGCGAGCACCACCGCGCCACTGACCTGGATACGGGCCGGGGCCCNCCAGGTGTCGGTGACCAGCAGGCGGGCCGACAGGCGCCGGTCGACCAGCCGCCGACGCGGGGTGAGCAGCAGGACCGCGAACAGCACGAGGAACGGAGTGCTCGGCGGCAGCCCGGTCAGCAGCGCGTTCGGGTGGGTGACCGCGCCGTACTTGGTCAGGATGGAGGCGAGCACGCCGACGACGAGGCCACCGGCGTAGGTCAGCGGCAGGCTGGAGAAGTAGCCGAGCGCGGCGGCGCCGAACGCCTGCACGACGAGCAGCGTCAGCAGCAGGGCGTCCAGGCTCAGGCTCGGGGCGAGCAGGACGCCGGCGAGGCAGGCGAACGTGCTGCCGATCACCCAGGACCAGCGGCGGACCGCCACCGGGTTGGTGCCGGCGGAGTCGAGCAGCTCCGGGTCGTCGACGACGCCGCGCATCGCCAGGCCCAGACGGGCGAAGCGGAAGAACAGGTACAGCCCCGCGGTGGCGATCAGCGCGATGGCCGTGATGATGATCTGGTCCCAGGTGACGACCGTCCCGGACAGCGTGAACGCCGAGCCGGTCGGCAGGAACGTCGGGAAGGTCTGGCTCTGGGCGCCGTAGCGGGCGGTGAAGAAGCCCTGGACGGCCAGGATGATGCCGATGGTTGCAACGATCTTGTAGACGACCCGGACTTCGGCGAGGCGGCGTGCCATCAACTCGAGCAGAAGTCCCAGGGCGGGTCCTACGACGCCGACGCTGAGCAGCGCGGCCAATCCCCAGGGGAGGCCATGTTGGACCCGTAAGAAGTAGAAGGTGTAGGCGGCGGTCGTGGCGACCGCCCCGTGCGCAAGGTTGAAGATCCCAGACGTCTTGTAGGTGAGCACCAGGCCCGTGGCCGNCAGTCCGTAGACGGAGCCGGAGACCAGGCCGATGATCACAAAAGGTAAGAGGTCGTTCATACGATCGGCCACCCCGCCGACCGGGAACGCGCACCTCGGAAGATCATTCCGACACTCCCGTCAGATTCTGCCTCAGACCGAACCCACCACAGGGGCCGGACGCACCCGCCCGGTCGGATGCCCGCCCGAACGGCCAGGCCGCCCACTCGATCGTGTGGCCGGAATCATACCGTCAGATTGTCTGCCGACCAGAGGCTTGGCGCGTTCTTCTGTTGCGACGGGTGTCCGACCTGCTCGCGGGGGCGTCGAGGTCCCGGGCGAGGGCCGCGTGGCGGCGGCGTGTCGGGCGTGTCGGGGCAGGTGACGAGGGAGTTAGAACTGCCGGTCGTTCGGCGTCGCCGCCCGACCGGACGGACCCCCGACGGCCCGGAGGCCGAGCCGCCGGGGGTGGGGACGGCGGGCTGCCCGGGGCGGGATACCGGGCCGTCCGCACCCGACTGCGATCAGCGCGCGGCGACGATCAGTCCGCGCCGACGATCAGCCTGCGGCGACGATCAGCGCGCGGCGGCGCGGATCGTCTCGCGCAGGGACCCCAGCGTCGCCGCCAGGGCCGTCGGCTCGTGGCCGCAGTGCGCCATGCAGTTCGNGCAGCGCGGGTCCTTGCCGCGGCCGTAGGAGTCCCAGTCGGTGGTGTCGAGCAGCTCCTGGTAGGACTCGGCGTAGCCGTCACCCATCAGGTAACAGGGCTTCTGCCAGCCGTACAGGGAGTAGGACGGAATTCCCCACGCCGTGCACGGAAAGTCGAGCTTGCCCTCAAGGAAGTCCAGGTAGAGCGGCGAGTGGTTGAGACGCCAGCCCCTCCNGCGGCCCTCCGCGAACNCCTTCTGGAAAAGCTCCCGCGTCTCCTGGACACCCAGGAAGTTCTCCTGGTCGGGGGCCTTCTCGTAGGCGTAGGCCGGGGAGAGCATCATCCCGTCGACATTGAGGTCGTTGTTGAGGAAGTTCAGGACGTCGATGACGTTCTGCGGGGTGTCGGTGTTGAAGAAGGTCGTGTTGGTGGTCNCCCGGAANCCCCGCCGCTGGGCCTCCTTGATGTTGTCCACGGCCTGGGCGAAGACACCCTTCTTCGCCACGATCTCGTCGTGGCGTTCCTCCAGGCCGTCGATGTGCACGGCGAAGGACAGGTACGGCGACGGGGTGAGCTTGTCGATCTTCTTCGGGNTGAGCAGCGCGTTCGTGCACAGGTACACGAACTTCTTCCGCTTGACCAGGCCCTCGACGATCTTCTCTACCTGCGGGTGCATCAGCGGCTCGCCACCCGCCAGGCACACCACGGGAGCGCCGCACTCGTCGACCGCGGCCAGCGCCTGCTCGACCGGCATGCGCTGTTTCAGCACGTCCGCCNGATGCTGGATCTTGCCGCAGCCCTCGCAGGCCAGATTGCACGCGAACAGCGGTTCCAGTTCGAGGGTGATGGGAAACTTCTCGCGGCGCAGAATCTTCTGCTTCGCGAGATAGGCTCCGACCCTGATCGCCTGGCGTGCTGGAATGG
>NZ_LJFZ01000007.1:179473-218035 GCF_001420875.1 Frankia sp. AvcI1 | reverse complement strand
CCCGCCCATGCCCGAACGGGTAAATCGGCGAATAGCCCGGTCAGGACGCCCGCCGGTCCGCCGCATGCTCGTTCGGCCCCGCGTTCTACGCCTGGTCGAATGTGCTTGTCCTCGCACCGTGAAAGCTCGCAGCAGGATGACGCCGGCACATCCGGAACGCGGACACGCCCCACCGGCGGGGTGGCGTGTTCGCGGTGGACGCGGCCGATACAGCCGTGGCCGGGGTGAACCCTGGCCGGCGGGTGGGCGGTGGCCCGCGCTGGATTACGCTCCCCTTATGACGGCGAACCGGCGCATCGTGCTCGCTTCCGGGTCACCGCGGCGGCGCGAGCTGCTGGCCCGGCTCGGCGTGCCCTTCGAGGTGGTCGTCAGCGGCGTCGACGAGTCGTCGGCGACCCCGACGGCCCCCGAGCTGACCGTCGAGCTCGCCGAGCGCAAGGCCCGCGCCGTCGCCGTGCTGCGCCCCGAGGACCTCATCCTCGGTAGCGACACCGTCGTCGAGGTCGACGGGCGGATCCTCGGCAAGCCCGCCTCCCCCGCCGAGGCCCTCGCCATGCTGCGCCGCCTGCGCGGGCGGACCCACCGGGTCGTCACCGGCGTCGTCGTCCTCGACGCGGCGAGTGGCACCCTCCATGGCCGCGCCGCCGTCACCGCGGTGACGATGCGCGACGTCCCCGACGCCGAGCTCACCGCCTACGTCGCCACCGGCGAGTCGATGGACGCCGCCGGCGCCTACGCCATCCAGGGCGGCGCCGCCGCGTTCGTCACCGCCGTCGACGGCGAGCTCGACACCGTCATCGGCCTGCCCACGGCCCTGGTTCGCGAGCTGCTCGCCACCGTCGGCATCGCCCTGCCCGTGGCTGCGGCCGACGCCGACCGCTGAGATCGTCAGCCCTGTCGGCGCGCGCTGACCGCCGACGCGGCGCCGCCCTCCGCGTCCACGTCCACGTCCACAGGCACGGTCACGTCCACAGGCACAGGCACGGGCACGGGCACGGGCACGGTCGTGCCCGTCGCCGGGTTCCGCCCGGCGTGGCCGGCGCGGCGGACGGTGGCCAGGACGATTGTGGCGCCGACCAGCGCCGCCACCGCCGCCCACAGCGCGACCCGGTCGATGCCGGCGGCGTAGCCCGCCCGGACCGACGGTGCCGAGCGCAGCCGGGCGGAGAAGACGCCGCCGAACAGCGCGATGCCCAGGGTCATGCCGAGTTGGCGGAAGGTGTTGACCGCCCCGCCGGCCATGCCGGCCTGCCGCGGCGGCACCGACTCGACCGCGGCGGAGACCANCACCGGCGTGGTCAGGCCGACGCCGACGCCGACCACGGCGAGACCGGCGAACAGCGCGGACTGCCCCGACCCGGCGCCCACGAACAGCCGCAGCAGCGCCGAGCCCGCGGCGATGCAGAGCAGCCCCACCCCGATCGGCAGGCGCGGCGCGAACCGGTGGGTGTGCCGGCCCGCGGCGGCGGCGACCACGAATGCCGTGCCGGCCAGCGGCATCAGCGCCAGGCCGCCGCGCACGGGGCTGAGGCCGAGCACGTTCTGCAGCCACAGCGACACGTAGACCAGGCCACCGAAGGCCNCCAACTGGAACAGCAGCGCGCCGGTCAGCAGGCCGGCGAACGACGGCCGGCGCAGCAGCGCCAGGTCCAGCATGGGGCGGGCGACCAGCCGTTCGGCGACGAGGAAACCGACCGCGGCGAGCCCCGCGACGACGAACGCGGCCACGGCCAGCCGCTCGCCCCAGCCTCGTTCGCCGCCGCGGATCAGGGCGTAGGTCAGCGCGGCGGCGGCCAGGGTGAAGGCGGTCGCGCCGGGCAGGTCGAGGCGGCCGGCGCCGCGGGACCCGGCCGGCAGCACCCGCAGGGTCAGGATGATCGCGACGACCGCGATCGGCAGGTTCACCAGGAAGATCGCCTGCCAGCCGAAGCCCTCGGTGAGCAGTCCGCCGGCGATCGGCCCGGTCGCGGCGGCGGCGCCGTTGACCGCGCCCCACACGCCGAAGGCCACGCCGCGGTCCCGGCCGTGGTAGTTCGCGGAGACGAGCGCGGCCGACGTCGCGAACATCGCGGCGCCGCCGACGCCCTGCACGGCGCGGGCCGCGATGAGCACGGCGGCGTTCGGTGCGAGCGCGCAGGTCAGCGATGCCGCCGCGAAGACGGCGAGGCCGAGCAGGTACAGCCTGCGGTGGCCGAACAGGTCGGCCAGCGAGCCGACGGCCAGCAGCAGGGCGGCCAGCGCGAGGGCGTAGATGTCGATCACCCACTGCAGGGAGGTGAAGGACGCGTGCAGGTCGTCCGCCATCCGGGGCAGGGCGACGTTCACGATGGTGACGTCGACGAGCAGGATGAAGGCGCCCAGGCAGATCGCCGCGAGGGGCAGCCATTTGCGCATGTCGGGGAACTCCGTTTCCGAGGGCGAGAGGGGCGAGGGGGTTCCGGGGAACGAGGGGGTTCCGGGGAACGAAGGCGGGGTGATCCGTGGTGCCACCGTCTCCCCGGCCGGCTCGGCACCCCAGCCGTCGGTGCCACCGCGGCGGAATCCGACAGCGACTAGCCTCGCAGGGTGGATTCCGACGCAGCGTGGCCCTCGACAGGCGCCCTGGATCAGCTCGACCGGCGGATCATGCACGCCCTCCAGGTCGACGGCCGGGCACCGTTCGCGCGGATCGGCGAGGTGCTGGGCGTCTCCGACCAGACGGTGGNCCGCCGCTACGCCCGGCTGCGCGCCGCGGGGGCGCTGCGGGTGCTGGGCCTGGTCGACCCGTTGCACATCGGGCTGACCGCGTGGCTCGTGCGGGTGCGCTGCACCCCGGACGCGGCGGCGTCCGTCGGGGAGGCGCTGGCCCGGCGCACCGACACCCGCTGGGTGAGCCTGATCTCCGGCGGCACGGNGATCTCCTGCATCGTGCAGGGCGCCGCCCCCGGCCAGGACGACACGCTGCTGTTGCAGCAGCTCCCCCGCACCCCCCGGGTGGTGCAGGTGACCGCGCACGCGCTGCTGCACATCTTCTTCGGCCGCGACCTCAGCCCGCTGACCCGCACCGGCCCGCTCGGCCCGACCGAAACCGCGGCGCTCATCCCGCCCGACGCGCCGGCGCGCCGCCCGAGCGAGACCGCCGAGGACCCCGTCCGGCTCAGCCGTGACGATCAGCGACTGCTCGACGCGCTCGCCGTGGACGGCCGGACCTCGGCGGCCGAGCTGGCCACGGCCACCGGATGGTCGCAGACGACGGTGCGGCGCAGGCTGTCGGAGCTGCGGTCCTCCGGGGCGCTCTACTACGACCTGGACTTCGACCACGGCAGCCTGCTGGGGCACCTGCGGGCGTCGCTGTGGCTGGAGGTCGAGCCGGCCCGCCTCGCCGAGGTCGGGGCCGCGCTCGCCGAGCACGAACAGGTGGCCTTCGCCGGGGCGATCACCGGCACGGCGAACCTGTACGCCTCGGTCGTCTGCCGCGACGCCGGCGCGCTCTACCGCTACCTGACCGGCCCGATCGCCGCGCTTGCCGGCATCCGCCGCCTGGAGACCGCCCCCATCCACCGCACCCTCAAGGGCGCGGGCCCCCGCCACGTCACCGGCCGCACCCACCCGTCCGCCTGAGCTCCCCTCGCCTACCGGCCGCCAGTGAACAGCGTTGACTTGTGCCCTACGTCACTCTACTGTCGAGCCCTGATCAGGGTCGCCGATGTGGATGACTCAGGCGTGAAAGGACGTTCGATGACGCCGGTTNGACTCGACTCCTACGTTGTGACCGACAGCTTCTTCGGGGTGCCGTACATCGACGAGGACGAACAGCGCAGCGAGCCCGTCGAGCATCGCTATGTCCACGGCGGATTCGAGGGGACGAGCACCCGGTTCGCCATCTGCTACCCGCCGGCCGCCAGGTGGCAGGGCCGCCTTTTCCAGCCGCTGGAAGGCGCCAACGCCGGCCACGAGAACGTCAACACCGGCCCGCTCGGCCAGGTCACCGGTGGCCTGGAGATGATTTTCCGGATGGGCGGCTACGCCGTCGAGTCCAACATGGGGCACATCGGCGACGTCATGGATCCGAAGGCCGGCCCCGATCCGACGATCTACGGCTATCGGNCCGCCGCCGAGTCCGCCCGGTTCGCCAAGTTCGTCGCCGCCCAGATCTACGGCGCGCCCACCGCGTACGCCTACGTGTACGGCGGCAGCGGCGGCGCGCGGCGCTCGCCGCTGTGCCTGGCCTACGCGCCCGACGTGTGGGACGCGGCCCTGCCCTACATGGGCGACGCCCAGGACGGCGACTACGGCGACCTGCGACTGCTGCGCAACGGCACGCCCAACTTCAGTTCCATGTTCAACGTCCAGCGCGTCCTCGGTGAACGGATCAACGACGTCATCGACGCCATGTGGCCGGGTGGCAGCGGCGATCCGTACGCCGGCCTGAACACCCATCAACGCGAGGAACTCGCGAACGTCTACCGGATCGGCTACCCGCGCGNCGACGAGTCCTTCATCGCCCAGCCGATGGGCCAGATGTGGCTGTGGTCGTCGATGGCCACGCGGCTGCAGGCCGACTACCCGCAGTACTGGGAGAACTTCTGGACCAGGCCCGGTCACGTCGGGTTCGACCAGCCCGAGCTCGTGCGGGACGATCTGATCGAGCTGGACACGACCGTGAAGCGGGTTCTCTACGCCAAGGACCTGCTCGAGGACCCGACCCTGCAGACGCCGGAGCTGGGTCAGGTGCGCGCGCTGGCGTCG
This sequence comes from Frankia sp. AvcI1, assembly GCF_001420875.1. Classification (NCBI taxonomy): domain Bacteria; kingdom Bacillati; phylum Actinomycetota; class Actinomycetes; order Frankiales; family Frankiaceae; genus Frankia; species Frankia sp. AvcI1. Next base: position 213,307 of record NZ_LJFZ01000007.1, on the reverse strand, counting down.
CTGTTCGCCGCCATGAACAACATGTGGCACATCCCGATGGCGGTGCAGCTCGACGAGGCTCCCGACGGCTACATTCTCGGGGCGAGCGTCGAACTGACCAGCNGGGCGGCCGCCGGACGCATTCTCTACGTCCTCAACGGTCACCGGGACGTGCTGCTCGTCNACAGCGACGGCGAGGCCGCGAACCTGCGTTTCTCCGGCGTCGAGCCGGGCGACCGGATCCGGGTCGACAACCACGCCTTCCTCGCCTACTGCTACTACTACCGCNACCACATTCTCCCGTGGGAGCCGGAGTACGACTTCCTGCGCGTCGACGGCCAGCCCATCTACCAGCAGTACGAACTACCGGAGATGTCGCCGTTCATGGGCGTCAGGNACACCGGCCGGATCGAGGGCAAGCTGCTGTGGGTCCACCACACGCACGATTCCTCGCTGTGGCCGCCGCAGGGCCTGGGATTCAAGGCGAACATCGAACGCGAGTACGGCGTCGAGCTGGCCCGCACGAAGTTCCGCCTGCGCTGGACCGAGAACGCCGAGCACGTGCCGCCGAACATGGCCGCCTCGGTGCCGGNCCGGGCGAACACCACCTATCTGGTGGACTACCAGCCGATCATCGAGCAGTCCCTGGCCGACCTGGTCGACTGGGTGGAGAACGGCGTCGAACCGGTGGACACCGAGTACGACTACCGTGACGGCGCGATCGTCCTGCCGGCGACGGCCAAGGAGCGCCGCGGTATCCAGCCGGTCGTGTCGGTGACGGCGAACGGCGGCGCCCGGGCCGAGGTCGCGGTGGGCGAGCCGGTCACGCTGTCCGTCCACGCCGAGACGCCGCCCGGCGCCGGCAGCATCATCGGCATCCGGTGGGACTTCGACGGGCAGGGCACCTTCCCGCGCACCGAGGACCTCGACGGCTCGCCGGCCGAGGTGACCGTGACCACGACGCACGCCTACGACGCGCCCGGGACCTACTTCGCCACCGCCCTCGCCGAGTCCCACCGCGACGGCGACGCCACCGCCACCTCGCGCCGCATCCCCAACCTGGCCTCGGCCCGCATCATCGTCCGCTAGCGGACCGGGCCCCTCCCGGACACAGCACCCCGCGTGCGTGGGAGCGGAGCCGGGCGGTTCTTCTGTAGGGACAAATCGGACGCCGAGCCCTACAGAAGTACCACGAAGGCGCTCTCCCACGCATCCGGGCGGGCTGGTGGTCGCCCGCCCCGCCGGTGGCACCGTGGTCACTGTTCCGGACAATTTCCGGGAAACAGCCTCGCCTGGCGCCGACGCGTCCCTAAGCTGTCGTTCCGGTAGATATCACCACTGGCCACCGCGTCGCAGCAGAGCCGGCGGCAGATCGCGTCGATTTCCAGACTCCTCTTTCCGATCCGACGATTCTCCGCGAGCGCGCCGGGCCGNCCAGCTCGATTCCAGCTCCGGCGTTCCGCCGTTATCTCCGCTGTTCTTCCCGCCGGAAACCGTGCCACCCGGAAAGGCGCTGCCTGGAGGCAGGCGGCGCCGCAACAGTTCCCACGGACTCCCCCACCAGACGGTCCCACCGAACTTNCCCACCAGAGTTCCATGACAGACTCCCCTGACCTGGAGATACCCATGGCAAGCGTGCACGACGACGCCGAAACGAAGCTCGCCGAGATCTCCACCGCGGCAGCGGACGGGCCCNCCGACCTCCCGCCCGCCATGACACGTCCGGCCTTCACCGAAGCCGANCTGCGCCCGACCACGTCCCAGGCAGCGAGCTTCGCCGCCCTGCGGACCGAGCTCTCCGAAGCCGTCGGCCAGCGGCTGCTGCGCGCCCGCGCGAAGCCGACCGAGCTGCTCACCGGCAAGGACTGGATGTACTACCTGCCTGACGGCAACTCGATCGGGCGGGTCTCGATCCCCGGAACCCACGAGTCCTGCGCCCGGTACGGCAAGGGAAACATCTTCGTGCCCTGCCAGACGCTCGACGTCGCCGACCAGCTCGACCGGGGCTGCCGTTTCCTCGACATCCGGTGCCGGGTCGTCGGCAGCGGCTCGGACATGTCGTTCGCCATCCACCACGGCGCCTACTACCAGAACATCATGTTCGGTGACGTCCAGCAGAAGTGCGCGGACTTCCTCTACAGCCACCCGTCCGAGTTCATCCTGATGCGGGTGAAGCAGGAGTACTCCCACGAAAGCGACGAGGACTTCCGGGACATCTTCAAAAACAGGTACCTGCGGTCGTATTACTACACCGACGGCAGCATCCCGACGGTGGGCCAGGCCCGCGGGAAGATCGTGCTGCTCGGTGACGTGGCCGGCCTCGGCGGCATCAACTACGGCGGGTCCAACCTCGTCATCCAGGATGACTACAGCCAAGATGACCCGAACGTGAAGTTCGACGAGATCTGGGCCCAGGCGAACGCGTCGGTGGTCTACCGCCAGCCGGGCGACGACCGCCTCTACGTCAACTACGTGAGCGCGAACGACCCGCCGTGGATCGCGCCGGACGGCTACGCCGACCTCATCCAGCCGCCGCTCTACGACGCGATCTGGGGCAACATCGAGCAGTGGCGCACCGTGGGCCAGTTGGGCGTCATGCCGCTGGACTTCTTCGACTCCGACGGCGGCTGGAACGAGGGGCTGATCAGCGGAATCATCTACTGGAACTACAACTGGTAGCGCCAGCAGACTTCGCCCGCCAGCAGACGCCTAAATCACGCCGGCAGACGCCTAAATAGAGAAGTCCTCACCCTGCCAGACGCCGCCCCGGGGCAGCCGGATCGGCGGCCGCTCGCCAGCACCGTCGCTGGGCGCGGCAGCGCCCGCGCCGGCCGGGACGGCGGCACCGGCCGGGACGGCGGCGCCGGTGCGGGCCGCCTCGAGCCGATCGACGCGGGTGAGCAGCGACTGCAGGCTGATGCCGACCAGGTCGGGCATGCGGTCGTCGTGGGCGGGCTGCGGGCGGCTCGGGCTGATGACCTGGCCGGGGACGCCGACGACCACCGAGCCCGGCGGCACCGGGTGGACGACGACGGCGTTCGCGCCGATGCGGCTGTCGGCGCCGACGGTGAACGAGCCGAGCACCTTGGCGCCGGCGCCGATCACCACCCGGTCGCCGATCGTCGGGTGCCGCTTGGTGGCCTCCAGGCTGGTCCCGCCGAGGGTCACCCCGTGGTAGATCGTCACGTCGTCGCCGACCTCGGCGGTCTCGCCGATCACGACCCCGGTGGCGTGGTCGATGAACACGCCCTCGCCGATCCGGGCGGCGGGGTGGATGTCGACGCCGGTCAGGGTGCGGGTCATCTCGGCGCCGACCCGGCTGAGCAGCGGCAGCCGGTGCGTCCACAGCCAGTGGTTCACCCGGTGGCCCCACAGGGCGTGCACCCCGGGGTAGCACAGCGCGACTTCGAGGGAGGAGCGGGCGGCGGGGTCGCGGTCCCGCGCCGTACGCAGGTCTCGGCGCAGCGTCGCGAGCACGGCTCAGTCCTCCAGGCCGGCGAACAGCGGCGTGGACAGGTAGCGCTCGCCGAAGTCGGGCAGCACCACCACGATCAGCGTGCCGGCGTTCTCCGGCCGGGCCGCCACCGTCAGCGCGGCCGACACCGCGGCCCCGGCGGAGATGCCGACCAGCAGGNCCTCCTCGCGGGCGAGACGGCGGGCGAGGGTGAACGCGTCGTCGGCCTCCACCTGGATGACCTCGTCGACGAGGGTGGTGTCGAGCACGCCGGGCACGAAGCCGGCGCCGATGCCCTGGATCGGGTGCGGCCCCTTCACGCCCCCCGACAGCACCGGCGACGCCGCAGGCTCCACCGCGACGAACCGGGCCGACGGCCGGCGCGCCTTGACGACCTCGGCGACCCCGGTGATGGTCCCGCCGGTGCCGACGCCGGCGACGAGAAAGTCGATCGTCCCGTCGGTGTCGCGCCAGATCTCCTCGGCCGTCGTGGCCCGGTGGATCGCGGCGTTCGCCGGGTTCTCGAACTGCTGGGGCATGAAGTAGCGGGAGTCGCTCTTGGCGAGCTCCTCGGCCTTGGCGATGGCCCCGGCCATCCCCTCGGGGCCGGGGGTGAGCACCAGGTCGGCGCCGTAGGCACGCAGCAGCATCCGCCGCTCGACGCTCATCGTCTCGGGCATCGTCAGCACGCACCGGTAGCCGCGGGCCGCGCACACCATGGCCAGCGCGATGCCGGTGTTGCCGCTGGTGGGCTCCACGATGATGGTGTCCGGGCCGATCGCGCCGGCCTGCTCGGCGGCGTCGATGAGCGCCAGGCCCAGCCGGTCCTTCACGCTGTGCGCCGGGTTGAACGACTCCAGCTTCGCGACGACCTGGGCTCCGACCCCGTCGGTGACCCGGCGCAGCCGCACCAGCGGCGTGTTCCCGACCAGCCGCGTGATGTCCTCGGCGATCCTNATCGACGTTCTTCTCCTCGGTCGGCGCCCTTCTCGGTCACCGGGCCAGCGTATGTCCCGACTCCGGCGCGGAGCCGTTCATACGCAATCAGGCACCATCGGGCGCCGCGATCGCGGCGGCGGTGCCCGCCTCGGCGCCGGTGCAGCGCGGCGGGTTGCGCGATGGGCGGACGTCCGCGGTCCGNCCGGGATAGTTTCGAGCCCGTGGCGCGGGTCCGGGATCGAAGATGCGCGGGCGGGCGCGGTGCCGGGGCGCGGCGTCGAACGTCCGGGGGCCAGGTCGGGCCCGGGGGCCAGGTCGGGCCCGGATGCCAGGTCGGGCCCGGATGCCAGGTCGGGCCCGGGGGCGAGGCCGGATGAGGATCGCGCTGTTCGTGACGTGCCTGGTCGACGCGCTGTTCCCCCGGGTCGGGCAGGCCACCACCGAGCTGCTCGAACGCCTCGGCCACGAGGTCGTCTTCCCCGCCGGGCAGACCTGCTGCGGGCAGATGCACACCAACACCGGCTACGCCCGTGAGGCGGTCGAGCTGGTCCGCCACCACGTCGACGTCTTCGCCGACGCCGACGTCGTCGTCACCCCGTCCGGCTCGTGCGCGGGTTCGGTACGTCACCAGCATGCCGCCCTCGCCCGTGACGCCGGGGACGACGCGCTCGCCCGCCGCGCCGAGGCGGTCGCGGCCCGCACGTACGAGCTGTCCGAGCTGCTCGTCGACGTGCTCGGCGTCTCCGACGTCGGCGCCTACTACCCGCACCGGGTCACCTACCATCCGACCTGCCACTCGCTGCGGGTGCTGCGGGTGGGCGACCGGCCGCTGCGGCTGCTGCGCCACGTCGCCGGGATGACGCTGCTGGAGCTGCCGGAGGCGGAGACCTGCTGCGGGTTCGGCGGCACGTTCGCGGTGAAGAACGCCCCGACGTCNACGGCGATGCTCGCCGACAAGATGCGTCACGTCCTCGGCACCGGCGCGGAGGTGGCGACCGCCGGCGACGCGTCCTGCCTGATGCACATCGGCGGCGGCCTGACCCGGCTGCGCGCCGCCACCCGCACCGTGCATCTCGCCGAGATCCTCGCCAGCACCCAGGCGGCCGTCCGATGACGGCGACGCGCCACCCCGGCACCCCCGCGGCCGGCACCCAGGCGGNCGGCACCCAGGCGAGCGTGCGATGACGGCGACGTTCCTCGGGATCCCCGCGCCGCCCGGCGTCGGGCAGCTGCGTGGTGACCGGCCCTTCCCCGCCGCCGCGCGGGACGCGCTCGCCGACAGCCAGCTGCGCCGCAACCTCGGCCACGCCACCGGGGTCATCCGCGCCAAGCGGGCCACGGCGGTCGGCGAACTCGACGACTGGGAGCAGCTGCGCCTCGCCGGCGAGGCGATCAAACGGGCGACGATGGCCCGCCTCGACGAGCACCTGGTCCGGCTGGAGGCCGAGGTGAGCGCACGCGGCGGGACGGTGCACTGGGCCCGCGACGCGAACGAGGCGAACGCGATCGTCACCGGGCTCGTCCAGGCCACCGGCGCGACCGAACTGGTCAAGGTCAAGTCGATGGCCACCCAGGAGATCGGCCTGAACGCGGCGCTCGCCGACGCCGGCATCACCGCGCACGAGACCGACCTCGCCGAGCTGATCATCCAGCTCGGCGACGACGTGCCCAGCCACATCCTGGTCCCGGCGATCCACCGCAACCGCGCCGAGATCCGCGAGCTGTTCCTGCGCGAGATGCCCGGCGTCGACCCGTCGCTCACCNCCGAACCACGCCGTCTTGCGATGGCCGCCCGCGCCCATCTGCGCCGCACGTTCCTGCGGGCGAAGGTCGCCGTGTCGGGGGCGAACTTCGGCGTCGCCGAGACCGGCTCGCTGGTCGTGGTGGAGTCCGAGGGCAACGGCCGGATGTGCCTGACCCTGCCGGAAACGCTGATCACGGTGATGGGCATCGAGAAGGTCGTGCCGAGCTGGCGGGACCTGGAGGTGTTCCTGCAGCTGCTGCCGCGCTCGTCGACCGGCGAGCGGATGAACCCGTACACGTCGATCTGGACCGGCGTCACCCCCGGCGACGGGCCGAAGGCGTTTCACCTGGTCCTGCTCGACAACGGCCGCACCGCCGCCCTCGGCGACGCCGTCGGCCGCGACGCGCTGCACTGCATCCGCTGCTCGGCCTGCCTGAACGTCTGCCCCGTCTACGAACGCACCGGCGGCCACGCCTACGGCTCGATCTACCCCGGCCCCATCGGCGCCGTGCTGTCCCCGCAGCTCACCGGCATCCATACCGGCAGCGACGACAACGCCTCGCTGCCGTACGCCTCCAGCCTGTGCGGCGCCTGCTATGACGTCTGCCCGGTGCGCATCGACATCCCGTCGCTGCTGGTGCGCCTGCGCACCGCCCACGTCGACGCCGCCCGCGCCCGCCCGCTGCCCACCGCGGAGGCGCTCACCATGGCCGCCGCCGCCTGGGTGATGTCCTCCCCCACCCGCTTCGCCGCCGCCGAGACCGCCTCCCGCCTCGGCCGCCTGGCGGGCCGCGCCACCGGCCGGCTGTCCTCGCTGCCCCCGCCGCTGTCGGCGTGGACATCCAGCCGCGACGCCCCCCGGCCCCCCGAGGAGACCTTCCGCCAGTGGTGGTCCCGCACCCGCGGCGGCACACCTCATCCCGCGACACCGGCCGGTTCCGCGGAACCGCCCGGCTCGCCAGCGCCGCCCAGCTCGCCAGCGCCGCCCAGCTCGGCAGAGCCGCCCAGCTCGGCAGAGCCCGAAGGCTCGGCGTGAGCGCGCGCGAGGAGGTGCTGGCACGCATCCGGGCCGCGAACGCCCACGCGGGCGTCGGCCTCGGCGGCGAAGCCCGCGGACCAGGTGCGGACGACGATGGTGACCTCCCCCGCGACTACCACCGCGGCGACGGCCCAGCGCCCGGCAGCGCGCCGCTGCTCGATCTGCTGCGCCGCCGGCTCGTCGACTACCGGGCGTCCGTCGTCGACGCGGCCCCCGGCGGCGAGCCGGCCGCGATCCGCGCAGCCCTGGCCGCCGCCTCCGTCGGGCCCACGCCCGGTTCCGCGGAACACCCACCCCGCTCCGCCGAACACCCCCCACGCGGTTCCGCCGAACACCTCCGACGCGGTTCCGCGGAACACCCCCCACGCGGTTCCGCCGAACACCCCCGACGCGGTTCCGCCGAACACCCCCGACGCGGTTCCGCGGAACACCCGCCCCCCTCCGCCGAACACCCGCACGGTTCCGCGGAACACTCACTCGCCTCGGCCGGACACCCACCCGGTTCCGCGGAACACCCGCCCGGTTCCGCGGGGCGGGGCGGCGGGGCGGTGCTCGTCCCACCTGGGCTGCCTGCGGGCTGGTGCCCGGACGGCGTCGTTGACGGCGGCTTCACCCCCGCCGAGCTCGACGGGTTCGCGGCGGTGGTCACCGCCTGCGNGGCGGCCTGCGCGCTGACCGGGACGATCGCCCTCGACGGCTCCCCCGACCAGGGCCGACGCGCGATCACCCTGGTGCCCGACGTCCATGTCTGCGTCGTCCGGGCCGACCAGGTCGTCCACGGCGTTCCCGAGCTGCTCGCCCGCCTGGACGCGACCCGCCCGATCACCCTCATCAGCGGCCCGTCGGCCACCAGCGACATCGAGTTCGACCGCGTCGAGGGCGTCCACGGCCCCCGCACCCTCGCCGTCATCCTTGTCGCCGACCCCGCTGTCCCATCCGCCCCAAGGGCCTGACGCCCCACCGCGCTCCACGACGCCGGCCTTACGCGCGCCCCTGCACTCCTCCTGCTTATCCAGAGGGTTCGGCGCCCGATTTATCCCTCCGGATACGCAGGAGTCGTCGCCGCGGTCGCCGGCCGAACCTTGGCCCTGGCCTCCGGCGTGACCGGGGTGAAGAGGTTGACGAGTTTGCCGTCGGGCTCACGGAACCGTCGACGTCGATGCGGCGAGTCCCACCTGACCAGGCGTTCGCCGAGACGCATCCGTGAGCCTGTCACACCGGACGGCCGGGACTCGACGTATGCGCAGGGTGCTGCGGCGCGGACGAATCAGACCGCGCCGCGACGCGAACGATTCCCACGCGAGAGGCCAGGCAGGTATGAGGATCGCGGTATTCGGGGCGAACGGGCCCACCGGGCGGCTGGTGGTGCGGCAGGCCCTCGACGCGGGCCATGAAATCGTCGCGGTCACGCGGCGGCCGACGGAGTTCCCGCTGGNCGGCGCGCGGCTCAGCGTCGTCGGGGCCGACGTGGCCGACGAGTCCGCCACCGCGCGCGCCGTCGACGGGGTCGACGCGGTGCTGAGCAGCATCGGGGTGCCGTTCGCGCGGGCGCCGATCACCGTCTACAGCACCGCTGCGACCACCCTCACGGCCGCGATGGCCCGGCTCGGCGTGAAGCGGCTGGCCGTGGTCAGCTCCACCNCCGTCGAACCCCACCCGCACGCCGAGGGCGGGTTCCTGCTCAACCGGGTCATGCAGCCGCTCATCGCCCGCACGATCGGCCGGAGCACCTACGCGGACATGCGGGCCATGGAGCAGATCGTGCGTGACAGCGGCCTGGAGTGGACGGTCATCCGTTCGTCCGGCCTGTTCGACGCCGACCACGTCTCGCCCTACGAGGTCAGCGACGGCCCGCTGGACGGCGTGTTCACCAGCCGCGCGGACCTCGCGCACTGCCTGCTGTCGCAGGCGTCCGAGGACCGGTTCGTCGGCCAGACGATCGAGATCACAACCAGCGAGGGCGCCCCGACCCTCCTCCAGGTCATCCGCCGCGAGGCCTTCGGCCGCAGCTGACCCGCCCACCCGCCGGCCCGACGCCGGCTCGGGCATCCCTGCTAAACCAGAGTCCTCGACGGCTGCGGCCTCCGCTCGGCTGGACGGCCATCGCGGCGGTCCCTGCTTGTCCGGAGGGTTTCGCGTCCGATATATCCCTCCGGATAAGCAGGGGGTGGACCCGGTCGGGGTCAGGGGCGGGCGGCGGCTACCTGAGCGCGGACCTGGGGGATGACCTGGNCGGCGAAGATCTGCAGGTGTTCGACGGGGGTCTCGCGGTCGCCGAGGACGAACGTGTCGAAGTCCAGTTCCAGGGCGAGGGCGGTGAGCTCGTCGATCCACTGGCTGGCCGGGCCGACGAGGAAGCCCTCGGAGCGGTCCTGGAGCTTGTGGCCGAAGAAGGCGTTGTACAGGCGCGGGACGGCGGTGCGCGACCGGCCGGCGGCGGCGAGCTCGGTGTCGAAGTGCGCCGCGTCGGCGCGGACGGTGTCCAGGTCGAGGCGGTTGCCGTTGGGGATCCAGCCGGCACCCACCCCGGCGGTCAGGCGGCGCATGAGCGGGCCGCCGCTGCCAATCCAGAGCTGGATCGGCTGCTGCGGCGGGAGCAGCGGCTGCGGGTGGTCGAGCTGGTAGTACTGGCCGGCGTAGGTGACGTCGGCATCGCCGGACCACAGCAGCCGGATGACGTCGATCGCCTCGGCCAACCGCTCGCGGGCCTCGCGTGGCTTCCACCGCGGCCCGCCGATCGCGGCGATCTGGTCCCACAGCCCGCCGGTGCCGAGGCCGAGGTCGAGCCGGCCGGGCGCGAGGCGGTCGATCGTCCACGCCGTCTTGGCCAGCACCGCCGGCGGGCGCAGGGCGAGGTTGACGACGTCGGTGAGCACCCGGATCGACGACGTGCGGCCGACCACCGCCGACAGCAGCGCGACCTGGTCGACGTAGTCGGGGTTGTAGGGATGGTCGGGCACGGCGATCAGGTCGTAGCCCAGCTCCTNGGCCTGCGCGGCATGGTCGAGCAGCGCGCGGCCGGCCACGGTGCGGGGGAACAGGAAGGTGCCGAACCGCAGCGGTCGGTGGCCGGCCGGCGCGCGGTCGGGCGATCCGTCGTCGAGCGATCCGTGTTCGTCGGTCATCTGGTTGTCTCCTATGCCGCGCTGAGCGCGGTCTCCTTGCGGACGAGGGGGGCCACTTCCTCGGCGATCAGGTGCATGATCTCTTCGGTGCCCNCCGTCCCCAGGCCGTTGTCGATCTGGAGGAAGTGCAGGTCGTGGCGGAGATCCTGGTGCATCCCGATCAGGCGTTCGGCGACGTACTCGGGGGTGCCGACGAGGATCTGGCCCTCCGGTCCGGTGAGCTCGTCGAAGCCCTGGTCGAGCAGCCGCTGCGCGCGGTTGTCCTGGCGCAGTCCCTGGTTGCGCTGCGCGGCGGCGTTGACCGTCTGCTCCCAGTAGGCCCGGTACTCGCGGCGCACCCGCGCCTCGTCGTGGTCGACGACGACGGTGGACAGCGACGCGACCCGGGCCCGCGCCGGGTCGTGGCCGGCGGCGGCGAACGCCTCGCGGTAGTGGTCGGCGAAGTCGGCGTAGGTGCCGGCGCGGAACCCGGCGACCAGGACGGGCAGGCCCTTGCTGGCGGCGAGCTCGACGGAGTCCACGTTGCGCGTCGCCCCGAGCCAGACCGGCAGCTGCGGCTGCACCGGCCGCGGGGTGACGTGCGCGTCGCTCAACGCCGGGCGGGAGGTGGCGGGCCAGCTCGGGACGTGCCCGGTGCGCAGGATCTCCAGGAGCAGGTCNAGGTGCTCGCGCAGCAACGCCCCGCGGTCCGGGTCGTCCTGGCCGATGAGCAGCCGCGAGGCGTTCGCGAAGTTGCCCTTCCCGGCGACGATCTCGACGCGCCCACCCGAGAGGACGTCGAGGGTGGCGTAGTCCTCGGCGACGCGGACCGGGTCGAGCAGGGGAAGCAGCGTCACCCCGGTCATCAGCCGCAGCCGCTCGGTCTGCGCGGCGATGGCGGCGAGGATGACCGGCGGCGCGCTCGTCACGAAGTGCGGGTCGCCGTGGTGCTCCCCGACGGAGAACGCCTCGAAGCCGAGCCGCTCGGCGAGCACGCCCTGGGTGACGATCGACGCCAGACGCTCGTGCTCGGTCGGCGTCTGCCCGGTGCGCCGGTCGGCGGAGACNCCGCCGAGCGTGTTGATTCCCAGTTCCACCAGATGCCCTCGATCGTCGTCGCTACGTGTTCGGAACGTGTTCGGAACGTGTCACCACTCGCGAACGCACCGCTACTTCGTCAGTGGATCAGNCCATGACGCTCAGCTTGCACGCACCCACGGAAACCCGCGCCCGTCTCACCGTTTTGCCTGGACTGTAACCTGCACCGTCCTTCGCGCACCATCTCTATGCTTTCTGTTGACAAGCACGTCATGGCATGAAACCTTCACCCGGACCCGGGGACGCCGGGAGTGGATCATGTGGGAGTTTTCGATGTATCAGCGGGGATCAGTCCAGCGCAGGATCGGCGGCCGCGTGCGCGGCGCCGTTGCGGTCGCCGTCGCGGCCGGCCTGGCGGTGACCCTCGCGGCCTGCGGCTCGGACTCGGGTGGCGGGTCGAGCGCGGCGGCCAGCCCGGCCGCGGCCGCGTCGAGCGGCCCCGACCTGTCGGGGGTCACGCTGCGGGTGGCGACCTACCCGGCGGCGATCGGCGGCGACGAGGCGCTGCTCAAGGCGGCCGGCCTGCTCGACACCCCGTACAAGGTGCGGTTCCAGACCTACCCCGACGGCGGCGCGCAGACCGCGGCGGTCAACCAGGGCAGCGCGGACCTCGCCCGTGGCAGCGGCGTCGCGAACGTGCTGATCGCCGCGGGGGGCACCAAGCCGAACTTCGTGTCCGTCGCGACGCTGCGCCTGCCGACGTCGCTGCAGTGGACGGTCGCGAAGAAGGGCATCACCTCGATCGCCGACCTGCGGGGCAGGAAGGTCGCGTACACCAAGAACACGACCACGCAGTACTTCCTGCTCAAGCAGCTCGCCAGCGCCGGACTGACCTTCAAGGACATCCAGCCGGTGCCGCTCACCCCGGCCGACGGCCTGAGCGCGCTGCTCGGCGGCAGCGTCGACGCGCTGGCCGGGTTCGGCAAGACGGTCCAGGTCGCGGTCGCCAAGGGCAATCCGATCCTGGCCGACGGCGGCCCGATCCTCAAGGGCAGCCTCGGCGGCCTCGTCGGCGCCTACAACGCCTACACCACCGACCTCGACGACCCGGCGAAGTCCGCGGCGATCGCCGACTACATCGGTCGGATCGAGGCGTCGTTCGCCTGGACCCGGGCGCACCCCGCCGAGTGGAACAAGATCACGGCTACGAACACCAACCAGCCGCTGGAGTCCGTCACCGCCAACTTCAAGGCCTCGGAGAACAGCGCGAACTCGGCCGTGGGCCCCGTCGACCCGAAGGCGCTGGCCGACCAGCAGGGCATCGCCGACACCTTCCAGGCCGCCGGCCTGCTGCCCGGCAAGGTCGACGTCGCCGGCAGCTACAACACGAAGCTGAACCCGGCGATCGCCGCCGCCATCGCCTCCTACAAGGNCAAGTTCCCGGCGAACTTCGCCGTCACGACGGTCCAGTAAGGCACTGGTGAACCGACGATGGGAGACCCGGGTGCCGTGGCGACCGTGACGCAGCCCGAGGACGCGGCACCCGGGACGCAGCCCGCCGTCGTCACGCGTGCCGCCGTGGGTTCGCCCGCGGCGGCACGCGGGCGGCGGGTGACGTTCAGCGCCGGCGGCGCGGACCGGCGCCGCCGGCTGTGGGTCCCCAGCCTGGTCCGCCGGGCGATCGTGCCGATCCTGCTCGTCGCGCTGTGGCAGGTCGGCAGCTCGTCGAGCTGGTGGTCGACGGAGGTCCTGCCCGCGCCGTGGGACGTCGCCCACGAGTTCGTCACCCTGTGGAACAACGGGCAGCTCCCGTCGAACCTGTGGGTGTCGGTGCGCCGGGCGTTGACGGGCGCGGCGATCGGCATCGCCGTCGGCCTCTCGCTGGGCGTTGCGGTCGGCCTGTGGCGGCCCGTCGAGGAGGCCCTCGACGCCACCCTGCAGATGCTGCGAACGATCCCGTTCCTGGTGATCCTGCCGCTGTTCATCCTCTGGTTCGGCGTCGACGAGACCCCGAAGATCCTCATCATCACGATCGGCACGGCCCTGCCGATGTACATCAACACGATGTCGGGCGTGCGCACGGTCGACCCGCGCCTGCTGGAGATGGGCCGCCAGTTCGGCCTCAACCGGCNGCGCCTGATCGCCACCGTCGTCCTGCCCGGGGCGATGCCGAGCATCCTCACCGGGGTGCGCTACTCGCTCGGCCTGAGCTGGCTGGCGCTCGTCGTCGCCGAGCAGATCAACGCCCAGAAGGGCCTGGGTCTGCTCATCTACAACGCGCAGTCGCTGTTCCAGACGAAGATCCTGATGGTCGTCGTCGTCGTGTACGCCGCCCTCGGCCTGATCACCGACGTGGTCGTGCGCCTCGCCGAGCGGCGCCTGCTGGCCTGGCGAGGGAGGTGACGCGGGTGGGCGCCGTCACGGTGCGCGGCCTGCGCCGCGCGTTCGGTTCGCACGTCGTGCTGGACCAGCTCGACCTGACCATCGCCGAGTCGGAGTTCGTGGCGCTGGTCGGGCGCAGCGGCGGCGGCAAGACGACCCTGCTGCGCACCCTGGCCGGCCTCGACCCGGTCGCCGAGGGCAGCGTCGAGGTGCCGGCGCTGCGGTCGGTGGTGTTCCAGGAGCCGCGGCTGCTGCCCTGGCGCCGGGTGTGGCAGAACGTCGCCCTCGGCCTGCCACGCTCCCGCGGGCGCGACGAGGCGACGAAGGCACTGGCCGAGGTCGGGCTCGCCGACCACGCCAGGGCCTGGCCGCTGACGCTGTCCGGCGGCGAGGCGCAGCGCGTCGCCCTCGCCCGCGCCCTGGTCCGCGAGCCGGAGCTGCTGCTGCTCGACGAGCCGTTCGGCGCCCTCGACGCGCTGACCCGCATCCACATGCACGCCCTGGTCCGCCAGCTGCACGAGCGCCACCGTCCCGCCGTGCTGCTGGTGACGCACGACGTCGACGAGGCACTCGAACTCGCCGACCGCGTGATCGTCCTGCGCGACGGCCGCCTCGACGAACAGATCGAGACCCGCGAGCTGTTCGACGACCGCCGCGACCCGCGCTTCGAGCAGGCCCGCGCCCGCCTGCTCGGCCTGCTCGGCGTCACCGACACCCACGTCGCCGACCCCGCCGCCACCCCCAGCTCAGCCGCTACCGCCCCCTGAGCCACCGGCGCGGCGACTCAAGGACGGCGGCCGGCTCAAGGACGGCGGCGACTCAGGACGGCGGCGACTCGGGGGTCGGCGGGGACAGGCCCCGGGCCAGGAGGGCCGCGAGGGCGTCCGGGTCGACGAGGGTGTGGTCGGGCTGGTCGAGCAGCGGCGCCATGGACGCGGCGAAGGTGAGCAGCTGGGCCGCGGCGACCTNCTCGGGCGTCGGGTCGTCGCGCCCGAAGATCCGGGCGAGCCGGCCGGCGATCACGGCCGCGGCGGCGTCGGTACTCTCCATCGCCCGCCGCCGGATCTCCTCGTGGACGGCCAGCTCCTGCAGGACGATGCGATGCACCGGTGACGGCCGGCCGAGCACGACGGTCAGATGCCNCCACAGCTCGGNAACCGCCCGGCGGGGATCCGTCTTCTCGGACGGGGGCAGGTCGGACGGAGGCAGGTCGAGCTCGCCGAGCGTCGTCACCCGATCTCGCTGCACGACCGCGAGCAACAGATCCATCTTGGTCTTGAAGTGATAGAAGATCAGCCCGTGGGGCACGCCGGCCGCCGCGGCGATGCGGGCGGTGGANGTCCGGTCGAACCGGTGCTCGGCGAACAGCACCTCCGCGGCGGCGAGGATGCGCTCCCGCGCGGTCAGCCCCGGCTCCCCCGGCTCCCCCGGCGCTCCCGACTCCGCGCTCCCCTCACCGCGCCCCACCTCGGACCTCGGCCTCAGAACTCGGTGTTGCCGGCGTCNGGGGCGATCTCGTGGGCGGTGATGAACCTCGACTCGTCCGAGGCCAGGAACAGCACGGTGTCGGCGACATCCTCGGGTTCGGTGCCGTCGACCGGCAGCAGGTTCATGAACATCGGGCCGAGCCGATCGTAGCCGGCGATCGCCTCGTCGATCCGCCGGCGCATGCTGCCGGTGCCCATCGGCGTGTTCACGCCGGTCGGGTGCACGCTGTTGACCCGGATGTGATGCTGGCTCAGCTCCGCCGCGAACGCCTTGGCCATGCCGCGCACCGCGAACTTGCTGGTCGTGTACGGCACCATGAACGGCTGCACCTTCAGCCCCGCCGCCGAGCTGATGATGATGATCGACCCGCCGCCGGNCCGCACGAGATGCGGCGCGCCGACCATCACCGTGTTCCACACGCCGGTGACGTTCGTGCTGATCGTGTCCTGGTAGATCTGCGGGGTCACCTTGTCCCACGCCCGCGGAATGCAGATGCCGGCGTTGGCGACGACGACGTCGAGCCGCCCGAGCTGCGCCGCGCCGTCGTCGACGATGCTGCGCAGGGCCGCCAGGTCGCGGACGTCCACGATCCCGGACACCACCCGCCGCCCCGTCTTCTCGATCAGCGAGACCGTCTCCGCCAGGTCCTGCGGGGTCGCGGAGAGGTAGTCGACGCTTGGCAGGGGCGCGCAGACGTCGACCACGATCACGTCGGCGCCCTCCTCGGCGAGCCGTAACGCGTCCGCCCGCCCCTGTCCGCGCGCGGCCCCCGTCACCAGCGCGACCTTCCCCGCCACCCGACCGCTCATCGCCCATCTCCGATCCCACGTCAGCATCGCCGGCCACGGCCGACCGGACTTTTGGTTGAGTACTCACTCAGCATACGACGTACCCGGTCATCCGTGGACGTTGCGACGACGTACCGACGGCGCCGGCGATGCCTTCGTGGCCGGCGTGGCCTGCTACCTGGGCGCCCGCACGTACACGTTCGAGGACTGCCTCCACGTCATGCCCGTCGACACGATCTGGCCCCCCTAGTCGATCATGATGTGCGCGGAGTCGAACTGGCGCCCTGCCTGACCTTCCCCGATCACCTCCAACCGCTAGACGCCGGCACCGTGCTCCAAATCCCCGACTCAGGGCCCTCCAAATCCGGCGTTCGATGGGCTCCAAATCCGTAGGTCACCTAGAGTCGTAGACATGAGTACCAAGCTGCACGGACTGGTGCCGCGACGGCTGGCACCGATCGTCGCAGGCCGGCTGGCGGAGGAGCCCGTCGTACTTCTCCAAGGTCCTCGGTCCGTGGGAAAGTCGACTCTGCTCAGGGGCCTCGCCGCCGACCTCGGTGCGGAGCTGATCGACCTCGACGACCTGGCCAGCCGCGACGCGGCGGCCAGGGATCCCGCGCTTTTCGTCACGGGCGCCGGCCCGGTCTGCATCGACGAGTACCAGCACGTTCCGATCATCCTTGACGCCATCAAGGCCGAGCTCAACCGCGACGGCCGGCCGGGCCGCTTCGTCCTCACCGGCTCGGCCCGCCACGAGGCACTGCCCCGCGCCGCTCAGGCGCTCACGGGTCGCCTGCACCGCCTGCCCGTCTACCCGCTGTCACAGGGTGAGGTGCGCGGAGTACACGAGCATCTGCTCGACGACCTGTTCACCGACCCGGCCACCGCCGTGACCGCAGNCGCGGCGCGCCCCTCGGCGACGACCCGCGAGGAGTACATCGACAGCGTCACCGCCGGCGGGTTCCCCTCGGTGCTCGCGCGCACTTCCCTCGCATCGCGCAACCGTTGGCTCGACGACTACGTCAGCCTCAGCCTCGAACGCGACGTCCGCGACCTCAGCCGGATCCGCCAGGCCGCCGCGCTGCCCGCCCTGCTCGAACGGCTGGCCGGCCAGACCGCACAGATCCTCAACATCACTCGAGCCGCCGCCAGCGCCCGCCTCGACGAGAAGACCGCCCACAGCTACGTCCGGCTCCTCGAGGCCGTGTTCCTGCTCTACCGCCTGCCGGCCTGGGGCACCACACTCACCACCCGATCCACCGCGTCACCGAAAGTCCACGTCCTCGATTCCGGTGTGGCCGCCCGGCTGCTGCGCCTGACGCCGCAGAAGCTCGCGGCGCGCAGCCCCACCGCGTTGACCGAGTTCGGGCATCTGCTGGAGACGTTCGTCGTGACCGAGCTGCTCAAACAGGCCTCCTNGGCCGACTGGGTCAGCGGGGTCGGCCACTGGCGCACCCGCGACGGGGACGAGGTCGATCTCGTGGTCGAACGCGACGACGGATCGATAGTGGCCTTCGAGGTCAAGGCCGCCGGACGGGTCCCGGGCGATGACCTCGCCCCGCTCCGCAAACTGCGTGACGCCGCCGGCGACGCCTTCGTCGCCGGAGTGGCCCTCTACCTGGGGGCCCGCTCGTACACGTTCGAGGACCGCCTCCACGTCATGCCCGTCGACACGATCTGGGCCCCCTAGCTGATCATGATGTTCCGCGACACCGGGNGACGACGTCCTGCCCGGAGATCCTGCCCTGCTCGATCCGGGGAACGCGGCCCTTGGTGACGCCGATCCGCTCGGTAACCTGCTGCTGGGTCAGGCCCCGCGCCCGACGCACCTCGGCCAGCCGGTGACCTACCGCGACCGCGAGCAGTTCCTTCTTGCCGGCCTCGACGGCGTCCTCGCCGCCGGCACGGGCGACCTNCTCGGCGCGGCTATCCGCCCATCGCGCGTAGCCGCTCATCGACGATCAGTGTAGCGCCCGCTCTACCAACCGGAGATCGTCGAACGTTTTGGTCGCTGTGGGATGGTTGTCTGGTGACCGTCGGGGGCGAGGGGGACACTCTCGACTGCTTCGTGTCATTCGCCGAGGACGGTCGGGCGTGGGCGGAGTGGATCGCCGGGGCGCTGGAGGGTGCCGGCCTGNGCGTTCTCGTCGAGTCGTGGGACCGGGTGCCGGGCAGCAACTGGACCGCCCTGCTGGACCGGGCGACCCGGCAGGCCCGGTACACGATCGCCGTCGTCTCGGACGGGTACGTGAACTCCGAGTACGCGGTCGCCGAGTGGGGAGCGGCCTGGTCACCCCGCGTGGCCGACGGGGACCGCCGGTTACTCGTCGCCCGGGTGACCGACCGTCCGGTGCCGGGCCTGCTCGGCCAGATCGCTCCGATCAACCTGTTCGACCGCGGTGTGCTCGCCGGCGAGACCGCGCTGCTCGCCGCCGTCCGCCCCGACCGCCCCGACCGCGCCGACCACGGCGACCACGGCGAGGGCGGCACACCGGGCGGACGCGGCGACGGCGCTGGGACGGTGGGTTTCGCCCGCCGGCCTCATCCGGCGATCCACCCGGGCGAGCTGCCGGCCGTGTGGAACGTGCCGACGCCGCCCGCGGCGTTCATCGGGCGCCACGAGGCGCTCAACCGCCTCGACGCGGCGCTGAAACGCTCCCCGCTGGTCACCGTCACGGGTCTCGCGGGCATCGGGAAGACCAGCGTCGCCACCGAGTACGTCCGCGCGCATCGCCGGGAGTTCGACGCCGTCTGGTGGGTGCCCGCCACCAGCCCCGACCTGCTCAGCGACCGAGTCCGCGCCCTCGCGCCCGCGCTCGGACTACCCGACCGCGCCGAGCCGGCGGCCGTGCTCGCCCGCCTCGACCGCGCCGACGGCCGCTGGCTGATCGTCCTCGACGACGCCGCCGAGACGGCCCTGCCCGACTGGCTGCGCCCCAGCGAGACGGGACGCCTGCTGCTGACGTCCCGCAACCCCGACTGGGACCGTCTCGGCCCGGTCGTGGCCCTGCCGTCGCTGAACCGCGCCGACTCGATCGCCCTGCTCACCGACCGCCTACCCGCCGTCGACCCGACCATCGCGACCCGCCTCGCCGCCGCCCTCGCCGACCACCCGCTCGCCCTCGACCAGGCCGCCCACCGGATCACCGCCGGCCGCCTGCCCCCCGAGACCTACCTGCAGGCCCTGCTCGACCAGCCGGCCCGCGTGCTGGCCCAGGGAGAGGTGCCCGGCCGCCCCGGCGTCACCGTCGCCACCCTCTGGGACGAGNCACTGCGCCACCTCGACGCCGACTCCCCCGCCGCCGCCGAACTGCTCCGCCTCACCGCCCACGCCGACGCCACCGGCCTGCCGCTGCACCTGCTCCTCGCCGACCCGGACGACCTCGCCCACCCCGAGCTGCGCGCCGCCGCCGCCGACCTGCTCGACCTCGCCGACACCATCGCCGCCCTGGAACGCTCCGCCCTGGCCCACCGCGACGGCCCCACGGTGGGGATGCACGACCTGGTTCGCACCGTCGTCCGCGCCGACACCGCCCCCGACCACGCCGACCAGCTCACCGGCACCCTGCGCCGGATGCTGCACGCCGCCCTGCCCGCCGACATCGCCGACAACCCCGCCGCCTGGNCCGCCTGGCGCGACCTCCTCCCCCACGCCCTCGCCGCCCTTGCCCCTCCCACCGGCACCCCTCCCACCGGCGACCCTCCCGCCGACGACCCGCACGCCGACGACCCGCACGCGGCCTGGCTCGCCGAGCACGCCGCCGCCTACCTGCTCGAACAGGGCCAACCCGAGCAGGCCCTCCCGCTGGCCGAACGCGCCGCCACCGCCCGCGAACACCTCGCCGGCCCCGACCACCCCGACACCCTCGCCGCCCGCGAAACCCTCACCCGCGCCACCCTCGCCGCCGGCCACGTCGACGACGCCAGCAACCTCGCCACCCGCACCCTCGCCGACCGCACCCGCCTCCTCGGCCCCGACCACCCCGCCACCCTCGAATCCCAGGCCACCCGCGCCTGGGCCTACCAACGCGCCGGTCACCTCGACCAGGCCACCACCCTGTTCGAACGCACCCTCGCCGCCCGCACCCGCACCCTCGGCCCCACCCACCCCGACACCCTCGAAAGCCGCCACAGCCTCGGCGGCGCCTACGACGACACTCCCGGACGCGGCGACGCGGCGACTCGCCTACTCCGCGACACCCTCACCGACCGCCGCCGCATCCTCGGCACTGACCATCCCGCCACCCTCAGCACCAGCCACCAGCTGGCCATCGCCTACCGCCGCCTCGGCTCCCCCGGCGACGCCACGCCCCTGTTCGAGCAGACCCTCACCACCCGCACCCGCGTCCTCGGCCCGGACCACCCCGACACCCTGCACACCCGCCACCAACTCGGCCTCACCCACCGCCAGGCCGGACGCCTCGACGACGCCACCCGAGAACTCGACCGAGCCCTGTCGGACCGCGACCGCATCCTCGGCCCTGACCACCCCGACACCCTCGAAAGCGCGTTCGGTCTGGCCCAGGTAGACATGTATGCCGGCAGGCCCGAGCGTGCTGTGCCCATGTTCGATCGCGTGTTGGCGGGGCGTGAGCGCGTGCTCGGCCCCGATCATCCGGAGACGACGCGGACCCGCGAACTTCTCGCCGAGACCCACCTCAGACTGGGGCGCCCTGGCGAAGCAGTCCCTCACCTCGAAAGCGCGCTCGACCGCCATGAAGGCATCCTCGGGGCTTCGCACCCGCGCACGGTTCGCGTCCGCGACACCCTCGCCTCCGCGTACCGNGGCAACGGCCAGGTCGAAATGGCCATACCTCAGTTTGAACGGCTACTCGGAGATCGGAGCCGGGCGCACGGCGTCGCCGATCCCCGCACCCTGCACACCGCTGACAGACTCGTCGACGCCTATCGCGCCGCTCACCGGCTGCCGCAGGCCATCGACCTCAACCAACGAGTCCTCGCGTTACGCGAGCAGTTCCTCGGCGCCCAGCATCCTGACGCCCAAGCCAGCCGAGACAGCCTCGCCGACACCTACCGCCAAGCCGGCCGACCCGCCGATGCAGTACGTCTCCACCGCGGTGCGCTCACCGCCTCAATGCGCGAGCACGGCCCGTTCCACCCGAACACCACCCAGGCTCGCCGCGCCCTCGCCGATTCGGCCGAGCAAGTTCGCCGCGACCTGCCCTCACCTGAGCGGCCTGCCTCACCCGAGCCGAGGCACGACTCCCCCTGGTGATCGTCGGTCAGGCTGCGACTTGATCACTCTGGCCGGTCGGCTGCGTCCGAGTCATCAACAAGAGGAGGTGCCAGCCGATCAAGCTTGTCCAGCTTACGGGAGAGCTCTTCACGCGCCGCGCTCTGCGCGGACCGACTGCCCGGCAGTGCCGACCGATCCTGCTCCGCCCGCAGCCGAGCCTCCTCACGCGCCGACTCCGCGTCGACCTGCCGCACCGTTTCCTGGTGGAAACGCTCGAACTGCTCATCCTCCCACTCGCGTTCCTGCTCGGCGGCGCGCTGGTTCGCCCATTGCTCGCTCATGCCGGCGTTCCAGGTGCGGCTGAAGGAGCCGTCCCAATCGAGCGGACGGGTCGACTTCCGGTCGTCGCCCGTCGGTTCGGGCGCGCCCGGCTCGGCGTCCGGCCCCGAGTCTGGGTCCATCGGCGGCGTCGCGTCGGGGTCCGCGGCCGGATGGGGATCGGGCGGGGACGGACGGTCGGGATCACGTCCGGTGGGGGCGTCGCCTGTCGGGTCAACCGGTTCCGCGGACATCGCCGTCCTCTCCCCACTCAGGGACCTTGCCGGGCATGGTCATCTGACTGCTCTCCGCCCGGCGATCACCTGCGGCTTGATCGGTGACGGTAGCCGGCTCACACCGGAATGCTACGGGGTGAGCCGTCTGTGCGACCGGGCCTGGCACATGCCGGTCCATCAATCCGCACGGCAGCCCGCAGGTGAGCGTCATCTGGATCGNCCTGGACGGCGACGACATCGTCNGCGGCCGTAGGGGNCGCTACGTGAAGGTGCGCAACGGGGAACGCGATCCCCGCGTGGTGCTTACCCTCTCCGCGCCGAGGGTGCCGGGAGACGGAGGCCTACCTGGCCGAATACACCATCCTGCGCGCGACGGCCACCGTCACGACCGGCGGATGAAGGACGGCACACCCGCGCCCCCACCGAACTCATCGGCCAAAGCCAGGAGGCGCGAACGAACTTTCGTTGCGGCAGGTCGATTCCGCGGGAAACAACATTGCGCTCGTCCGGGGCGAACATCGGCCCGTGATAGCTTGCCGACTGGCGGAATACCGACGTTCCCGACAAGGAGGCCGGATTCATGTCGAAGCTCGCCGACGGCGACGCGCCCCTGGCCGCACCCGCGCTGACGACCCCCGAGCTGTGGCGCGATTATCTGCGCTAGTACAGCGAGACGTATCTGCGCATGGCCGCTCCAGGCGAACTCTCCGACGAGCAGATCCAGCATCGTTGGGCGGGTCACGAGCCGGCGGCCGAGCAGACGGTGGTGGCGGCCGAGCAACGCCTGGCCGTCCGCCTCCCGCCGACCTTCCGCAGCTTTCTGGCGACAAGCGACGGCTGGCCCAACCCCGCCGAGTGGATCGACGAGCTGCACGCGAGCGCCGACGTTGCCTGGTTCCGCGACACACCAGGCGGCNCCGGTTTCATCGACCTGTACGGGGAGCCGCGTCACGACGACGAGGACGACAGCGACATGCTGTCGCTCTTCCGTCGATCGCTGGTGATCGCGAGCGGCGAGGATTTCTGGCTGCTGGATCCGGCCGATCCCGGCCCGGACGGCGAATGGGTGGCCTGGGAGTTCACGCCGAAGTACGGCGGCCTGGAACGCTTCGCGAGCTTTGCGGAGATCTTCCACGCCAGCCGGGCCTCCATGGAGCAGGAGGCAGCGGACGACGACACCGATCAATGANGCGGCGCTGACCGACACCGCGCTGACCGACACCGCGGCCAAAGAACGGGCCCGGGCCGCTCAGATCTCCTCGAAGCCTGACTGGTCGAACTTCAGGGTTCCGGCATTCTCGGAGACGGTGCGTACCTGGCCTTCCTCGAAGCCGGTGGTCTTCGTGGCTTCGATCTCGATTTTCACGACGAGGTTGATGCCGTCCCGGCGGAGGTTGGCGATNATCTCTTCGGCGACCGTTCTTGAAGTCGAGGGCGATCTTGTCGGAGTTCAGGGTCTTCACCCCGTAGAACCGCGTCTTGGGCTCGCGATGTCGATGACGCCCGCGTTGAGCACCGTCCGGTCGCGCAGGCGCGGCACGTGTGGGTGACTGCTTCTGCACTGCCCGTCACTGGGCAGTGCAAGAACACACCAGCCTTGCTCATCATCGTGCGCCGGAGCCACCGTAACACCGGTCACCCACCGGCGTCCCGACGAAGCACCAACCCNATCCGCACTGTCAGGATCATCATCCAGGAGACAGCGGACCGACCCGGAACGGCCGAATCATAGGCAGCCCGTCTCCGCGCCAGCGAGGTGGCCTTCGGCGACTCAGCAGCGCACCGGGCAGCTAGTCCTTCCCCCTGCGGATCAACGGCGGCCGAGATCATCGGGATGCAGGTCGCAGCTACACCACCGGCACTGCTTCAATCACCTCGCCCGCCGTTGATGACCTGCGCAAATACTGCCTGGTGTCGACCGCGAACGGCCGACGTCTGCCATCACGGACCTTGCAGGCGACATCGCGCAGGTGCAGGGAGTCCGCACGCGGAAGACGGTGATCTAGTGGCTCGCCGGAGCGGTGGNCGGTGCGGACTCGTTCAGAGCGGAAGACGCACCGAGATCCATCCGCGTTCCGTTGTGCCGAGACGATCCTAGGACGGGGTAGCTGACAACCAACCGAATCGTCTACTCTAAAGTCTAGATTGTCCGATTACCCACGCGTCAGCCCGGAGACGACATGCGGATCCTGCTACAGCCGGCAGCGCAGGGCACACCGGCTGTCCGGGGCAGGTATGAGCGCACCATCCTGACCCCGGTCAGCTTCGCTGACCATGAGGATCTGTTGTCCGCGGAGGATCGGACCGCGCTCAAGGAGTTGTTCCCCGAGGGCGTGGCGCCGATGTGGGGCCTCACACCGGGCAAGGGTGGCAGTAACAGGAAGAAGATCGACGCCTTCCGTGCCGGTGATGCCGTCTTCTTCTACAGTGGTCGGGCGCTCTTCTCCGGCGGCACTGTCGCCTATCGTTTCCGGAGCCCCGGAGTCGCGCGTCGCCTCTGGGGTGACGACGACAACGGCCTCACCTGGGAATATATGTATGCGATAAGCAATCTTCATCAGGTGCGGATACCGTTCACCGAGGTGACCTCCGTGATCGGCTGGAATCCGAAGGCTGTCCTGCAGCAGNCGCATGTCATTACTGACGACGATGCCGACTACCTCGCGGGGCTATGGGGACTGGATGTTCCGACGGCAGGCGTTCCTGAGGGCTTCTTCGAGGACTCCGAAGAGCCGGCGCCCTCCACTCCCTTCTTCGAGGGAACCCTTGAGCGAGAAGTAATACGGGCTCAGCGCGGCGAGCAGGNGCGCCTCAAGCGTCATCTGCTCATCGTGGGAGCTGACCGTTGCGCACTGTGTGGGCGCAACTTCCCCTACAGGTTCCTGGTAGCTGCCCATATCAAAAAGAGATCCGCCTGCGCGGAAAAAGAAAGACGGGATCTCGCCAATGTCGGCATGCTCGCCTGCATGTTCGGCTGTGACAGCCTGTACGAGCACGGTTTCATCAGCGTGGATGAGGGCGGGAGAATCCTGGTTGCCGCGGATGCTCAGGCAGTTCCCACCCTCATGGACTACGCGGCCGCCCACTTCACGGGCCGAACGACGCCATGGTGGACACCGCTCCGGGAGCCCTACTTCGCCTGGCATCGCTTCCACACTTTCCGAATGCCGCCACCGCTGCCCGGTATCTGGCTGTGATCAGGTGCTCGTGCAGACCGTCGCTGACTGCTCGACTGGCCACGCCGGCGCCCTGTCCTTCGCAATTTCCGGGTGATGCAGGATGCAGCCGGCGTGAGGACCGGCGGCCCCAGAAGCCCGAGTGGTCGATGTTTTGATTATCCGGTTGCCTATGCAGTCTGCTGGCCCAGGACGCCGGCGGCGGTCTTGTAGGTCAGTTCGAGCGCGCCGGAGCCGTGCCATTGCGCGACAATGACCGTGATGGCCTCGTCGGGGATGAGCCCGTCGACCCGCAGCCCTGACTTGAGCTCCTCCAGCAGCACGACTGTCCTCCCGATAGACAGCCTTCCAACGGCTACTGGAACGTCCGACAGGCTGATGTGGGGCACGTGGAATTCGGCCGTCGACGCACAGGCGGACCGGGGCGGCCTGCGCCCGCAAGCGATCCGGCGTGGCGCGTGCCGGTCGGGAAGCCGTCCGGTAGCGGCGCAGCTTGGAGAACCTTCCGGCGGTCGAGATCGCGTCACCGATCCCATCGCCCTCCCGGAGACCGGCTGCCGCGATGGAAGGCCGGTCTCCGCATTGCGTGCAACGCCGACGGCCCGTCACCGTTTCCGTCGGGCCGACCCAGCTACCCAGTGGACCGTGCGCACCGATCTACGACAATCACCGAATGAGCCAGTTTCGCTATCAGATGGTGACCGGTGATGCCGAGAGTCTCGTGGAGACACTGAACTCGCTGGGCCAGGCGGGTTGGCGGCTGGTGGCCGCGACGCCGACGGGCGGGGCCTGGTCGGCCCTGCTGGAGCAGGAGGNGGAAAGTCTCTCGCGCCGCGCGGCTGGACCGCGGGCACGGGTGGAGGTCCGCGTCAGCGGTGAGGTGGTGGAGAAGTTCGTCGAGGCGGACGCGCTGTCGGTCCTGGACGGTGGGGTCTACCTGCGCCGGGACGACGAGGTCCTGGCCACCCGGCCGGTGGGCGATCTCGTCGCGGTGGACTGGTCGCCCGCGCCGTCGTCCGCGCAGACGCTGGATCGCAAGCGACGGGACCATCCCCGTCGCCTGCTCGTGCGGCGGCACGTGGCGACTGCCACCGCATGAGGACCGCAGGCCGCCGGAGCCGCCGGAGCCGCCTGACCCGACTCGCGGACGTCCCTCCGGCCAGCGTCCCCCTCGACGAACTCGACCATCCGCTCCTAGAAGCCGGGACCAGACTCGCGAAGCGGCTCGGCACCGCCATCCACGACCTCGTCCAAGGCTCGCTGCGCGACGGACACGAGCACGCCATCGACCTCTCCGGCTTCCGCCTCGGCCTCCTCGTCCGCGCCGACCACGACCACGAAACCTACGTCGCGGTCCGGATCACCGGATCCGTCCCCACCGGACTGACCGCGGTGATCCTCTCCCGCGTCCGTGGCTGCGCGACCGACGGCTGGTTCCCCGAGTACACCCTTCCCGAGCGTCACCTCCTGCCCGCGGAACAGGCCTGGTCGAACCTCATGGACCCCAGAGTCGCGGCTCAGCTCCTCGACGACCAAGTCTGGCCCTTGGTGCTGCCCNTACCTGACAAACAGGGGAGCCGGGTGGGGTCAGATCGTCGGGCCGGAGCGGGTCGGCGGGGGTTTGGGCAGGGCGATGCGGACCTTCTTGTTCAGGTGCTCCTCGAGGAGNGCCTTGAGCTCGCCTCCTTCGATGAGGCGGATGCGCCCGGCGCGTTTCGCGACGAACTCCCTGCTCGCGGGCCCGAACCAGGAGGATGTGACCAGGATTCCCTTGGTGGCGTTCTGGTCATCCATCGATCCCCAGAGTGNCCGTACCGCCTCGGCTGGAACGACCCGCTTGTAGAGCTTGGCCTGGATGACACAGACGCCGCCGGTGATTGGGTTCGCGTCCGTGACGACGACGTCGACACCGTCGTCACGTGAGCCTTGGGTCGTCTTGGCCCAGCCAGTCATCCCGACTTTCTCGAAGAGCTGGCGAATGAGGTGCTCAAAGGTGAACGGGTCCATGGCCAGCAGGTCAGGNCGGCTGTCAAGCTCGGCGGCAGCGTCGAAGTCGTCGATGAACTTGTAGCGAGAAAGGTCGAAGTCGACGATCGGCGTCACGGCCTCCACGTCGTACGGGTGCGGCGACACGATCGCCTTCAGGTACTTCAGGCAGTCCACGGGCTTGAGATGGTCGAAGTCCAGGCCCTCGTAGATCTCTCGCGTCACGCTGAAGGTGATCAGGCAGGGGTAGGCAGGCTGGCCGGTGCCCGGGTCGCGGGTTCGCACGTGTCCNTTGAGGGCAACGGAGTNGACCAGGCTCCGCGGGGTGGTCTCGAAGATCTCCCGCAGGTGACGCAGCGCGGTCTGGGCGACGACGGAAGCATAGAGAGCCTTACGGTCCCGGTCTGCCCGGGCCAGGGTGTCGATCGTCCTGCGCGTCTTGACGTAGCGGAAGCCACGCTCGTGCGNGACGATCTCGTTGGTGGGCAGATCGAACTCGATCCAGATCTCACGCGGCTCGGGCCGATAGGCAAGCCGCCGGCCTTTCGGGAACCCGGCCGGGTAGCTCGACCGGTCCAGGATCTGCGCGACGAAGTCCTCGACTGCGTCGGTGTCGCCCGCACGATAGGCAGCCTCGAAGAGTTCCACCTGCTGGTTGTGCCGGGCAGCCTCGGCGCGTTCCCTGTCGGCGCGCCGCTGGTGGTCGCCGCGGGCCCGGCGGATCCGCTCCTGCCTGTCGGCCTCCGCGCGCTGCGCCGTGGCGACGGCCTCCTGGTAGCGCCCCTGCGCCTCGTCCAGCTCCTGCTCGTAGCGGGCGCGACCGCCAAGCATCGCCGCCAGCCCGCGCGGCGGGCCGGGCGGAGCGAAGGCGACCCAGTCCGGTACCGGCGTCGGCGGCCCGAAGCGCGACAGGTCAAAGGCGGGGATCCACGTCTCGCGCCGCAGGCTGCCGAACGAGAACGGGGTCAGATTCGCCCCGTTCAGCAGCGCGTTCAGCGCCTGAACCTGAGCGTCGACCTCGGCGGACAGCTTTTCGGCCTCCGCTGCCATCAGATCGTGGTTCAGTTGCTCGCGCTGCCGGGCGTCAGCCCGGGCCTGGCGTTCGGCCTGCCGACCCGCCCGTTCCGTCGCCTTCTGCACTCGGTTCGCCGCCGCCTCGATCTGGCGCTTCTCGCGCTCGAGGCGAGCCTGCTGAAGCTCTTGGGCACGGCGGAACTCCGACCAGCCCGAACGTTTACCAGCCACCTACATACAGCACCAGATCGGACACTTTCTGGCGAGAAGTATTGACCCTCAGATGATCGGTACGTAACGTGATGCGACTTCGGCCGCCCAGCCTGTCGGTAAGNGACGCCGGTGAGCCCCTTCAGGCCGGGCAGCCAACGTGCGGAGGCACGGATCCTCAATGNGGCGTGATGATCTCTACCTCATCAGATCACGGGGAGGTAAGCGATCTGGAGAAGGGCGCGGTCGCCGACGAAGCCGTGCGCCGGGGCTGCTGCAACGAGCCCGTGGGGGGTGCCAGCCGGGCCGCGCTGATGTCGTCGATGTGGTCGGGCCGATGTGGTCAGGCCGCGGCGGGCAGGGTGATCGGTAGGCCGGTGACCGGCTGGTTGGGGGGTGCCGAGAGGGCGTCGAGGNGGGCGGCGAGGTCGGCTGGTAGGTCGAGGTCAAGGCCGGCGAGGTTGTCGGCGAGCTGGGCGATGGTACGGGGACCAAGGATCACCGACGTGACGCCCGGCTGCTGGAGGGCCCACGCGATGGCGACGGCTGAAGGGGTGGTGGCGAGGTCCCCGGNGACCTTCGTGACGTCGCCGGCGATGTCGAAGCTCCGGTCACGCAGCAGCGTGGACGCCCAGCGGGCGGCGGTGGAGTTGAAGGCGAGCCACTGGTGCAGGCGGCTGCCGGGTTCGGGCNGGGCGCCGCGACGGTAGCGGCCAGCGAGCACGCCACCGNCAAGCGGTCCGTAGGTCAGGGTTCCCAGGCCGTGACGAGCGCAGGTGGAAAGGATTTCGGCTTCGATCTCGCGGGCGAGCAACGAGTAGTGGGGCTGGAGGCTGATGAACGGCGTGCCTCCCAGGCCGAGGCCTTCGTGGCCCTCTGCAGCAGCTACGGCCAGCAACTCGCCGTCCGCGGCGATCTGGACCCGGCCCCCTTCACCTCGGCGCTCATGGNCATCGTCAGGGAATAGCCGCTCCTGCACCTCCCCCAACCTGCACCCGGCCGTTGTCATCGGACCTGCACCCGGCAGTTGTCATCAGAGCTGGACGAAGCGCGCGCCCCCGTCGACCTCGAGGATCGTCCCGGTGATCGACGTGTTGGTCGCCAGCAGGGCCACCGCCTCGCCGATCTCGTCGGCCGACGAGACGTGGCGTACCGGCAGGCCCTTCTCCGCGGCGGCGAAGTAGTCGGTGCGGGCCTGCTCGGGCATCCCGTCCCACCAGGGCGTGTCCACCAGACCCGGGGAGACCGCGTTGATACGACGCGGCGCGAGTTCGACAGCCAGCGGTCGCACGATCGACTCGACGGCCGCGTTGACGGCCCCGATCCCGGCGGTGCCGGGCATCGCGGCATGGGCGCTGATCGCGCCGACGAGCGTGATCGAGGCTCGTTCGGCCAGGTGCGGCAGTGCCGCCTGCAGCACGGTCAGCATCGCAATGACCTTCTCCTCGAATCCCCTGCGCAGCTCGGCCAGCTCGAGGTCGACGAGTGGGCCCATGCCGGCGGAGCTGGCGATGGTGACCACCAGCGCGTCGACGGGCGCGAGGCTGCCCGCGAGCTCGGCAACAGCCGCCGAGTCGCTGCCGTTCACCCGGTGCGCGACGAGCTCCGGGGCCGCGTCGGCGACCTTGGCGACCTTCCCCGGGTCGCGGCTCGCGACGTGCACAGTGTCGCCGCCGGCCGCGAGCCGTCGGGCGGCGGCCAGGCCGATGCCCGACGTGCCTCCGACGACGAGCGTGGTCCGGGTCGTCTCCATGAGAACTCCTACGAATCGATACNGTTCGGTTCGGTTCGAAATCGAGTATAGGCGACCTCGCCCGCCTGGCGAATCGNCACGTCTCGTCTCGGAGTCAGTACGATGCGAGTCCATGGACGCGGGAACGGCCGACGACCCCGGCCCGGAGCGGCCCAGGCGGGGCCGTCGGCGCAGCGAGGGCAGCCGGGACGCCATCCTGCAGGCCGCCGCCGAGCTCGTCATCGAGCACGGGTACGCGGCAGTCTCCATCGAGAAGATCGCCCAGCGCGCCGGGGTCGGCAAACAGACGATCTACCGCTGGTGGCCGTCCAAGGGCGACGTCCTCNTGGAGGCCCTCGCCCGCAAGGCGGACGTGCACATCGCGCTGCCTGACGAGGGCAGCTGGGCCGCCGATCTGCGGCACCTGCTCGACGACAGCTTCGCGCTGGCCCGGGAACCGCAGCTCGGCGAACTACTCCGGGCTCTGATGGTCGAGGCGCAGCTGGACCCCGCGTTCGGGACGCGCTTCCGCGCCGAGTTCCTCGAGCGACGCCGCGCCGCCCTCGCCACGCTGGTCGAGCGAGCGCGCCAGCGGGGCGACCTGCCCGCCGCCCTGACCGCGGGGTTCGCCGCCGACGTCGTTTTCGGGGTGCTGTGGTACCGGCTGCTGGCCATCCCGCAGCCCTTCGACCACCACCTGACCGAGCACCTCGTGGCCCTGCTGACCGCCGGCGCGTAGCGCGGACGCTCCGACCAGGTCACCGAACTCGTGATCGACGGTTGCGGGCACTACGTCCCCAAAAAGGCACCGGAATTCCCGGCCTCGGCAGCACTGTCATCGTGCACTTCGGGCATGAACGCCACCATCCGCGGAGGTGATGCCTGAATGCCGAACCACGACCTGCTGAACTACGACCTCGACGTGTCCGAGGTGGATATCGACCTCGTCCGATCGGACCTGGCGGCCGAGGGAGACCAGCTCGACGCCCTGGTGACGGCCGAGGACGACTGGACCAGGCCGACGCCGGCCGCGGGCTGGACGATCGCCCACCAGATCGCCCACCTCGCCGCGGCGGATGCCGACGTCGTGACCGCCGTCCGCACCCCCGATGCGTTCGACGCGGTGGTGCGGCGGACGGAAGCCGGCGGCAGCCGGTACGCCGACGACGTCGCCGCCGAGGGAGCGGCCCAACCGCGCTCGGTGCTTCTGCACCGGTGGCGCGCCGGCCGAGCCGGCGTGCAGGCGGCCCTGCAGGACGTACCGCCAGACCACGAGTTCCCCTGGTTCGGGTCCACCCTCACCCCGGCGCTCATGGCACCGCTGCGCCTGATGGAAACCTGGGCCCATGGCCAGGACGTCTTCGACGCGGTGGGCGTCGCGCACCGTCCGACGACGCGGCTGGCGGCGGTCGCCGCCCTGGGCGTGCAGGGACGGGGACTGTCGTTCGCCGCCGCCCAGCTGCCTGCCCCGCCGGAACCGTTCCGCGTCGAGCTGACCGGACCGGATGGCCAGACCTGGGCGTGGGGCCCGCAGGACGCCGCCCAACGCGTGCAGGGCAGCGCGTTCGACTTCTGTCTCCGCGTCACCCAACGCCGGCCCCGCGGCGACACCGACCTGACGGCCACCGGCGAGGAGGCGCNGACCTGGCTGGACATCGCCCGCGTCTTCCTCTGAACCGAGGTCGCAGCAGGTCGGTCACCTGATCAGGCGCACGCCCAGCGCGGCGACGGCCAGGCCCCGACGGCGAGGAGACCGAGGATCCCAGAGGCGGGGCCGGCGAGTGAAACGTCGATCCCCTTACCGAGGCGCTGCGAGAGTCGCCGCCGCTGGCGGCGGCGGCGCATCCGATCACTCTCAGCTTGCGCACAGGTTGCACGGTGAGTATCTGACGTATGACGCAGCCAGAGGACACCTCCAGCGCGACGGTCCTGCCCAGCGCCGCGGTCAGCGGCGACGCTCTGGCGGTTCCGGCGACGCGCGACAGTCGCGACGGCGATCACGGCGATCACGGCAATCACGCCGCTGCGCCGGGGGCGCCCGTCGGCGCGGGCGATCCGCCGCCGGGGAGCCGGTGGCGGCGGGCGGTGCGCGGCCGGCCGGCGGATCCGGTGTGGGCCCGGCCGGCGCTCGTCGCGCTGCTCGGCGCCGCGGCGGTGCTCTACCTCTGGGACCTGGGTGCCTCGGGCCATGCGAACAGCTTCTACGCGGCGGCGGTCCAGGNCGGGACGAAGAGCTGGAAGGCGTTGCTGTTCGGATCGCTCGACTCCGGGAACTTNATCACGGTCGACAAGCCGCCGGCGTCGCTGTGGGCGATGGCGCTGTCCGGGNGAATCTTCGGCTTTTCGAGCTGGAGCATGCTCGTTCCACAGGCGCTGGGCGGCGTGGCCGCGGTCGGCCTGATGTTCGCGGCCGTGCGCAGGTGGTTCGGCCCCGCCGCCGGCCTGCTGGCCGGCTCCGCGCTGGCGCTCACCCCGGTGGCGGCGCTGATGTTCCGTTTCGACAACCCGGACGGCCTGCTCACCTTCGTCCTCGTCCTGGCCGGATACTGCCTGGTCCGCGCGATCGAGGAGGCGTCGACGAGGTGGATGGCGGCGACCGGCGCCGCGCTCGGCCTGGCCTTCCTGACGAAGACGCTGCAGGGTTTCCTGGTGCTGCCCGCGTTCGCGCTGGTCTACCTGATCGCCGCGCCGACCGGCTGGTGGCGGCGGGTGTGGCAGCTGCTCGCGGGCGGGCTGGCGATCGTGGTCGCCGCCGGCTGGTGGGTGGCGACGGTCGCACTGTGGCCGACCGGTTCGCGTCCCTACATCGGCGGTTCCACCGACAACAGCGCGCTCGGCCTGGCCTTCGGCTACAACGGCCTGGGCCGGATCTTCGGCGGTGACGGCAACCGCGGCGGTGGCGGCGGTGGGTTCGGCGGCGGTCGGGCGAACCTGGGCGAGCTGGCCAGGCGCGATCCGCAGCTGGCCGAACGGGTCCAGGCCGCGCTGGGCGGCCGCGGTGGTGGCGGCAGGGGTGGTGGCGGCGGGTTTGGTGGCGGCCGCGGGTTCGGGGGCGGCGGATTTGGGGGTGGCGCCGGCTGGGACCGGCTGTTCGGCGACCAGATCGGCGGCCAGGTCTCCTGGCTGATCCCGGGCGCGCTGATCCTGCTCCTCGGCGGCCTGTGGGTGACCCGGCGGGCGCCGCGCACGGACCGGACGCGGGCCGCGCTGCTCCTCTGGGGCACCTGGATGATCGTGACGTCAGTCGTGCTGAGCTTCGCGCAGGGCACCTTCCACCCCTACTACACGGCGTCGATCGCGCCGGGCATCGCCGGGCTGGTCGGCGTCGNCACGTGGACGCTGTGGGGCACCAGGCAGCAGAGGACGAGCCGGCTGCTGCTGGCCGCGGCGGTCGCGGCGACCGGGGCCTGGTCGTTCACTCTGCTGGACCGCACCCCGTCCTGGTATCCGTGGCTGCGGGTGGTGGTGACGGTGGCCGCCGTCGCCACGACGGCGACACTGCTGATCCGGCGGGCGCTCGTCGGCCGGATGGCCCTCGCTGTCGCGGCCTGCGGGACCGTCGCCGTCCTCGGCGGCCCGGCCGCGTTCGCTGCGGTGACCGCCACAATCCCGCAGTCCGGGGGCCAGCCGACAGCCGGGCCCGCGGTCCGCGGCGGCCGCGGTGGAAACGGCGGTCCCGGTCGCCTCGGCACGTTCGGCGGCTCAGCGGCGGCGGTCGGCCGACGCCCCGGCGGGTTCGGCGGGTTCGGCGGCGGCGCCACGAACGCCCAGCTGGCGTCGCTACTGAAGGCCAGCCATGGCTACCGGTGGGCTGCCGCCGCGCAGGGATCCTCGGCCGCGGCCGGACTCGAACTCGCCTCGGACACGGCGGTGATGGCTATCGGTGGCTTCACCGGGCGCGACCCGGCGCCGACCCTGACCCAGTTCGAGAACGACGTCCACGCGGGCCGGGTGCACTACTTCATCGGCGCCGGCCAAACCGGTGGCGCCGGCGGGTTTGGCGGGTTCGG